>CAJOQX010000247.1 GCA_905236865.1 Candidatus Rifleibacteriota bacterium
AATACTTTTAGCTATATTAGGAACGTTGATTCCTCAGCGACTCGAGGCTATAAACTATATTAACGGCTTCCCTAAAACTTGGCAGTTGATTCTATGGTTTGGCTTTGATGATATGTATAGAAGCTCTTTGTTTATAAGTATTTTAACTTTGCTTTCAGTTTCTGCTATTATCTGTGTAATCATTAGATATAAATCAATATACAAAAAGCTTTTTAACAAATTCGACAATATTTCAACAAAAGATATTTTATCATTAAAAGCTTCCAAAGAATTTACAAACTCGGTGAATAATGATTACTTTAAGCGGTTTACCCCTTTTAAATTTAGAGATAATACAAATGTAGCTTTGAGAAATTATGGGAAAATGTCTTTGGTAGGTGGTTTAATCCTACATATAGGTTTGGTAATGGTTTTTATCGGTGGTCTGATAGGTTTGATTTTTGGTGTTGAAATGCCTATAAGTGGTAAAGCTGGCGAGAAAATACCAGTTCCCCAAATAGAAGTGATTAGAGCAGCTTATAAAGCAGATAAAATGAGTAGAAAAGCTAGGCTCATAAGACAATTTTCCCCAATGAACCCAGAATTAGAAAAAATGAGAGCAGAAATAGAAAAACTCCATGAATTATATAACGCTGGCTTAATGAATCCAGAGTTTAAAGTATTTTTTAATAAACTATGGATTGATCATTATACTGATTCAAAAGGTGAAAAAGCAGGAATTAAAAGTTGGAATGTAGAAATGAAATTTATAGACGTTGTTTCAGGTTCTTTGTTTGATGAAAAAAAAGAAAGCCAAGCCGTTGTCGCAAAAGTAAATGAACCTGTTAGTTACAAAGATTGGAATTTTTATTTAGCTAATTGGAATAAAAATTGGAATAGGCTAAAGCTAAATATTGAATTAATTTCCGATTTAAATGAATCAGAAAAGATTAAATTTGGTAAAGTAAAATTTCCACTAGAGAAAGAAGTAGGCTTTAGTGAGCCTTTTGAAATAACTGGTTATCCTTATTATTTAGTTATTACCGATTTTTATCCTGATTTTAGGACTTCAAACGGAGTAAATTTCTCTGCTTCACAGGAATTGAAGAATCCTGCTGTGAAGATAACCGCTTTTGATAGATTTAATCAAACAATTATTGGTCACACATGGGCTTTTGCAGATGATAAACCTGTTATGACAGATGTGCATAAATTTAATAACAATATCCCTTTTAAATTTATTTTTAAAAATGCAGATTTTGATTATGAATGTATAATGCAGATGGCTTATGATCCAGGCACTACTTTCGTTTGGATAGGATGCTTCATGCTTTGTTTTGGAATGATGTTATCTTTTTATATTTCATACCGTGAAGAATGGCTTATATTAGATAAAAACGGCAGAGTGACAAATATAGCTTTGAATTCCAATCGTTCCGAAAATGTATTAAAAAAGGAACTTGAGGCTTTTGAAGAAAGATTAACGAATAGAAATGAGGTCAACAATGAGTGAAACTGCTCTTTTTATTATTGCTATAATTTGTTACCTTATATCTTTTGCTTTATATTGTATTTATTTAAGCATCGATAAACAAGGTTTCTATAAATATGCTAGAATTTCAAATTTGCTAGGTGCTGTTTTTTCTGTTATTGCTCTAGGGATTCGCTGGCATATATCTGGTCATCCACCCCTTTCTAATATGTATGAATCAATGGTAACGCTTGCAACTTTTATTATTGTAATAGGGGCTTTTTTTACAAGTAAACACCCATTAGGTTTATTAGAAGCAGGTTCATCGGTTTTTGCCGTTATGATGATTGGGGTTTCTTCTTTGTTCCCTAGTGATATTAAACCTTTGATTCCAGCTTTACAGTCTAATTGGTTGTATTTACACGTTTCACTGGCATTTTTGGGTGAATCTTGTTTCGCTGTAGCTTTTATACTTAGTTATATGTATTGTTTGAGGCGAATTTTAGGGCAATCTGATGGAAAATCAAATTTTAATAACAATTTTGAAAAAATCGCCTGTTATATAGTTACTGTTGGTTTGCCAATTATATTTATAGCGGGAATGATTCTTCTAGCCTTAACATTAAAAGAAAACCCAAAATATGCTGATAAATGGCAAATTATAGTATATTGGTTGATATGCCCTGCAATAGTAGCCTCTGTGATGCTTTCAGTTTTGACATTTTTATTTAGAGGTTCTGTAAGAAAGGGTGCAGAAAAATGGCTTCCAGATGATAACGTTTTAGATAATTTAACTTACAAAGCTATTGCATTGGGTTATCCTTTGTATACAGTAGGTGGGTTAGTTTTTGGAATGATTTGGGCTTATAAGGCTTGGGGGCATTATTGGCAGTGGGATCCAAAGGAAACTTGGGCATTGGTCACTTTTTTGGTATATTCTGTTTATCTTCACGTAAGATTAGCTCGTGGCTGGAGCGGAATTTGGACTGCTTGTCTTGCTGTCGCTGGTTTTTCTGTAACGCTATTTACTCTTTTTGCTGTTAATTTTCTGATTAGTAGCCTTCATTCTTATGTGTGATAATGTAGAATAAAAGTTAGCGTTATAAGCCAAAATATGATACAGCCAATAAATGGTTTGTCTTTTAGTATTAAATCTGTTGAACTATTCCAATCTTCAATAATTTGAGATAAATACAAGTATCTTAAAACAGCATAAATCATGAATGGAACAGTGTATATAAGGTGTTGTGCTTTAAAAAGACTTATATTTTCAGCATTAATCATATAAAGAGTATAAGAAATAATCGTTGAAGTAGCTAAAATTGATGTTGATTGGTCGATATATTTATTGGAATATTTCTCCTGTTCTTTTACCTTTTCTAAGCTGTTTTCATCTTCTTGATTTTCAATTTCTTGACGTTTTTCTGTTATAGCTATGAGCATAGCAAACATAAATATAGCTACTATTAATAATTTAGATATATATACATCTTGAGATATTGGATGTAAAGAGCCAACGCCTGCTATAGCTCTAAGAGCAAAACCTAATGCTATGCATATAGAATCTACAATTATTACTTGCTTTAACTTGAAGCTATAAGCAAAATTAAGCATAAAATAACCTAACGATACAGAAAAGAACAAAGGGGAAATATTCCAAGCTGCAATAAGAGAACAAAAAAGTATTATAAGAAGCGTTGACTTAGCTTCGTTTAAACCAACTAACCCAGAAGCAATAGGACGGTTGCATTTTTTATGGTGTAATCTATCTTTGTTTATATCTATGATATCATTTAAAATATAGACACAGCCAGATAAACCGCAAAAAACAATAAACCCCACAAAAGAATACAACCAAGCTTTGTAAGAAAAAAACAACTCATTTTTTGAAAATAAAATTGCGACAAAAACGAGAAAATTTTTTGTCCATTGTTTGGGTCTTAGACTTGCAAAGATTGGAAAAATCATTTGTTGCTTTTACAGGCATCAACAAAGGCTTTAAATATGGCTTTGCTGAATTCGTCTGAATTAAATGTTTCTTCTGGATGCCATTGAACTCCGAGACAAAATCTTTTTTCATCACTAGTTTCTATGGCTTCTATTATGCCATCAGAAGTTTCTGCAGCTGTTGAAAAACCATAAGGTACAGCTTTTACTGCTTGGTGATGAAATGAATTTACCATTTCTTTCCCATTTCCAGATATTTCAGCCAATCTTGTATTGTTGATAAAATTTACAAAATGTGTGGTAGTCCAACGTGGAGAGGTTTGGGAATGTTGTATCGAAGCCATAGAGGCAATATCTTGATGTACCATTCCGCCTAAAGCTATAGCCATAACTTGTATTCCTCTGCAAATTCCTAGTATTGGCTTTTTGAATTTGTTGTAAGCTAGTTCCGCTACAATTAACTCAAACTCATCTCTGAAAATATTGACGCAACCTAATGCAGGAATAGGGTCTTCGTCTTGGAATTTGGGATGTACATCCTCACCTCCTGCAAGTAATATTCCGTCTACAAGACCTAAATAACGTTCTGCAAGTCTATGGCTTTCATTTAAACTCATTCCTTGAATAAAAGGCACTGGAAGCAAAATTGGGTCGCTACCACTTTGCAAAATTGCATTAGAGTATTTTCTTGAAACATAAGTGCGTATTCTCATATCGTTATCGCGAATAGCACAATCTGAATATAGAATACCAATTAGAGGTCTTTCAGTCATTTTAAAAATTTCCTTTATGAGATGGGTCTAGTATATCTCTTAATTCATCGCCAAAAACATTGAATACAATGACTAATAAAGCTATACAAAGTCCAGGATAGATTACAAGCTGTGGGTGGGTAATCATAAAGTCTTTGCCTGTAGCAACCATTCCGCCCCAAGTTGGGAGCGAAGGGTCAACTCCAAGTCCAAGAAAGCTTAAACTTGCTTCAGACAATACCGCTGTAGCCATTCCCATTGTAAAGATTACCGTGATAATAGGCATACAGTTAGGTAAAATGTGCGTCATTATAATTCTGAAATCACTAGCACCTAATGTTTTTGAAGCTACTACATATTCTGATGAACGTAGCTCTAGTGCGGAAGAACGAATTATTCTAGCCATTTCTGCCCAACCTACGATAGCTATAGCAAAAATAACTGTTCCTAAGCCACTTCCCATAAACATAGAGATAGCTATTGATAATAGCAAACTAGGAAATGCTAGAAACATATCAACTATACGCATTAAACACCAGTCTAGCCAGCCTCCAAAGTAGCCAGCAGTAAGACCAACAATAAGTCCAATTAATAACGAAACAAATCTTGATGCAAATCCTATTAAAAGAGATAATCTAGCACCATATATTATTCTTGAAAGTATACATTGCCCCAGATTGTCACAACCTAATGGGAAACCTTTTGTTGATGTCCATCTTCTGTCTGGATTGGTTGCCATTGGGTCATTAGGAGCAAGTAATGGGGCGAAAATAGCAATCAATATTACTAATATAATTCCTATTAAGCATAGCCAACCCGTATATGTTAGATTTTTAAAAAATTTGTTTTTCATAATTAGGCTACACTTTTACCCATCATTTCATCTCTAATTTTTGGATTTATCCACGCATAAATTAAATCCATTAGTAGGTTTACCACAATAAAAATAATTGCTCCAATAAGAACTACACCTTGAATTATAGGGTAATCTCGTTGTAAAATTGCATCCATAGCGAATCTACCTATACCAGGGAGGTCAAAAATTGTTTCAACTATAACCGAACCATTCAGATAGCTAGATAAATCTAGTCCTATTACTGTTATTACTGGAATTAGTGCATTAAAAAGAGCATGACGGAATAATATCCTCCAAGGATTTAATCCTTTTGCTCTAGCAGTTCTTATATAATCTTGATTTAAAACTTCTATCATACTGCTTCTAACAATTCTGGCAAGAAATGCAGCAGAACGTATGCCAAGTGTAAAAGCAGGCAGAATGAATGGAAGTAAAGGATTCTTAACCATAGTTAGTGAACTGGCTGAAGCAGGAAACCATCGTAGCTTAACTGCAAAAATATATAGAAAAACTAATCCAGAAAGGAAAACAGGAATACTGATTCCTGTAACAGAAAGTATTGTGCATAATCTGTCCAAAGCTTTCCCTCTTGTAATTGCACTAATTATTCCCATTAGTATTCCTAACAGTATAGAAATAAACATAGCAATACAAGCTAATTTCAAAGTATACGGAAGTTTTTCACAGAGTGAATTTAATACAGGTCTACCAGTTAATACAGAATTTCCAAAATTTCCACTAGCAATGTTTTTTACATAAGTAAAAAATCTTTTACAAAATGGTTGGTTAAGACCCATTTCTGTTCTGATTCGTTCTACTGTGGCTTCGCTTGCTCTTGGTCCAGCAATAGTTAGGGCAGGATCGCCAGGAATAAGATAAAGAACAGAAAAAATAACAAAAATAATACCAAATAAAACAGGTATTGTTGCTGTTATTCTTCTAATAGTATACTCTAGCATTCTGTTCCCTTATGGTTTAATATTTTTTTAAGCAACTGTAGCTAATGATTCTTGTTTATCATTATAGCGTTCCATTGCGAGTTTAATAAGCTCATCAAGCAAATCGCTATAGGGTAGGTTAGTAGCTTCCCAAAGTTTTGGATACATACTTATACTAGTAAAACCTGGGAGAGTATTGATTTCGTTTATAATGATATTGTTTGTTTCTTTTTCAACAAAGAAATCGACTCTCGCTAAACCAGCACCATCAATTGCTTTATAAGCTTTAACGGCAGATTCTCGTATTTTTGTGATTAAGTCTTCAGGTAATTTTGCTGGTATTTCTAGCTTAGATTTGTCGTCAATGTATTTTGCAGAATAATCATAAAATTCATTACAAGGAACAATTTCTCCAGGAAGAGAGGCTTTGGGGTAATCATTTCCTAGTACAGAAACTTCAATTTCTCTTGCATTAATGGCTTTTTCTATAAGTATTTTTCGGTCATACTTACAGGCTTCATCCATAGCTTTCTTTAATTCTTCATAATTGTGAGCTTTTGTAATACCAACAGAAGAACCAGAGTTAACAGGTTTTACAAAACAAGGGTAGCCAATTTTGTTTACTATTTTTTCAATAGCTTTATCTTGTTCCTTACGCCAATCAGAACGTAGAATTTCAATATATGGAGCAATTTCAATGCCAGCATCTTTAAATAGTTTTTTTGCTATAGTCTTATCCATACCAGCAGCAGAAGCAATTACTCCACAACCAACATAAGGCATATCTGCTTGATCTAACAAACCTTGAAGCGTACCGTCTTCACCATAAGTTCCATGATTAATAGGAAAGACTACATCTAATTTTATCAAATCATTTTTCCCATCGTCGTTTAAAACAATAAGACCTTTATTGTCGGTGTCACTACTGAAAACGACTTTTCTTGAACCTTTTAAAGCTGTTTTGTCTTTAGTTTTACTGTATTTTTGCATCATTTCAATAGTAACATCTGTTAGCCAAACACCTGTTCTTGTAACGCCTATTGGAATAATTTCATATTTATTTTTATCTAATGCTTTCATAATGGAAGCAGCAGAAACAAGAGAAACATCATGTTCTCCAGAACGACCACCAAAAATAATACCAACTTTAATTTTTTCTTCTTTCGTAGACATTTGTTATTGCTCCTTAGTAAGAAAAAAGATTCAACCTGCAATGTTTATCGGCATATTCGGTTGAATCTTTTATTAAACTATATTAGACTTTATTTATTATTAGAAATATTTCATTGAACTCTTTTTTAGTTCACGAACAGTATTATAAACTTTATATTCTTTCAAATCATATTTCTGGGAAATGTTTTTTATAATATTATCTAGATCTTCTTTTGTTTTGCTGTGAATCATTACAAAAAGATTGTAATCCCAACCATCAGGACATTCGCGATCATAACAATGAGATACTTCTTTTATTTCTGCAAGTTCGGAGCCTATTTCATGTATTTTTTCTGGCGGTACTTTCCAAGCTGTTAAAGCATTGGCTGAAAATCCAACTTTTTGCGGCTTAACAGCTATACCTATACGTCTTATAATTCCATTATCAATACAATGAGTTATTGTTGTTATAACGTCATCTTCGGAGCAATCAATTTCGTTAGCTATGCGTTTAAAGGGCTTTGTTTCAAGCTTAAAATTATTTTGAAGTTCTCTTAAAATATTTTTTGTTTTTTCATCGATAGATTTCATTATATATCCACCTTCACTTTAAAATATTTTTTCGAGGAAAACAAAAGAATTTCCTTTATTCCAGTTTTTTCTTTTATTTCGCTTAGTATTTTCTGTTTTTGTTCTTCTGAATTTGTTATGAGAGTAAACCACATATTAGGAGAACCATCACGCAAATAGTTGTGGGTCACTTCATCATATTTGTTTATGATTTCCGCAACTTCATCTATACGCTCTTCGGTTACGTCTAATGCAACTAGACAACCTGAATATCCTAACTTTTTACTGTCAAAAAAAGGACCAATGTAACGAA
This sequence comes from Candidatus Rifleibacteriota bacterium, assembly GCA_905236865.1. Lineage (GTDB taxonomy): Bacteria > Muiribacteriota > Ozemobacteria > Ozemobacterales > Ozemobacteraceae > RUG334. The sequence continues at coordinate 7,979 of CAJOQX010000247.1, forward strand.
TTACACCATTTTGAAAAAGTCTTACAATTCTTGATATTACAGAGTGTTCGTCAATCCATAATTTATCGCCTATTACTTTATAAGGTTCAGAAACTAAAGGAAAATCATTTTGTAACATCTGTAATATTTCGTGGTCTTTTTCGTCTAACAAACATTCCATATTATATTACCTTATTTGTTTATTTATATTTTTATACAGAAAATATTACCACATTTATTATTAAACTGCTACATTAACAATATTTGCAATTTGGATCTGTGCTCATATAGTCCTTATTTACAGCAAAAGCTCTTGCACGGCAACCTCCACAAATTGATTTAAATTTACATTGACCACAAACACCATTTAATTTCTTTTGTTCACGCATATCTATAAGCAGTTTGCTGTTTTCATAGAGTTCATCTAATGGTTTTTCTCTAACATTGCCAATAATCAGGTCAAAGTAACCACAAGGTTTAACGTCACCTTTCCAGCTAACAAAAATATAACCGTTGCCAGCCATACAGCTTCTTCCATGACTACCTGTTGGTTTCCCCTTTGAAGCCCTTATTTGTGCATATTGTGGGGCACATGTAACTTTTATTGGTATTTTATTTTGGTCTACCAAATCCGATATGTGTTCCAAAACATTGTTTGTTTCTTCTTTACTAAGTGTTACTTCTGAACTACCATCTGAAGCTCGTCCAGTAGGAACTATAAAAAACAAGTGCCAAGCTGAAGCTCCAAGCGAAACTACCCATTTCATAATATTGTCAAGATTATTGTAGTTATTCGGCAAAACAGTTGTGTTTATTTGGAATGTGAGTCCATTATCTTTTATTCGTTTAAAAGCTTGTAATGCATTTAAATAAGCACCTGCTTTTCTTACGAAATTGTCGTGAATATTCTCGATTTCAGAGTGCATACTAAAACTAAAATGTTTTATTCCAGCTTTAGAAAGGCTTTTTATTCTGTCATCTGTAAGCAAAGACCCATCATTGCAAGAAACAACAGGTCTATGTCCTAATTCAACCGCTTTTGCTGCAAGGCTCTCTAAGTCTTGTCTTAAAAGAGGTTCTCCACCACTAAGTATAATTATGCTTTTTCCTAACTTAGCTGCCGATTCAAGCATTTTATAACCTTCTTCTGTAGAAAGTTCATCTGGATCTCTTTTTTCTACTGCAGAAGCACGACAATGTGGGCAGGCTAGGGGACAAGCTTTGGTAGTTTCCCAAGCAAGAACTCGTAATTGATTTGTATTTTGTGGTATTCCGTGTGGATGAGGCATTTTTATTTTTCCATAAGCCATTCTGCTGCTTGCGGTGCGTAATAAGTAATTATCAAATCTGCACCAGCTCTTCTCATTGCTGTTAAAGATTCTAATACTATTTTCTTTTCATCTATCCAGCCTTTTTCAGCGGCGGCTTTTATCATCGAATATTCACCAGACACGTGATATGTGGCTATAGGACAATTATAATTTTCTGAAGCTTGTTTTAGTATATCTAAATACGGAAGTCCAGGTTTAACCATTAAAATGTCAGCACCTTCTTCGTAGTCTAATTCAAGTTCAATGCTTGCATCTCTCGAATTTGCAAAATCCATTTGATAACCTTTTCTATCACCTTTTCCTGGTGCTGAATCTGCAGCTTCCCTGAAGGGTCCGTAGAAAGAAGATGCATATTTTACTGAATAAGACATAATAGGAGTGTTTATAAAACCGTTGTCATCAAGAATTTTTCGGATTGCTGCTATTCTTCCATCCATCATGTCGGAAGGAGCAACCATATCTGCTCCAGCTTTAACGTGAGATAATGCCATTTTTGCTAGCTGTTTGCAAGAAATGTCGTTTTCTACTTCCCCTTCATTGTTTATAAATCCGCAATGCCCATGACTGGTGTATTCGCAAAGACAAACATCGGTAATAATATATGCGTTAGGACATTTCTCTTTTATATGTTTAATAGCTTTACAAACGACACTATCTTCTCCGCAACCAGATTCCCCATGGATATCTTTTGTTGCAGGTATTCCAAAAAGTAAAAAGGCTTTGACACCCTTTGACATAGCATTATTTATGGGTTCGTCAATTTGATTGATAGGCCAATGCATTTGTCCTGGCATTGATGAAATTTCATCTGGTTCTGTAATTGTTTCAGAAACAAACAATGGGTATATTAACTGCCTTGGTTCAACAGAAAATTCTTTGACCATATTTCTTAAACGACTATCTACTCGTAATCTTCTTGGTCTGCGAACAGGAAAAAGCATTTTTTTTCTCCTCTAGTTATACACTACTAATTACTTTTTAGAATATCACTTTTTTTTATTTAGTACAAGAGGGGATACTTTCTTTACTTAAGACAAAATAAAATAGCTAGCACATTATGAAAGTTAGTGATAGTATATCCACCGACAAAAATAATTGGAGTTTATTATGCAGAATCCTTTGCTTGCAAAATGGGAAAGTAAGTTACAGGGTATCTTTGACCGCATCGACACTTATCTTGAAGAAAAATACGGCGATGCTTATCCCTTACGTTACAATCGTCCACCTCACGGCTGTGGTGTTACACCTGATACAGATGGACTTTTTGAATTAGGTTTTTCCTTCTCTCTTGGAATTTCTTCTCAACTAGGTCCTGGTTATGTTTTTAGAATTAAACTAGCTACCTCTAGTAAAGTATCACCAGAATTTTTTACTAAAATAGAGAATGAAGTGGTTGATATGCTAAAAAGAGAGCTTCCAAAAGAATTTCCAGACAAAAATCTTCAAGTTGCTAAAGATGGAAGAAATTATAAAATATATGGAAATTTAGATTTGAATTGATAAAGAAATTGTAAAGGTTGAAATTGTTTTTCTTACAATTTCAACCTTATTTTAGACTTTATATAATAATCATCCAATCATATCTAAGCGAGATAATGCTACTCTTTTAGCAGTTAGAGCTTGACTCAGACTAGCAGTATCAGCCTCGCTGATGCCTTGTATCAGTGCTTTTTGAATTATTTGCTCTGATTGAGAAAGTAACTTTTCTGCATTAGGTTCAGAAGTATTTATTTTTACTGAATTCTGTGCTTGTTCCAACATATATTTATATTTCTCTATTGAAGACATATTAGTAGTGTTCTTCATTGTTGAAACAGCAGAAAGCAGATTTTGTGAACTTTTTGAACTAGATAAGTTCTCGAAGGAATCACTTTTACTGTTCATATAGTCAGTAAGATTTTTCCTTGTTGACATAATGTCATTTGCGTAAGTCCTCATTTGTTCTTTTACATCCGAAGAATCTTTGTCGTTTTCCTTTTTTGTGACAGATGTAGAACGATGAGTTATGAGACTAGAAATAGAACTATTAAAACTAGACAGATCTATACTCATATTAGTTTGCCAATCCTTTTTTTATTTTACTATAACTAATTCATCGGCGAAATAAGTGTGAGTATTTAGACAATCAAATAAATTTAAACAAATATAAACAAAAAATAGCTTTTGGTTTTTGTTGTTTTTATAGTAGTAGGGGTATAATATAAAAACTATATAGGAGTAAAAATTGAAAGATAATCATTGCTTATTTAAAACAGCTTCTGAATGGGCAAAGGAACATTTTGGAAAAAGAATTCAAAAGATACCTATTGATGCTGGTTTTTCTTGCCCAAACAGAGATGGAAAACTATCTTTCGATGGTTGTTTATATTGTAATAATAAAGCATTTTCTCCTTTTTATACTAACAACAAAAAATCAATAACAACACAATTAGAAGAAGGAATTAATTTTTTTTCAAAACGATATAATTGTAATGATTTTTTTGCATATTTTCAAAGTTACTCGGGGACTTATTCTTCAATAGATATTCTAGAAAAAAAATATAGGGAAGCTTTAACTATTCCTAATATCATAGGCTTAATTATAGCAACAAGACCAGACTGCATAAATGAATCAATTGTTGACTTACTGTTAGATTTGAAAAAAGAAACTTATGTAAGAATTGAAATAGGGGTTGAATCTTTTGATGATAATGTGCTAAAAAGCATAAACAGATGCCATACTGTTAAAACAGCTCTAAATGCAATTGCAATGCTTAGAGAAGCACAACTAGATACTTCTGTTCATCTTATTTTTGGACTTCCTAACGAACCTCTAGATGTAGCTAGAGTTTATTCTCAAATGCTATCTGATACAGGAGCAAATTTTGTTAAACTTCACCATCTCCAAATAGTCGAAGGTAGTAGATTGGCAGAATTATATAAAAAAGATAATGATTACATTAAACTTCATTCGCTTGAAAGTTATCTAGAAACACTTTCTGAGTTCATATCTAATCTTAAAACAGATATTATTTTTGAAAGATTTATTAATAGAGTTCCTAAAGACTTACTTATTGCCCCAAAATTTGGAAATATAAACGAAAACCAATTCCTTCAAATGCTTTTAAATAAAATACAAAACTAATTTTAGAGTAAAAAGCTAGTTTTTAGACAGCCTCTTTAAGGGGAGATGTCACGAAGTGACAGAGAGGTTTTCTCTTACCTCTTACCTCTCATCTCTCTCTTTATTTATTGTTATAATATTCTTTAACACAATCATTATACATATTAAAGTTTGTATTATATACTTCTTTATATTTCTGCAAATCTTCTTTTGTGGTATTTTTATCAGCTAAAGCCTTTGAATAATTAGAATAAGAAATTAAATAAGCTTGATAAACTGCATTTAAATCAGACTTAGTTATTTCTGTATTAGAAAAATTATTGGAAGTCGAAGTTGTATTTGAGTATTCATTTTTAACTTTTGCTGTTGTTGCATTTTCTGATGATTTAACTTTTGCTGACTTTGCTGCATTAGTATTAGAAATAACCTCTTTACTTTTATCAAAGAACTTAGTTCCTATCCAATTTCCAATAGATTTACCTATTTTTGACCCCAAATTTGTTCCTATATTAGTTATAGTATCAGAAGTTCCACCAGTTGTAAAAGCTGAAACAGTTGCTCCTGCAACAGTACCTAAAACACTACCGATGACATCGCCAACAACTTCACCAGTAGTGTTTCTTGCCAATTTTTCTTTATCCAAAGAAACAATATCTTGTGCTGTCGATAATAGTATACTATTATCAGCACTTTGATCTGAAGTCCTGTCTTTTCCTGTTAAAGCTTTATAACTTTTATTGAAAAACTTTTCACCAATTTTTTTACCAAGCCATGTTCCAAATTTTGTTCCATATTTTGACCCTAATGTGGCAAAAGTAATGGTGCCAATTATAGGTAAGATTGTTCCTCCACCGACACTGGCAGTTATTGCAGCTCCTAATATTCCGCCTATCGCACTACCAAGAATATCGCCAACAACTGCACCAGTAGTGTCACAAGCCAAAGATGGACCGTCCATACTTTTGCAGACCTTAAAAATAGTCGAAATAGTCGTTTCTCCACTATTGTCAAGCTTTTCGTTAATAACACCTTTGACTATTGGCTTTGCAACAATGTCGCACAAATGAGTTCCTATTTTGTTTCCAACATAAGCCCCTAATGTAGCTCCAACAGGACCACCTACAGCGGTTCCAATAGCCATTCCCAAGGCTGCTGTAGCAAGCTTCACGGGTTTTGATATTACTTTTGAACAAATTGTAGATGAGGCTTTATCAACCCAAAAATCTCGGCTTGTATATTTTTCTACTGTATTAGAAATGAATTCGCTAGCTTTAGTTTTAATTTTAGATAAAAGAGATTCAGCATAAAGCTCTTGAGTGAATGGCAAACAGAATAAACTCAATGATAGTATTATACTGATAAAGAAAAGCTGTCTTTTTGCGAATTTCATTTTTTTAGCTCCGAAACTTATGGTTGTTATAAAAAACTTATTAAGTACATTATACTCTTTTTTTTACAATATGTAAGGGGGAAAATATTTATGTTTAATCGTTCTTTAACAATGGCCAAGCTGGCTTTTCTGTAAGGGCTTCATTTTTATATTTGGAAGCTTTCGCTGTGTTGCCAGCAGACTTGAATAAAGCATATAGATTATAAGCTATAAACCCCTTTGTATAACATGGCTTCATTTCAGAATAAAATTTTTCTAATTCATCTGTATTATTGTTTAAAATTGCTTTCAAACTAACAATATTAGCTCTAAGCATTTCTAAGGCAACTTTTGTTGGGATTGCAAAATTATCACCTTTTCCCCTTTTAAATACTATTGTTCTTTTTTCAGTATTAAAACGTTCGATTAAATTTTGCCCAGCTGCTTCAATCTTTTTCAGGTCTTTTCCTTCTAAAGCTGTTTTAAATATTTTTATTGCTGAATTAGTTGTTTTGCTTTCTGCTGTATCTAATGGCAACCATATATAATATTTTTGATTGTTATGAATAAAACTTGGAACAAAAGCTATTTCTGGTGTTACATTTAAAGCGATGTCATCTCTGACTAAAATAGGCATTGAAGTGCCGATAAAAACAGGATTTTTAATCTGGTCAGATTCCATTTCCAGTATATCACGCATTGCAGGGTTATCGGCATATTCACTTCTTAACAAAACTTTTAGGCCAGCAATATCAGGCATAGCTCTAATATCCATTTCAACCCAATTTGTAGTATTGGATTTAATATTTAATCTATGTGTAAAAACAGCTTTATCACCCTGTTTTATGTTTTCTTTTTCAATTTTTGGAATAACTTTATTGAAATTACTCTGTAGGTAAGGTTGCGAATAAGCTTTTTCTATAGGAATTCTATTCGCTTCAATCACTACGGTTATAGTTAAAATTCCTTTTATTGGATCCCAATCTGTTATTTTTATGTTGGTTTTGTTCCATTCTGGAAATCTTATTCTAGGTGTCATTGCAAAAACTCCACTAACTACAGAAACTAGACATAAGACAAATAATAAAACTGCGATTTTTTTACGCATTTTTTTCTCCTATTTTTTACTTATTTATAGATTTTACTTTATAAGTTTAATTTGAGCAAGTATTATATAAAATGATAAAAATTATAACAAGAAAATTAGTGTACACATTTTTTTTGTTATTTTTGTCTAAAAATAATTAATATAGGTACTAGACGAATCGATTATTTTTTCTTATAATAATAAAAAAGTTTCTAATAAGTGAATAAGTAGGTAAGATTATGACAAAAAATCGTTTTTACAATTATTTTAAGTTTATTTTTATATTAGCTTTAATAGTAAGCTGTTCTTTGCCAGCTTTTGCAGGGAAACTTAATATAACTTATGAACGGTTAGTCACAGATGAATACGGTAATGAAATAGGTTATAATACTTACCAAATAAACAGTATAAAAGACCTGCCTATTGGTTCTCCTTGGAGAACATACCTTGAAACAAAACTGCCTAACGGAAGCACTATATACGAATATGTTAAATCTGTTAGCGGACAACTTGGTCAAACTCTTAACGTGCATTTGAGTGATAGCGATAGCACTTGTTGCTCTTACAAAAATCCAAATGACAATAGTTACAATCTTGACCTATATAATTGTGTACATAGTTATTCAAAAGAAAATAAAACTTTTGTATTCTTACACGAGTTCGGTCATGTAGTAATGTTAAATACCTATCCAGAATATTATTCTTTTTCAATTAATTATGGTGAAGATGGTCAACATTATTTAGATGAAATTCTTCCAGATTATAATACCGCATGGATAGAAGGCTGGGCAAATGCTTTTGGTGCTGTAAACAATGGTGGTCTTTGTTATGGCTATAATTTAAACGATAAAGATGCTTTGAAAGGCTTTTTGGGAAATAAAACCTTTGATGAAATGACTAGAAACGAAGTATTTGTCGGTAAAGTTCTTTATGAACTTATGGCAAATATTGATGGTGGTGTAAGTGCTGCTTATGCTGAATTTTATAAATCATCTCCTCATTTCTCTTTATATGATTTCTGTAAAGGTTACGTTAGTTCTTATCCTCAGAATAAAGTTGCATTGGCAAAGATTCTCGTAGAAAACTCTTTCGGAAAAATTTCATTAAACGATTTATTGCTATATGTTAATGGCGGTTCTAGAACTGTATCGAAAGAATTGTATGCTTATTTAGAATCTGTAGGTATGGTAAATACAACGTCTAATAGCAACAATAATAATAACACCTCAACTAATAATACTACTACTTCAAAACCTTCTATATGGTCTCGTATAGTTAGCTTCTTTAAGAATCTCTTCGGAAGAAAGACAAATACTGTTGTATCAGAACCTACTACTAACAACAAAGTAAATACATCTGTAGCTAATTTGCCTGCTTCCAACAATTCGGTAAGCAATGTATCTTTATCATGTTTTATGGAAAGCGATGGAACGAATAGAGCTATTGCTCCAATTATGAATGATAGCAACAAAGCAACAGCTGTTGAAATGAATACTATGACTTTGAAAGAAGCTCAAGAAGAATATTTGAAATATTATGCTGAATATACAGAACTAGTTTCTAGTCAAAATCCTGATATGCAAAAAGTCAATAAAGTTCGTAGTAAATATACAGAAGCTTATAAGAAATATATTGAACTGAAAAATAAAAAATAAAAGTTAGAATAGTTGAATATAAAAAAGCCTGATTATAAATCAGGCTTTTTTTTGATTGATTTTTTTCTTAAATTAGATAGTTTAAATAAAAATAATAGAAAAAATTATAAAATAATAATAAAATATCATCTATGAAAAAACAAAAAACTATAAGACAATATTTAAAAATATTTTTTATACTTGCTTTAATATGTATAATTTCGTTTTTTCTTTATGAAAATTCTCTAAAAAATAGGAATTTAAAACCTACAGATGAGATTGTTTTATTATTTACAAATGATGCCCATTGCTATTTAGACCAAAACATAGGTTATGCTGGTATAGCTTCATATAGAAATAAAATAAAAGAAAAAAATCCTAATGTTGTTTTGATAGACTGTGGTGATGCTATTCAGGGTGAATATATAGGCACAATAACAAAAGGCAAATTAATAGCAGATATAATGAATAAAACAGGTTATGACTTAGCAATTTGCGGAAATCACGAATTTGATTTTGGTATGGATTCGCTAAAATCAATTATAGATAATTCTAAAGCAAAATATTTAAATTGCAATATAACTTATAGTGGAAACAAAACCAATGCTTTGGCTCAAACTGCTTCATATACAATTTTAACTTATGGCAATACAAAAATAGGATTTGTCGGAGTAACAACACCAGGTTCTACAAATTCTTCAACACCTGGCTTCTTCCAAGAAAATGGGAAATTTGTTTATGACTTTAAAAGCCACAATCGGGGAAAAGATTTGTTTGAATCTGTTCAAACATCAGTAGACTCTTGTTTATCAAAAGGTTCTAATTATGTGGTTTTAATTTCACATTTAGGTGTAGGAACAGGTTATGAGCCATTTACTTCAACTAATTTAATTGCTAATACGACAGGAATAGATGTAGTCATAGATGGGCATTCACATAGCTTGATTCCTTATCATATTATAAAAAACAAAGAGGGTAAAGAAGTTGTTTTGACTTCGGCAGGTGAAAAAATAAGGAACATTGGGGAAGTTACAATATCACCCAATGGTATTACTTCAAAATTGATAAGTGATTATAAAGATAAAGACAAAGAAATAAGTGACTATATTGAAAATATTCGAAAATACTATAACGAAGAATTAAAAAAAGTTGTCGGAACTTCAACTCATCATTTATCAATATACAATGAAAATTACGTAAGATTAATAAGAAATAGGGAAACAAATCTAGGCGATTGGTGTACAGATGCGTTACTTTATGCTACTTCAGGAGATATAGCTCTTTTCAATGGTGGTTCAATAAGAGCAGATATAAAAAAAGGTATAATTACAGTTGGTGATTTAAAAGACGTTAATGGTTTTAATAATATGATTTGTAAAATAAGCGTTAAAGGACAAGAAATATTAGATGCTCTTGAAATGAGCTACAGAAAAACCTTGAATGTTATTACTGCTGATGGAAAGTGGTCTGTCGGAGAATCAGGCGGTTTTTTCCAAGTTTCTGGTTTGAAATGCAAAATAGATACATCTATTCCATCTTTTGTTATAGTTGACGACAACGGAATGTTTGAAAAGGTTAATGGTGTTCGTCGTGTAAAAGATGTTATGGTAAAGCAAAATAACGAATATGTTCCAATTGATCCAAACAAGGATTATATTTTGGTTTCAACAGACTATCTAATAAAAGAAAGCGGTGATGGGATAAACCAATTCTCACAACATAAACTAATAGAAGATTCAAATATTCCTGTTACACAAGCTTACATTGATTACTTTAAATATCTAAACGGTGATTTAAGTAAATATGCAGAGCCACAAGGAAGAATCATAGTAGAATAATCTGTTGAAAGGATAACAACAAATGAGTAATTCAGAATGTTCACATAATTGCTCGAGCTGTTCAAGTTCAAGTAATTGCAAAAATAAAGATAATCAAATTCCAGATAATAGTAAATACTTAAAAAATACTATTGTTGTAATGTCTGGCAAAGGCGGAGTTGGTAAAAGTACAATTTCTGTTAATCTTGCTGTTTCATTAGCTTTAAAAGGTGAAAAAGTAGGTCTTCTTGATGTTGATATACATGGACCTAGTATTCCTACAATGCTTCATTTGCAAGGTGAACATTTGATGTCAAATGGAGAAAAACTTATCCCTGTTGAAAAAGCTGGAATCAAGATAGTTTCTGTTGGCTTATTGTTAGAAAATCCAGACGATGCAATAGTTTGGAGAGGTCCTTTAAAAATTGGTGCTATAACCCAGTTTATCAATGATGTTGATTGGGGAGATTTAGATTATTTGATAATAGATGCACCTCCAGGCACAGGTGATGAACCCCTTAGTGTTTTCCAAACTTTGACTGGGAAAAAATCAGCAATAATAGTAACTACACCTCAAGAAGTTTCAGCTGCCGATGTTAGAAAATCACTGAATTTTTGTAAATTAATGAACGTAAAAGTTGAAGGAATAATAGAAAATATGAGTGGCTTTGTTTGCCCTTGTTGTAAAACTCTTACCCATATTTTTAACTCTGGTGGTGGTGAAAAGATTGCAAAAGAATTTAATGTTCCATTTTTAGGGAAAATACCAATTGAACCAGAAATAGGTATAGCTTGCGATAAAGGCGAAGTTTATGCTTTTACAAACGCAAAAAGCGAAACTAGTAAAATTTTTAGCGAAATAGTAGATAAAATATTATAGGTATTAGAGTAAAAATCTTACATCTTATACTTTAAATTTTATATAAAATATTTCTTGCTTTTTTTTTGAAGTTAAATAAATTTGAGGCTGTAATATATCTAAATTTGCAGGGGAATGAATCATTATGCCTCATCCTGATAAAATATATGCCCAACAGCTTGTTGACTTTTGTTATGAAAGCCCGACTGCTTATCATGCCGTTGCTTCATCAATAAAAATCTTAGAAAAAAGTGGATTTAAAGCTTTAAAAGAAGAAGATGAATGGAATCTTGAACCTAATGGTAAATATTATTTTGTTCGTAATGATTCCGCTTTAATGGCATTTATTGTTGGTTCAAAGGATATAGCCGAAGCTGGTTTTAAAATTGTCGGTGCACATAATGATTCTCCAGGTTTCCGCATTAAACCAACTCCTGAATGGGTTAGCAAAGACCATTATCTCCGTTTAAATACTGAGGTATATGGTGGACCTATTTTGAGCACTTGGTTTGATAGACCTCTTGCTATTGCAGGGCGTGTAACTTGTAAAAGCGATAATATTTATAGACCTAAAGAAAGACTATTAAATATAAACAAACCTCTAGCTATAATTCCAAATATGGCTATTCATTTGAATCCAAATTTGAATAATGGCTATGTTTACGATAAACAAATAGATACACTTCCTTTTGTTGGTCAGGTTAATGCAAAATTTGAGGGTAAAGGCTATTTGCATGGTCTACTAACAGTTGAACTTATAGTTGATTACGATGATATACTTGATTATGACTTATTCCTATATGAATATCAGAAGGGCTGTCTTATTGGTCCAGATAATGAATATATTTCATCGAGCAGGTTAGACAATCTTCAATCTGTTTATGCAGCGGTTAATGCACTTTGCGAAACGGAAAAACCAGAGTCAACCTGTGTTATAGCTTGTTTTGACAACGAAGAAGTTGGAAGTGGAAGCCGTATGGGAGCAGACTCAACATTACTTTCTGATTTATTAGAAAGAGTTACTCTTACTTTTGGTGGAAGCCGTAAAGATTATTTGCGTGCATTAGCTTCTTCTTTTATTATTTCTGCTGATGGTGCCCATGCTTGTCACCCCAATTTGAAAGAAAAGGAAGACCCAACAAATAGACCTATAATAAATGGTGGACCAACTATTAAGCAAAGTGGGCAAAGAAGCTATACTTCAGACTCTATAACTAGTTCTATTTTTAGACAAATTTGTGAACGTGCGGGTGTTCCATCTCAATGTTTTGTAAACCGCTCTAATGTTAAAGGCGGTTCTACAATAGGCCCTATTTCTGCTTCTCATGTGAGTATTCCATCTGTAGATGTGGGCGTTCCAATGCTTGCAATGCATTCTATCAGAGAAATGTGTGGCGTAAAAGATAACTACTATATGCTTAAAGCATTGAAGTCGTTCTTTGCCACCGAATAAATAAAATCTAAACACTTGCTACCCAAACGCCGATTAATAGAGAAAAAGACATTAGGGGTGGCAAGATGAAAAGAATTATTTGTGCAGGCCTGTTAATATTCGGATTTTTAACAGTTATTACATCTCTTACAGGCTGTTGCGATAATAGTTTAGATAATACAAATGTTTTTTCAACTTATATTTCAAGTGAACCTTCAAATCTTGATCCTGCTCGTGGAGTAGATGTAAATGAAGCAGTGATTCAATCAAGAATCTTTGATGGTTTGGTCAGATACAACGAAAAGATGGAACTTGTTCCAGATTTAGCAGAATCTTGGGAAATATCTAAAGATGGTTGTGAATATATTTTTAAATTACGACAGAATGTAACTTTTCATAATGGAAAAAAATTTACATCTGCTGATGTCGTTTTTACTTTAGATAGAATTTTAGATCCTAAAACAGCATCACCTAGAACTTGGGTTTTAGAAAAAATAGACGGTGCTTTAGACCGTATGAATGGCAAAACAGACAAAACGTCAGGAATTAAAGCACTTGATGAATATAGAGTTTCAATTAAATTGAAAGAACCTTTTGCTCCATTTATCTGTTTGCTAACCACTCCAGCTTGTTATATCCTTCCCTCTGAAAGTAAAGAAGCGTTTAAAGGAAGTGATTTCTTTAATAAACCAGTCGGAACAGGACCTTTTTTTGTAAAAGATAGAGTTAGAGACAGCTATATAAAACTTGAAGCTAATAAAGATTATTTTTTAGGCAAACCACAGGTTGATAGTATCTTTGTTAAAATTATAACAGAAAACCTCAAAGCAGAGTTGGAATTTGAATGTGATACTATTGATTTGTTGCAGCTTTACCCTTCTAACTATGATAGGTTTAAAGCTATGCCAAAGTATGAAAATAGAATTGTTGATGTTCCAGCTTTAAATACTTGGTATATAGGTTTTAACAATCAAGAAGCTCCTTTTAATGATGTCAGAATTAGAAAGGCTCTGAATTATTTAATTGATAGGGAAAAGATTATTAAAGCAATTTACTCTGGTAGGGCTGTTCCTGCTATTGGAAGTATTCCTCCTGGAATTTCAGGGTATGATTCAAAACCTACTGAAATTTGTTTTAATCCTGAAGAAGGGAAAAAATTATTAGCAGAAGCAGGTTATAACGAAAAAAATCCTTTAAAAATAGAGCTTTATCAGAAAGCACAACAATCAGCTTTTGAAATAACAAGATTTATTCAAGGTGAATTAAAAAATTATGGCGTAGTTGTTGAATTAAAACCTATGGAATGGAGTGCTTTAAAAGATGCTATAAATAAAGGAGAAGCCAAAGCTTTCTTTATGAACTGGTTTGGTGATTATCCTGATGGAGAAAATTTCCTTTATCCTCTTTTCCATTCTAAAAATTGGGGCTCTGGTGGAAATAGAGCAAAATTTAAAAATGAAGAAATAGATAAGCTTTTAGATGAAGTAGTTAAGATTACTGATGAAAAACTAAGAAGTCAGGCTTATGACCGTATTAATAGAAAAATAGTGGAACAAGCTCCTTGGATATATCTGTGGCATTGTAGCGAAAGTTATGTAACAAGTCCTAGAGTGAAAAATATTGATTTTTATCCAATGTTTTTCTGCGATAAAGGCTTGAATATATCTTTGAATCAGAAAGAATAAATAGTTTATAAAAGTAATTCTATAGCAAACGACATAAAAAGTGATATTTTTTTTGTCGTTTGCTATAATTAATATTTAGACTGTCTTAATCTATTTATATAAATAAATAATTGCTTATGTCTTATGTTAATCTAAAAAAAATATGGATAATATTAATAATTATTATTATCCATATTATCACTACTCCAGCTTATTCGTTAGATATTTTTTCTTATATGAGTCAGGCTGACATACCGTTAGGAATAGACAAACCTTCTTGGACAAAAGAAGAATCAAGGCTTAGATTAGGTTACGAATTAAATGAAACTTATAAAAAATGGTTAGATAACAATAAAGTTACAGATTTTAGGGGAACAAGTTTTTTTTCTGAAATTCAGATTAATCCAATAAAGAATTTTTCTTTCGGTTTTTCCAAAAAATTTATGAATCATCAAAGCTGGATAAATAAAGAAAAAAAAGATATGGCTCCTTTTGATTTTGATTTAAATAATCATAATAATGAAGTCTATTTAAAATTAGGTTCTAACTCTTTTAAATTTATGTATGGTCATGTTGAAAATGAAGATACTTTAAATGGAAACTATGAGTTACATGAAGATATTGTAAATGCACTAGGTTCTAATCCTGAAATAAAGAGTAATAACAATGGAACGACCGATTATTACAAAATTTACACAGAACATAAAAAATTAAGATTTGCTTATTCCCACGAACTAAATAAATACAAGCATAGGGTAGGGGCTTCTACTGATATTATGAGCTTGGTAATTAATCATAAAAGGGAAGTTAAAGTGAGAGATTACGAATTATCGTATAATTTGAATTATAAATGGTTCCCTTATGTAAGATATGCTGATTATTATGATAATGGTTTTGGTAACGATTATAGAGATAACAGAGTTTTAATAGGAGAGAATAATAATAGGTTTAAGTTTGTTACACGTTGTCTAGGAAGTGTTTATAAATACAAAAACGGCAGTTATTATGCTGATTATTCAAAACTGTTCGGTGATTTGTCGGCTGATGCCTTTTTCAATATGGTTAATATTGATGTTTTGTTTTACTTTTCAACTAGATTTGTTGATTATAGAATTAATTTCAAACCTAAAACAGGTGATATGGGACGAATAGGATTTAAACGTCACCATAGAAACATTGATTATTCAATGCAGTATTCATTGGCTAAACTTCATGGTGATACTTATAAATATAGTGATAAAATTAAGTTTAACGGAAATGAGCGTGATATTCAAACTGTAAATCGTTCTCTTTATTTGCATAGAATGGATGCATTAGCTTCTAAACCTGATAAATGCGGTTCTTGGAATGTTGGTTTAAAGGTTTTAGTGCCTTATTTTAAAAGCAATAAGGAAAAAGCAGTTGAAGAGGCTGGTGATGGTAACAAAACAGAAAAGAAATATCGTGGTGGTTGGCAATTTGTTGTAATGCGAGAATTTAAACTCTGATAAGCAATATTATGCTTGATATAAAAAAATAAATTAACATATTTAAGAACCATACAGAAGATTCAAAAAACTCGTAAAAGAAAGCAACCTAAACAATGATTCAGAAGAAAAGCATGGCGAAACCCACCATAGCCTGTCATTAGATAGCCTCTACGGACACCGCCGAAGATTTTTAAAAAGATAAAAGAGGCTGAAAAGGAAGTATTTGCAATTACTCAAAATTCTGTTATACTTAGTTTAGGAGCTTGCGAATACTGGACATACTCGCAAGCTGATACTACGCTTAGTTAATTGGCGTTGCTGAAGCTAACAGCATTGCCAATACTAAAAGTATTAACAGAACTTTTTTCACGCTATACCTCCTTTCAACCTCTAGGACAGCATAGCAGACACTAGGCTTGCAGGCTTGCTATACGTGAGCTTGTGCAAGCCTTTTGCTTTTTAGGTTCTTCTGTGAAAGAACTCTTTTTAATATTGCAAAAAAAACTATGTGGTTACAATAAATACTTCTGAACTTTTTTTCCCTTATTTGTACTATATTTGTTCTGCCTTCTACAAATTACAAACTTTATGGCTCCGCCACGCTCTACCAAAGCGTGGCTTTTTTCCCCTTGCTCTTGCCCCCTCCTTTAGTAAAAGTGGAAGCGACGAAGTCGTAGGGGGATTTTCAGACTCCCAAGGCTACCTTTCTGTCCGCTACAGCTTCGCAAGCAACCAGAAGCAGATTAAAGACGAGGCATATAAGAACTACAGACAGCACTACGGCGAAGGCGAGGCAAGAACCGCACAGAAACGCCTCAACTATTACGTTGACGGCGAAGACCTTTTTACAGGCGATG
>CAJOQX010000248.1 GCA_905236865.1 Candidatus Rifleibacteriota bacterium
ATTGCCATTGTCATACTCGGTGACAATTAAATGGTCAGAAGAAGACCAACCTGTTACTGAACCGTTAGAAACCTGAAACCATTTACCAGAAACTCCTAAAACACTAACTTCATCTCCTGCATACAAGAACCCTATTATGGTAGAATTAATGTTAGGTTGAACTCTTATTCTCAATCTACTAGTGACATCATCTACAGAACCTGTATTAGTTTTAACAGTTGCTTTCGTTGGAGTTCCAGAATTACCAGCACCGTCTGCACCACCAATAGCTGCTGCAGCAAATAAAAAACTAGGAATAGAAATATAAGTCATAACAAGAATAAGTTTTATATACTTTTTCATAATCTTCCTCAAACTAGTCTTTTTATTGTTTATAGACAAAAAAATAAGGGAAATATTGAATTTCCCTTATTTTAGCTCTTATCTTTTAGTAGGTTTAGATAAAGTTTTGATTGTTTTCTTCATTTTAGGAGTTGATTTATCAGATTCGGGTTCTGAAGAATTCCATTCACTGATATACCAACTAGATTTCTTTAATGTAACGTTAAAATCTTTAGCATCAGAAACATTACCTTTAGCATCGCAATAGGTTTCTTTTCCTTCGGCAAGAAGAACATCACCAGAATTATTTCCTCTAACAGCAACAGCACCCTCAAAAACAGATAATGAACTCTTTGCAGAATCAACCTTAACTTCAAATTCTGTTCCTTTTATACCTGCAACAAAAGATGGAGTTTCTATACGAAATTCTGTGCCACGTTTAGTAAATTTGTGCCAAGTGCTACCTTTAAAAATTCTGATACTTTTTGGCTGAACTTCTACTAACGTTTTTTCTTTAATACGCATACTAGTTCCATCAGAATAAGATAACTTTGCTTTTGCATCAGACAAAGTTTCTATAACATCACCTGAATAGAGTTGGCAACTTTCATCAACGAAATCAGCTTCGTTGCTATCGGCATGAGTTAATTTAACTAATCCACTTACAATTACTAATTTAGCATCTAGTGCTACTTTTTCTGCGGCAAAAGAAACTGAAGAGATAAAAATACAGCAAAGAATCAAAATATAAACAGAAAATCGTTTCATATTTTATACTCCTACTAATTTGCATAAGTTAATAATAATCTATAGTAATTATAGAGAATTTAAATCAATGAGTCAATTGAAAAACAATTTTTTTTAAGTTTAGTTAAGTTTTTTATTCTTTCTTTTAAAATTAGAAATAATAAAAAAACTAAATATAAAGTTATAGCAAACTTATTAGATAATTTTTAACATAGTTAAATTAAAAAAAGATTCTTGATACAAGATTAAAATTTATCTATATCTTTTTCCTTTTACAAAAATTCATATTATTGTTTTAAATAATATAATTATGATAAACTTACTTTTATCGAGTTTTAGTTTGTTAAATATAAAACACAAGGAAAGAAATAATGCGTTTAAAACGAGGTCATCCATACCCTTTAGGGGCTACTTATGATGGGAAAGGTGTAAACTTTGCTCTTTATTCAGAACACGCAGAAGGCGTTGAACTATGTCTTTTTGATGAAGAAATGAATGAAACACAGATTCCACTAAGAAATAGAACAGCCTTTGTTTGGCATATTTATATTGATGATATAAAACCAGGACAATTCTATGCATACAGAGTTCATGGGCAATATCGTCCAGAACTTGGACTTCGTTTTAATCCTAGAGTTTTGTTGATGGATCCTTACGCAAAAGCACTTAGCGGAATTGAACATCATGAAGATGGTTTATTCGCATATAATAATTTTAGTCCTAACAAAGATTTAGATGTTAGCGTTGACTATGCTTCTGGCACTCCTCTTTCAATTGTAATGGAAGATGATTTTGACTGGAGCGGTGATGTTAAGCCAAGATACCCATTCAACCGCTGTGTAATTTACGAAGCTCATGTTAAGGGAATAAGCAAACTTCATCCAGATGTTCCTGAAAATCTAAGAGGCACTTATGCTGGTTTAGCTTCTGAGCCGATTATAAATCATTTGAAAAAATTAGGTATTACTACAATAGAACTTTTGCCTGTACATCAACATATAGATGACCCATTCTTATATGAAAAAGGCTTGAAAAATTATTGGGGCTACAGCACGCTTTCTTTCTTTGTTCCAGAAATGAGATACAGTTCTGATAAGTCTATTGGCGGACCTGTCAGAGAATTTAAAGCTATGGTCAAAAAACTTCATCAAGAAGGCTTTGAAGTGATACTAGATGTTGTCTACAATCACACTTGCGAAGGCAATCATCAAGGACCGACTATGTGTTACAAAGGCATAGACAACATCAATTATTATAGGCTTCAAAATGACAATAAGCGTTTCTATAAAGACTATACAGGAACAGGTAATACCATTAACGTTGTTTGTCCTCAAACTTTACAGTTAATAATGGATTCTCTGCGATACTGGGTTAATGAAATGCACGTTGACGGTTTCAGATTCGATTTATGTTCGACTCTTGCTCGTGAAATGCACTATTGGAATCAGCTTTCTAGTTTCTTTACAATAATCCACCAAGACCCTGTTATAAGTCAGGTTAAACTTATAGCAGAACCTTGGGATGTTGGCGAAGGTGGATATCAAGTCGGTAATTTTCCTGTTTTGTGGGCTGAATGGAATGCAAAATATCGTGATTTAATGCGTTCTTTTTGGAAAGGTGATGGTGGAACTGTAGGTGAAATGGGCTACCGTCTAACTGGCAGCAGCGATTTATATGAATTAGATGGAAGAAAGCCTTATCTGAGTGTCAATTTTATAACTGCACATGATGGATTCACTTTAAGGGATTTGGTTTCTTATAACGAAAAACATAACCACAATAATTTAGAAGGAAATCGTGACGGTCATTCCGATAATCGCTCTTGGAATCACGGTGTTGAAGGCGAAACAAATGATGCTTATATAAACGAGCTAAGAGCAAGACAAATGAGAAATTTGATGGCTACTCTGCTATTTTCACAAGGAACCCCAATGATTTGTGGTGGCGATGAAATAATGAGAACCCAAAAAGGCAACAATAACGCTTATTGCCAAGACAATGAAGTAAGCTGGTATAATTGGGATTTAACTGATGAACAAAAAGAAATGCTTGAATTTTCTAGCAACGTAATAAAGTTTAGACGTGAACATCCTGCTCTTCACAGAAGAAAATTCTTCCAAGGACGTATGATTAGAGGTTCAAATATTCGAGATATTATATGGTTCTGTCCTAATGGCAAAGAAATGAGTGACGAAGACTGGAATAATCCTCATGGCAAAGCTCTTGCTATGTTTTTGTCAGGCACAGGAATAGATGATATAGATGAAAATGGAGATCCTATAAAAGATGATAATCTTTTATTGATTCTCAACTCTTCTACTGATGATATAGAGTTTGTTTTGCCTCAATGTAATGCTGAATGGATTTGTATTGTTGATACTGTTTCATCAAGTCAACCTAATGAAATAATCTATTCAGGCAATACAACTCTAGTTAAATCACGCTCTTTGAAGCTGTTCAAATGCTCTCATAAACCCCTTACTTCTTATCTTTAACTCTTACTTCTAATCTTTAGGATATTAATATGGAAACAGATAATAAAAAACTAGTAATAGTTCAACAGACAATTCCAAATGAAAACCTAAAAATTTCATTCCCATTCTGTCTATTTAGCCTAAAGTCATACGTAGGAATAAAAGCTCTCTTTGGTATCTTTTTCTGGCTTTCTGTTATATATTTTCTTTATGGAATTGTGCATTTTTTTATTTGGGATAGCACATTTTGGGGTATTCTTTGGAATTTTTTTTCTAAACCAATTTATTTAATCTATCATATTTGTGTATTTACTTTATTTTATTGTATGACTTGGGCAATATTCGATATAGTTTCGTTTAAGAATTGTGTTATAAGACTCTTGCTAATTATAGCTTCAATTGTCTATGTGATTTTACCAGCAGATATAATTCCTGATATAACACCGTTTTTAGGACAAGCAGATGATATAGTTGCAATTATAATAGGTCTAACGAATGCTATTTCCCTAATAAAGAATAAACCATTAACGAATGAAAAAGAAAACAATAAATAACACTAGTAGAAAAATTACCTTATTATTTTTGTATTCAATTGTTTTATCTTTCTTTATTTTTATATCTGTTGATATAGCAGAAGCACGTGCAGGTGGCGGTGGAGGTAGAAGTGGAGGAAGTCATAGTCATAGCCACAGTCATAGAAGCAGTAGTCATCGTTCTAGACCTATGACACCTGCCGAAAGAGAAGCCGCTGAAAGAAGAATGCAAGAAAACTTTAATACAATAAAGAAATTATTGCCTTTTCATTTAATCTGTTTATGTATTCTTTTTTACAGAGGAACTCTAAAAAATAATAATAAACAAGATACCGATTTTGGCGGATATGTAATGCTTTCCTTTTTTTTCTGCCTATTTACCTGCTTTTATCCAATAGCTTGTATTATTGATTTTGCGATTTTAGGATTTGCAATAAATTCACTAGTTAAATTTAAACGTCTTGTTCCATTTGGCTACGAAGACGAATTAGCAAAAGAACAGAAAAATAAAAATATAATATCATTATTAAAGAAGTCTAATCCTAATTTTAATTTTGACATATTTAAAAATAGAATAAAAAAAGCATTTACTATTATTCAAAATGCTTGGTCGATGCAAAATATAAAAAGAGCAAGGCTTTTATTAGGTGGGGGAACTTTTCAACAATTTCAGATACAAACAAATATTATGATAAATAAAAAAATAGTTGACGTTATGAAAGAATTAAAAATATCAGAAATCAATATTGAAAAATATGAAAGTAATTCTTGTTATGAATCTGTATATATATCTGTTTGTGCTTCTGCTATTAATTATAGGATGAATAAATCAAATAATACAACAATAGAAGGTAGTAGAACTAGTAAAGATTATTTTACTGAAATATGGTGCTTTTCTAAAAATAAAAATGCAAAAAATATTTTACAAAACGGAATTATAGAGGGCTGTTGTCCTAATTGTTTAACTAGAATATCGGATACAAATAATAATAAATGTTCTTCTTGCGGACTTTCATTAGTTTCTGGACAAAATGACTGGATATTAACAGGTATTTTCCAAAAATCATCTTGGAAGGATAATCATAACAAAAATATTCCTGGATTACGGAATTTATTAAATTATGACCCTAATTTTAATATTCAAAATATTGAAGACAAACTCTCCATGATGTTTTGGAGTATTATTCAGTTTAAAGAAGATTCAGATGATACGCTGATTTTTAAAGTATCTTCTGAGGATTTTGTAAATAAATATGTAAAATATTCAAGTTTATTTAATAACTACGACAGAGCAGGAATAGATTATATAGAAATAGTAGGTATTTATAAAAATATTAATAATAACAATCATTATCTTTTAGCTAATATTGTTTGGAACGGGAGAATTCCTGGATATTCAACTTCTTATAATAATACGTTATTTGTTTTAAAAAGAAATGTTGAAGCATTAACTGACACAAATAAATATTTTTCAGAAATATGCTGCCCTTATTGTGGAGCTAATGTAAATGATGGCGATACCCTCATTTGCGAACATTGTAACAATCCAATAAATGACTACTCAAAAGATTGGATATTAAGTAATGTATACGATTATTATAATGATTTTACAATAATATGTAAATTAAAGAAATACTGTGAAGATTATGAACAGGATTATTCTATAACAAAACATTTCAAGAACAAAGAATCAGTAAAAAATCCTTTATACAAAGAACAGAATTCTAATAACGCTACAATAGAAGTTACAAACCAATATAACCAAACTCAAAATTATCTAAGTGTTAATTGGAATGAACTTAGTAATTTTTCCCAAAAAGATTTATTAAGAATAACAATAGCAGTTATGTTAGCTGATGGAATTATTGATCCAAGAGAATTGAATATCATTAGAGCAATTTGCAAAAGATATTCAATTCCTGAAAAAGAAATAAATAATACAATCAATGAATTAAAGAATATCTCCAATCCTTTAGATTACATTTTAAACAATATAGATTTAAAATATGATAAGAATTTATTATTAGTATTAATTAGAATAGCTGCTACAGATGGACGTATAGCTGACGAAGAAATTCTTATGCTCGAAAGAGTTTCAGAGAAAATGGGAATAACAAAACGTGAACTAATGGATATGATAAACCGAGTATATGAACAAATATGGAATAGAAAATCGAATAATTTTAGAATGATTTGAAAGGATTTTTCGTTCTACCAACCAATTAAGTTGAAAGTTGGTTGAAAGTTGAGAAATATTTGTTTATATGTTACTCTATTATAAATAATTATTTATTTTAAAGTTAAAAAACTAGATTGGTTTTATAGATGGCCTGCGAAACAAAATTTGAATTTATATTGCAGTTCGAGAAAATACTTGGAGAAATGAAATCCAAGAAGCCTGAAACATATAATAGAAACATACAGTTTTTAAGCGTAGAATCTATCGAAGCAATTAGACCAATATTAAAAAAATTTTTCCCTTCAGATTCAAAGCTTATAGATACTCTTGTTCGCAAAGATATAGACTTAATGTTGATGAGAATCCTTCGTTCTGAAATAATCGGATTGCAAAATGATGGCGAAAGACTGGTAAAAAAAGCTAGAGATATAATAACTATGTTTGGTTACTTACCACCAGTCTCTTTTTTCTATGACTATAATGGCTCAGACATTTATGAATCAATGCTTGAAAAAATATATCAAATTTTAAAAAAGAAAGGTAAACCCGAAAGTCTTTCTGAACTTTGGAATAAATTTTCTACTCCTTTGGTGTCAAGTTTTGAATTGAAAAGTATTTTTACAAAAGAACTTCTTTTTAAAATAAGACAAAGATTAAAGAATTATTTGGATAAAGATGAGCGTTTTGTTCTTGATTCCAAGAGCCCAAAGAAACTAGTTATAAGTTTATCAGAATGGAATCAGGCTTTTAATTTATATTAAACAGGAAATATTGTGGCGTTAACAAATAAAAAAAATTTCAAAGAGCGTAGTTTCACACTTTTTTACTGTTTTTGGCTTGCCGCTATTGGCTTTATTACTGTAATGCTACACGATTCTTACTATGGAGTTGCTGCAGTTTTTATTATGCTTGCCATACTTTCTGTTGTAATTTGGCGCAGTATAAAAGAAAAAAATGCATTAAAAATGGTTTGTGATTTTTATGAAAAAGCTCATCGTCTAAATGATCTTGAAATGCTACAGCATGAACCAGATTACAAAAAAATATTAGAAGTTGTCGCTGAACTTGGAAATTTTGATTGGGTGGTCTTGTTTTTATTAGACGGAGAAAAGAACTCTTTTGTTGTTACTGACTCTGTCGGAATTAAAAGAACTAGTTTCAGCAACATTCGATTTGACCAACTCTTAGAAGAAGGAAATGAAGCTAATTCGGATTCAGTTAATCTTTCTATCAAACTCTTGCATTATATTTTTAAAAAGTATGATTTTAAAGGAGCTTTAGCTGGAGCTACACTTTCTCACGACAATATTTTTTACGGCTGTTTGCTTATTGGGAGATATGATGAAGAACTGCCTCTGACCTCAGAAGACAATTTCAAATTAGATTTACTTTCAGACCAGCTTTCAATATGTCTACATAATTATCAGTTGCAAAAAGAGCTGGAATATAGGGCAAATGAACTTGCAGAAAGGCAGAATTCTATTCAAAGAGAATTGGAAATGGCTCGAATAGTTCAAGAAGGTGCCTTACCAAGAACCTTACCCAATATGGGTGGACTAAAAATAGCTACTTTTATTAAACCTGCAAGGTTTGTTGGTGGTGATTTTATTCGTTATATTAATGGCAATAATCCAAATCAATTAGGTTTTTTAATTGGCGATGTCTGCGGAAAAGGTATTCCAGCTTCTCTTGTAATGTCTGTAGTTTATTGTTTATTTAAAGAAAAGGGAAGCATCGAAAGCAATCCTTCTGAATTAATGGAATCAGTTAATATTTCTTTGAAAGAATTTCTTGGAGCTGGTTCATATTTTAATTCAACTGCTCTTTGGGGGTTATTTGATTTAGAAAAAATGACTTTTAAATACGCTAATGCTGGTCACGATTTTCCACTTCAATACTGTTCATCAAGCAAATCAATTTCAGAGCTACCTTCTACAGGAACATTACTAGGTATTTTTGTTGAAAGCAAGTATGGAACAAATACAATTAAATTTGAACACGGAGATAAATTTATTTTTTACTCCGATGGTTTAATTGATTTTTTTGAAGCAAAAGAAAAATGTGATGACGGTTATAAATATCTCATTGATTTTTTCAAACTTAGACATGACAAAACAGCAGAAGAAATTATCAACGAAATTTCAAAGTTAGTGGAACTTAACCCAACTTCTATTAAAGATGATATAACAGCTTCAGTAGTATCAATAGAATAATTATAAAACAAATGACATTTTTACATTATTGTCGCTTTATAGACAACAAATTGTTGGTTTTATGTCATTGCATCTGAATATGCAGTTTTCTTTTGGGCAGGGACTTTTTAAAATTGCGAAACGAGTGCAATTTTTGCATTCTGGTTGAAGAGAAGGACAAGTAACTTTATGAGACTTTTTCATAAGGACCTCCTTACACACATCACTGTATATCTTATCGGCATAAATAAGAAAAACTTTAATAAAATTTGATATTTTATTATTTGTTTTATATATTTACTTTTGTAACAAAAAGAAATATGTTAGAATCTTAAACAAAGAAACATAATGGAGTTAAAATATGTCTATATTAGAGCAAACCTCATCTATTACCATACAAAACATTAAAGTGTCGTTTTCTGAAGCAGGAAAAGGAGAATCAGTTCTTTGTTTGCACGGAAATCCTGGAACAAAAAGAATTTTTTCAGATATTATGACTAAAATAGATGGATTAAATATAAGGCTTGTTGCTCCAGATAGACCAGGACACAATTCTAGTGACGAATTACCTCCTGATAAAGAAGAACTTTGGGGTGATACTCAAATTTATTCCGAATTAATAGATAAAAAATTGAATCATAAAGCTTGGATTCTTGGCTATGATTATGGATGCATAACAGCGATTAAAATAGCTATAAAATATCCAGAAAAAGTTAAAGGGTTGATATTTTTAAACCCACTTATCGAATTAAATAATCCCAAAGAATCAATATCTAATATACCAAATCAAGCCAAGGGAGCTTTTATGGGAACAATATTAGGTATTTTCCTACCAAATAAATATTATGATATTTTTGGCAATATGTTTAATAAAATGTTTGCCCCAGAAATAGTTCCTGAAGATTTTTCTGAACTTTGGCTACAAAGGTATACAAAGTTTGAAAATATTGTAGCTTATCTTAATGACAAAAATATTCAAATAAAAATATTAAATGAATTAAAAGAAGAAATGAAAAAATTTTCTTTCCCAACTTTTGCTCTTATAGGTGGTAAAGATAGTTATACCGATGTTGAAAAACAAAAAGAAGCTATTTCTTTAATTCCAAATTCAAAAATAGAAATATCAAATGAAGCAGGACATTATATGCCTCATTTAAATCCTGAAATCTGTGCTGAATTTATAAAGAAAAATATTATCGCGGTAAAATAATTTTTTATTAGCAATATATTTTATCTTTTTTTCTTTCAAATAAAAAATGTAAGTTGCAAAACAAAGCAAAATACTGTATAAATTTATACCAAATAAAATTTAAAGCGTACAGTAGGAGATAAGAATGAAACTTTATACTACCGAAAAAATCCGTAATGTTGCTATCGTAGGTCATGGTGGCACTGGTAA
>CAJOQX010000249.1 GCA_905236865.1 Candidatus Rifleibacteriota bacterium
AGAATTGAGAATTGAGAGATGAGAATTGAGAATTAAGATTTGTGAATTGAGAGGTGAGAATTGAGAATTGAGAGAGGGGAGTTAAATTGTATTTTTTATTTAAAATATTTATTGATTTTTAGAAAATGATGTGATATTTTTGTATAAGCTTGCCGGAATGGCGGAATTGGCAGACGCACGGGACTCAAAATCCCGCGCCCCTTAAAGGCGTGTCGGTTCGACCCCGACTTTCGGCATTCTAAACCTCTAGTAATATCTAGAGGTTTTTTTATTTGCAATTTTTTAACATTTAGCTTAAAGCGAAGAAAAAAACAACAATAATTACATAAAATACAAACTTAAAAATAATTTTTTCACAATATCTTAAAAATATATTGCTTTTTGATAGGTGTTCTAATTATAATTTACACTAAATGTAAATTATAAGTTTCGGAGGAATCCTAAGCCATGCCCAAAACTATAGTTGTAGCAGAAGATTCTTTAATGCTACGTAAAGTCGCATGTTTCCCATTAGAAAAAACAGGCTATAAAGTATTAGAAGCCAATAACGGTATAGAAGCACTTGAAGCAATGACAAAAAATCATGTAGATATGCTTATAACAGACTTGAATATGCCTGGCATGGATGGTTTTGAACTTATCGCTCATGCAAAAGAAGATGAAAAATTTAAACATATACCAATAATCATCCTGACAACAGAAGGTAAAAAAGAAATGGTAATGAAGGGTCTTACCCTTGGAGCAAATTCTTTTCTTCAAAAACCAATAAAACCTGATTTATTGCTTCAAGAAGTTGAAAGACTTTTGAACAAAGCTGCCAAGGGGGCTTAATAATGGCAACAGCAGAAGCTTTATTAGAACAACTTAAAAATACAGATTCAAATTTTCGTAGACGTTCAATAAAAGAGTTAAAGAATTATCCAGAAAACAAAGAAGTTGTTACTGCTCTTTGTGAAGCTCTTGGCGATCCCAACAAAGGTGTTCAAAACATAGCTATCGAAGTTCTTTCAACTATGCATCACGAAAATGTCGTACTTGGTCTTATAGAAGTAGTAAAAAGTCCAGATTTAAACATAAGAAACGCAGGTATGACAATATTGCGCAATTTGGGCACTATGGCCATAGCTCCAATTGTATCTGCTTTAAATGTTTCTAACGATATAGATGAAATTATTCAGCTTCTTGTTATTCTTGGCGATATAAAATCAAACATTGCTACAGAAACAGTTTTAAAATATATCAATCATGACGATGATAATGTTAAAACAACAGCTATTGAATCTCTTGGTAAAATTCAAGACCCAAAGGCAGTAGCCCCACTTCTTGAAACCTATAAGAATACCGAAATTCTTAAATATTCAATAATTGAAGCATTAGGCAACATAGCTGTAGATGAAGTAATACCTATTTTAATATCAGCTCTTGAATCTGGCGATATGCTTGAATATTTTACAGCTATTGGTGCATTAGGTGCTACCGAATCTCCAAAAGCAATAGTTATTCTTTGTAAAAAGATAATTTCAGAAGAAGATCCTGGAACAAGAAGGCTTATTTTCAAATCATTGGCACAAATAGAAAGTGCAAATCCTGGAGTTCTTAAAAACACTTCGTATACAAATATACAAGAAGTACTCGTTGGATTATTAGATAATCAAGATGCAGCAGAATATAAATATTTAGTAGAAGTTGCTTCTGCTTTTGAAAATGAAATATTTGCATCTGCTTTAATAAACGCTCTTCAAAGCCAAGATGAAGAAATAACAGAATCAGCCTTTAACGGTCTTTGCAAATTAGGTTTTAAAGCTACTAAGATTGCATTAGAAAAAATAGGAATAGTAGAACCACCTGTTGCAGTTAAAATTCTTAGATTTTTAGAAAAATATCCAACTCCTGAAGTTCCAGAAGCTATATCTATATTCGGTCAAAATGCAGACGATGCTTTAAGACAGACTTTAGCAAAAACTCTAGGAGCTTGCAAAGCAAAAGCTTCTTTTGAAACTTTGAAAGATATGCTTAATGATGTAGATGAAACAGTTAGAAAGAACGCTGTTATCTCCATATCAAATATGTTAGATTGCGAAGGAGCTATACCTGCACTTATTGCTAAGTTCAAAGACATAAACGGCCACGTTAGACGTGAAGCTTGTCTTGCTATGGCAAACACTGGTAGTTCAGCAATTGTTGAACCATTATTCAAAGTAATTGCTTCTGAGCCTTATGGTGACGTTAGAGAAGCAGCCGCTTCTGTATTGGCACGTAGAAAAGACCCAGAAATAACAAAAAAATTGTTAGAATTGCTCGATAATGAAAATTCTAGAATCAGAGAAACTATATCTAAAACAATTTGGAAATGCGGTTCTACAGTAGCTGTTGATTCTCTCATAAACAAACTTAGCGACAGTGAATGGCGTGTAATAGTTAATTCCTGTAACTCTCTTGAAAATATGAGAGACTTAAAATCTATATTCCCATTAAAAGAACTGCTTAAAAATCAAGATTGGCAGATTAGAATCGCTGCTCTTTCTGCTTTGAGAGCCTTTAACACAAGAGAATTGAAACAATTCTTTATCCCATTACTGGCAGATGAAAACCCACTTGTTGCAAAACTTGCCGTAGTTGCTTTAAGTGAAATGGGTGAAAAATCTCTTGATGCTGATTTCAAAAAATATATCAACCATACAAGATGGGAAGTAAGATACCAAATAGTTAAAGCTTTAGGACTAGTAAAGAGTACCAGTTCTGTTGAGCTATTAAAAGAAATCGTTAAAAACGATTCTAGCAATGCAGTTCGTTCTGCCGCAATTCTCACCCTAGCTAAACTTGGTGACAATACTTGTTCTGATATTATCTTCACAATGTTGGATAACGAAGACAAGAACTTGGTTGTATCCGCTATTAAGTATTTCATGGATAAACCAGATAGCCATGAAAATTTGTCTGAAAAGCTCAAAGATATTTTCCAAAAAGACAATTGGGTAAGAAATTATTTTATCAATACTTTTACACAAAATAATTCTCCATTCTTGGAAAAGATACTAAAAGAAGTTGTTGCTCCAAGACAAGCTAGATATATTGATAGTATCAAAAACGTTTCTAGTAATGATAACGGCATGAATGAAGAAGAAGCACTTCTTATTAGAGAAATTATTTCTAATAAGTGTGGTATTGAAGTTAAAGACAAAAAAGTTCTTGAAAACAAGCTAAAAAAAGAATTAGATAAATTCTTTATCACATCTTGGACAGAATATTATCTTTGCCTTAGATATGGTTGTGAAGAATCAATGCTTACCAGCTTATACGATTCAATAACCAATCCTGTAACAGAATTCTTTGGTGAATCTCAGCAAACAAAAGTTTTAGTTTCTAATATTTTGCCAGAACTTATCGAAGAAAGAGTTAAAGCAAATAGCGATAAACTAAGAATTCTTTGTTGTGGAACATCTTATGGACCTGAAGCTTATTCTGTTGCACTTTCTGTAATCGAAGACCTACATACCGACAGAATCAATATCGAAATTACAGGTATTGATATTTCTAATATATGTTTGAATACTGCTAAACGTGGTATTTACAAACGCGAAATATTTAGATTTGTCGATCAGAAATACACAGATATATACTTTGAAGATGACCGTGGTGACTTACGCATTAAAGACGAAGTAAAAAATATAATCGAGTTTAAATTTACAAATGCTTTAGATTCTGAAGCAATGGAAAAACTTGGTGAATACGATGTTGTAGTATGTCGTAATCTTTTCTGCGATTTCTCACAAAAAGCCAAGGAAAGAATGGCTGAAAACATTTACAATGCATTAGTTCCTGGCGGTGTTTTGTTAATAGCTGGTAAAGAATCTCTTTACAATGTAACAAAAGCTTTCAAGCTTCAATCTTATGATAAAGTAGTTGCCTATAAAAAACTATAACAAATAAGATTTAAAGAGCCTGTGTTATAAAACACAGGCTTTTTGTTTTTAGACTCTTGTATAATTATGTAAAATTGTTGTACAATATGCTATTGGATAATAGATATGGAAGATAAAAAATCACAAAGACAATTCGATTGGGGACCTCCTATTCAAGCTGGTGATAGCTTTAAAGAATGGTTGGTCTATTTGGTTATAATTGCAATATTAGGTGTTGGTATTTGGTTTTTGTTGGATATTAACGATAGAAAAAAAATCGAAAAAAATATTAAATTAGCAAAAGAAATTATAGCTAATGATCAAGAAAATAGCACAATTGTTTCTCCTCAAAAACGCAATAAAGAAGAAAAACAACAAAGCGAAACACCTATTGTTAAGCAATCTAATATAAATAAAAGCGAAAAGACACTTAAAAAACAAATTCCAAGTGTTCCTAAAAAAGAATATTTTGTTCAAATAGGTGCTTTTGGTGATGAAGCTTCAGCCAATGAAATATATAATTTATTAAAGAATGAAAGCATAGAATCTACGTTATTAAAGCCAGATGAACAATATGAAATTTATCGATTAGTAGTTGGTCCTTATTCCACAGAAAAAGAAGCTGAAAATAAAGTTGAACAGCTTAACGAAATAGGATTTCCCAGCTTTGTCGTAGAAGCACAATAGAATTTTTATGACTGTTACTAGTCTTTATATTCACGTCCCTTTTTGTTTTTCAAAATGCGATTATTGCGGTTTCTATTCTATTGTTCCACGTGAAACATACATTGTTAATCGCTATTTAGATAGACTTAAAAAGAACATAGATTCTTGGTTTAAACTAGACTATATTTCAAAAAACATAAAGACAGTCTTTATTGGTGGCGGCAATCCAACAATGCTAGGCTTAAAAGGAATAAGATTTCTAATAAACATTATTTCTGACCATATTGATTTAGAACAAATAGAAGAAATAACAATAGAAAGCAATCCCGAAACATTAACAGAAGACATAATTGATTATTTGTCTGAAATACCTAAGATTAGAATAAGCATTGGCATACAAAGACTTCAAGACAACGAATTAATGTTGCTTGGTCGCAATACTAGAGTAAATAAAGTAATAAAAGCCTTAGACATTGCGTTTTCTAGCTTAAACAATATTAATGCTGATTTTATAATGGGAGTTCCAAATTGTCCATCAATAGCGACAGAACTACAAAAGTTAATTGAAGATTATCCTTTTAAGCATATTTCTGCATACTTTTTATCAATAGAAGATGGCACACCTCTTCAGAAAAAAGTTGAAAAAGGTATAATACAGAATCCTAATGATATTGGACCAGAAGAAATGTTTGATGTTGCAGAAGTTTTAGAAAATCATGGTTTTGAACATTATGAAATTTCAAATTATTCACAGAAAAGTTATCGTTGCAAACACAATATAAGCTATTGGAAAAGTGAAGACTATATTGGTTTTGGTCCTGCCGCTGTTTCTTGTATCGACCATATTAGGTATACCGAGGAATCTTGTTTAGAAAATTGGCTAAATAAAAGCCATTTGGAAAAAGAGGTTCTAAGTATAAAAGATCAACGTAATGAGTATTTGATGCTTCATTTACGTTTATTAACCGAGGGATTAGATTTAGATAAATTTGAAAAACTTTATGGATTACAAAAAGAAGAATTTTATATAAATCTTAATCGCTATATTTCTTCAGGTGAAATAATAAAAGAAGAGCAAAAAATAAGACTTTCTCCTCTTGGAATTGTTATGGCAAATTCAATTATTAGCGATTTATTTGCGTAATAAAAAATACCCTCTTATATTTTTTATAAGAGGGTATTTTTTACATTATTTTAGAACTGCAAATTTGCCACGTTTTTTGAACTTTTGTCCACCAGCAGTGACTTCAAGTTTGTAAATATAAGTTCCATTAGCTATTCTTTTGCCTTTTTTGTTCTTTAAATCCCATCTGATTGAACCACGTAAGAGGTTAAAATCATCTATACCGAATGTTTTGACCAAGTGACCAGACGAATCGTATATTTTCAAAGAAGCCGAATCTGGCATAGCTCCAAAGTAGTAAACAAAGTTTATTCTATTCCCTCTTGCAGGGCTAGGATAAGGACTAAATTCACCAGCTCTAATAGCCATAGGAGCATTAACTGTAACTGCTCTTACTAAGCTATTTCCTGCTTTATCGGAAACTTCGTATTTTATTTCATGATCCCCTTCTTTAAGCATTTGTTTAACTTGGTAACTAAAGCTACCGTCTTTTTCCATTTCAACATTTTTGACTTGCAAATCATCTATGTATAGTTTAAAAGAACTGGTAACTAATCCAGAACCGTTATCTACAAACTGTCCTTTTATTTCAGGGAAACTTGTATCAAGCTTTGTTTTATTAGAAGGTTCAAAAGAAGCAGCTCTTGGAGCAGTAGTGTCTGCCATTAGAGCAAGTCTTCCAAGACCTGTTATTTGAGCCGAAATCTTGTAATCTTTGAGTTCACCACCTTGGAAGATCCAATTTCCATTAGAATCTTGGCGATAGACATGAATTTTATCAGCTTTTGATAAATCTATTACTTCTCCATTGAGATCAGCTGTGTAAAGCATACACTTCTTTAACTTTGTAGATTTTGGACCTATTTCATCAAGTCCAAGTATACCTATAAGTTCAGAACCGCTGCTATTATAAGTTGACATTCTTACTCCCGCACTAGCACGAAGAGAAGCATTTGTCAAATCAGTATTAGAATTTGTAACAAATGGAGATTCTAGCATTTCTCTACTAATTATATAGATAGCTGTTGGTTTGGCTGTAGCACCAGCAGCAGCTTTTAAACTAGCACGACCAGTAGAATCCGCTATACTTAATCTGGTAGAAGCATTAACATCTGCAACAACAAACTCAACAGTACTGTTTCCAACCATTCCATAAAGATCTGTTCCAGAAATCTTTATATATGCAGAACCAGGACTTTCTTTATCTATTTTGTAAGAACCTGTATAGAAACGGTCTTTTAAGAAATTCATAGTAACTGGAGTTTTTACAGAATTTTGAACAACAGTCACACTAGGTGCTGCCTGTAAAGATTCACTAGACTTTGTTATAATTGTTATTTCAAATTCATTTGCAGGATTAGAAAAGAGTTTTGTTGTAAAAGCTGGACCAGTATTAACAACAATACTATGTGAAGAATCTAATGCCATAGCATTACCAGCTAGGTCTGTAGCTCCTTCAACAGTAATAACCGCTGACCCATCATAAACTGCAGAGTTATTTTTTGGAATAACAGTTGTTCCTGTCCAAGTATCACCAGTACAACTTACTTTTTCAATCTTCATAACCTGCCCACCAGCAGATGTTAATGTAGCACTAAAATCTATTGTTCCGTCTAATACTTCATTAAATCTAATAGTAAATGTTACCATTCCTGTAGAAACAGTATTTGAACTGCTTGGAGTTGGTGTAACAGAAAGAATATAAGGTTTTACGGTATCAATAATAATCTTTCTTGTTTCAGAAAAATTACCAACATTGTAACCGTCTTCACAATTTTCTATAGAGGCCACTCTCCAATAGAATGTTCCGTCTTTGGGCAAACTGAAAGAACTATCTGGAGTATTGCAAACAGCTCCTTTCAAATCAGTGTAACTTGCATTAGTAGCATGATTTACAATATTCGAGAAAGAAGAATCATCTGCTATTTGTAATAAGTATGCATTAGCACCTGTTACAGAAGCCCATCTGAAACCCTGTGACCTTTTGTTTGTTGAATAATCAGCTAGAGGTACAGTTAATTCAGGAGGTTCTAGCGGAGTACGATCTACAATATAAGTAGCTTCTATTTCTTCAGAAGTATTACCACCTTTATCTATCGCTTTAAACTTTACAGTATAAGTTCCATCATCTTTATTTGGTATATCAAGACTCATAGGAAAGCTTGCGTTAGCTGAGGGAAGATTTGTAGTTGATACTTCACCCCAAGTATTACCACCATCTTCGCTAACTAGTATTTTTACAACTTGAGCCCCATCACCAATATCTGAAACTTCGCCTTTTATGGTAGCAACTTTCTTACAGAATTTTTTCCCATCTCCTATTATTTTTAATGTTGGAGGGATATAATCGTATTTAAAATTTCTACTAATTATATACCAGTTTGGAACAGTTTCACCTTGATTAGCATTATCAGCAGGTCTAATAGTAACATTAATAGGTTCAACACCTGATGTATAAGTAGCACTATTAACAAAATTAGGTGCAGTTAGTATTAATTTATCACCATCTACGCTAAAATTACTTTGAGATTCACCATTTCCAGTTGACCAAGTGAAAGTACTTACATTGGTATTTACTCCAGAACCACGACTACTATACCAAGTTGAATCTTCTGGAGCTACAGGAATACTTGCAACAGGATACTGACCTCTGTAATAATCCAAAATATCTTTTGGTGAGTCAGATAACTTAATAGTAAATGCTGTAGTACTGTTACCAAACCATATTTCTTCAGTTTCAGAAGTTCCGATATCAGGAGAAGATTCAACTATAACAGGAGGCTGAGTATCGTAAACAAAGCTTTGGTTAATTGTTTCACCAGCTAATCCTTGACTAGATTTTGGAACAACAGTGACATAATAAGTACCATCATGGCTACCATCATCTTTTAGACTATTAGCAGCCGTACCATGTAATCTTGCATACATAGCAGCACCTTCTTCAGCAGGTGGATTTTCTTCGTCACTTTCTGTTGGCTGTGTTTGACCATCAGAATTACTTGTAAGCGATTTTGAGCCTACTTCTAAACCGTTATATTTAACAGAGACTGTTGACTGTTCATAACTTGGAGTAATAGCAGAATCAGTTGAAGTTAAAGTTATTTTAACTTGGCTTACAGCTAGATTTGGGTCAGTATGGTTAGCTATTGTCTGATTAGGCGGTTGCATTTCCATACCATCTGGACCAGATTTTACTAAGATAAACGTTCTTGAAGCAGGATCATTAGAATTTCCTGCATTATCAAAAGGTGTTACGACTATTTTATATTCTCCAGTTGCTGTCAAACTTGGAAAATCAAAATACATCTTATTGGTTCCGTTATTCGTGAATTCACCAGTAATAGTAGAACCTTTTGGATCAGTAAGTGTCATAGTCGTTTTAGTAAAATCAATACCTGATGATTCTGCTTCATCATCAAAAGTAGCTACAATGCGAGATACATCGCTAGCTACAACCATTTTAGAATCAGACTCTGGTATGTCAAAATCGCTATTGCCTAAACTTATCTTTGAAACAGTAGGTGAAGCAAGATCTACAATCAAAGATAATTTTGTTTTTGTATCAATATTTTCAACATTTGCTATATTTATAGCTTTATCTTTGGCTCTAGAAACTATTGTATACTTGCCAGCCGTATTTAATCCACTAAAGTCAACTTCTTTAGTCCAAGGGGATTGTTGAGCCAAATTCAACGGAATATTTATTATACCATCATTGTTAGAACCAATAGATACTGGTGCATTAGCAGAATCTCTAATTATCAAATCAACGCTTTCTACACCAGAACCATTATCTCCATCATTAACTTCACCTTGTAAGGTTATTTTATTTTTAACTCCAGAAACATAGATAGGTGTATCGGAAGTAATAGTTGAAGTAGGAGGTGTAGAATCTATTGGAAAAGCACCTGGTTGCGAATAGGCTTGAAGAATATTTCCATAAATGTCTTTAACATTTGTTATGTCTAATTGGCACTTGCCATCAAAGGTTGTTCCACCATTGTTTGGAACAGTAAAAGATCCATTGAATAATCGGAAAGTATCTGGATCCCAAGAACCATTAACAGTAATTTTACTACCGCCTTCACAAGTTATTTCTATAGTAGGAATAGCATCGCTAACAGAGTTATCGAAATAAACTAATATAGAATGTTCTCCAGGTCCTATAAATTTATTTGAATTTAAATTTTCACCTTCACTTATGAAAGGAACACCTATTCCTTCAACAACTACACTTGTAACGATTCCTGAAGCTGAGGAATTTTGGTTTACTATTATATTTGTATTAGAAGTAGTAACATTTCCTGCTCCGTCTGTTGTGGTAAAGTTTATGGTATTTGGACCGCCAGTCAAAGGAACATCTATGTTTACAACCCCTGTTTGATTAACAGGCATAGGATTACCTACTGGTGCTCCATTAACCAAGGGTTGTAATAATATTGGAGGAGTTATTTCATCTTGTGCTACAGTTACATTTACAGGAATTGTGATTTTCGGCTGATTTGTATTTGTGGGTATTCCAGAAGTTTCATCTACTGTTACTTGTTCTGGAGGAATTCTGTCAACAGTTAGTTGGTATTCAGGAGATCTGGATATTTCATTACCGACTTCATCATAACTAACAGCGACTATTCTCTTTTTACCGTTAGGAATCATAGATTCATCAAGAACAATTGACCAATCGGGACCAGCATTTTGTCTTGTAGCTTCAGCACCATCAACCAATATTGCAACTTGTCTAGTCAATTCAGGAGACTTACCTTTTATAGTTATAGATGTTGCATTTGTAGGAGACTGAGTAGATGCTTGAGTATCTATTTCTGTATTACCATTTGCACCACTACCTACCAAAAGATCACATTCTCCAGATCCTTCTGGAGCATATTCAGCAGGCTTTGTATCAGATTTTGCTGTTGCTCTAACTCTATATGGGGTGGTGCTATTAGCAAAACTACTTATATCTAGTTCAAATTCGTAACTAGTTCCATTTTGTTGTTTAAGATTAGCAGAAACACCATTGCAAGTAACGGTAGGCTGAGTAATACCAACATTACTACAAGTTACAAAAACAGGTACTTTATTATTAGTACCTCCATAAGGTGGATTACCACCTAGAGTTACATTCAATACTGGGTTTAAAAAATTAAAATATATTGTTTCACTAGAACCATTAGCAGTTTTACCTGAAGATTCTTCTGTTACAGTTGCAGTAATTTGACATGAATTTACATTAAAATTACTAGCTGGATAAGATTTTTCA
Source organism: Candidatus Rifleibacteriota bacterium (assembly GCA_905236865.1). Classification (GTDB taxonomy): domain Bacteria; phylum Muiribacteriota; class Ozemobacteria; order Ozemobacterales; family Ozemobacteraceae; genus RUG334. The sequence continues at coordinate 10,952 of CAJOQX010000249.1, forward strand.
ACACCATTATTATAAATACCACCAATAAGATCTAAAGGAGTACCAGAATAATTAAGTTCACAACTAAATGGTGGAGTATCACCTTGCCATGTTGTTTTTACAACGATTACTGCGTTCTGATTCAAAACATCTCCTGCAGAATAACCTGACACGATACAGGCAACACCTGAAACATCAGCATACAACAACGAAGAGATGATACTAAAGAATAGTAAAACTACGCAAAGCAATAGTCTTTGGTAATTATATATAGCTCTAAAAAAGCTAGTCTGCCTCATATTGGTTTGTCTCCTATTTGCCTTATAAGGCTTCTTTTATAGATTTCACCACCTAGTTCGGCAGAATGTTCAATTTTCTTAACGAAAAAACACAAGATTAGAATTTTTTTTGCACCCTTCTTATTAATATTTTATTTTTTTATATATTTTAACATATTTTCAATAAAAAACAACAATGCACGGATTGAAGTTTAAATAAGTATATGTTAATCTAACATTATATGGGTATTAAACATAAAAAATCAATAGTATATTTTATTTTTATTTTAATAATTTTTATAAGTGGTTGTGGGGGCACATCTTCCACAAAAACTTTAAGTCAAGGTTCTAGTCAGACTTATGACGAATTTTCTACAGGAAAAATAAAAGGAATAGTAACAGCCTCTGCAACAGGTTTACCTTTAGTTGGAGCTATAGTCGAAGCTTATCAATGTCAAGCCATAACAAGTGATGATGGCAGTTATATTTTGAACGGAATTCCTGCAGGAGATCACAATATTACAGTAAGGCTAGAAGGTTATAATGCTGCAGTAAAAAATGAGATTAGAGTTTTTAATGGCCAAGTTACAGATAATATAAATTTTGAATTAAACACAGCTTCTAATGAATATACTTCTGATTTTCAGGTTTTATCAATAAATCCTAGATGGGGAACAGACGGAGACCAGTTAACAGTTTTGTGTTCTGGCTGTGGGAAAAAATTAGGAAGAGTTACAATAAATGGAGTTGATGCACAAGTATTTGATTGGAATTCAGCAAATGATGGAAGAATTAAAGTTTATTTACCTAATAAAGTAGAATCTGGACCTGTAAAAGTTATTATAAACGGTGAATCTTCGAAAGAACTTAATTCTGTCAATTTTGTTGGAAGACCCGTTATTTTGGGTGTTCACCCAGATATAGCGATTGGTGGTCAAACGATTGTAGTTGAAGGAAGAAATTTTAGCAGTATATATAGCTATAATAAATTTCAGTTGAACGGTCAAGATTGCCACACACAACAAGAAGGTTCAACTATATATAATCAAAAAGTTATGATACCAGCAAATGCTACTACTGGTTCGCTTACTGTCAAAGTAATAAATCCAAATGAATATGCAGTAGATGGTATAGGTTCTGCATTAGTTACAATCGCTCCAAGACTAGTATATATAAGTCCGAAACGTTCATTGCCAGGTGCACCGATAACATTGTATGGATATAATTTTGGCACAGACAAATCTCTTATAAAAATAATGTTAGGTAATTATGAATTACCTGCATCAGAAATAACAAGCATAAAAGATAACATAATAATCTTTAATGCACCAAGTAATAGTATTATAGCCGCTGGCGACACAATAGATGTTTCTGTCCAACTTAACAATGCACAAAGCAATTCTTTAAAATACACTGCTTATAACAACATTAATGCAACTATCAGCGATTATGGCATCTATGATTTTTCTTCTGTTTCACTGAACAACAAGCTAATTTTGGCACAATTGAAACCAACAGATGTTATTATATTTATAAGCACACTTTCTGGCAATTACAGCCAAGAATTTACAGATGATATTAATTATTACGTGGTTTCAGCTTATCTTGGAGGTAATACAGAAAATATTCCTACTTTACCAACAAATTTAAGAGCAACAAATCGTAATTACAGATATTCAAATAGAGAAAACAATAGCAAAACAATTAACAATACAAAAATACCAATAGTACCACCTTCACCAAATTTTAGGGCTTCAATAAATGAACCAGCTTCTAGCAGCGTTAATTTTTATATACGAAATTTTAACGCTTCTGATCCTTATGACTATACAAACGATATATTACAGCTAGGAATATTAGCTGCTTCAACAACTCATTCATTGGTTTACCTTGAACAATCGGTTACAGGAATAAGTCGAACAGCCTGTTTTGAAATAGCTGAAGCTTTTGACAAATCTTATACTACTATAGCTAATGCTTTTGGAGTATTAGACCCACCAGAAGGAAATGTTGACAAACAAGAACGTATAGTTTTGTTTTTAACAGATAAAGTTGATAACAAACCAGACCAATCAGCATATTTCGATTCTAGAGACAAACAAACACAACAGATTCATTCAAACGCTACAGAAATAATATATGCAAGTCCTAACAAATACAAATCAATGCCAGAAGAGTTTCAGGCAGAGCTTTGTGCAGCATTGCATGATATGTTTTATTACAACCAACGTTGGGATAATTCAAAAGCCATTTTTTACGGAACAGATTGGCAGTGTGCAGGTCTTTCTATGATGGCAAGACAGACAGCAGGAAGAGGCTTTTTGCAAGGCAACTCAGTAGATGTAGCTAGAGTGAAAAACTATTTAACAAATACTGAAAAAACAAGACTTAATGATTGGCCTTCGACAATAACTGCTGGCAATTATGGTATGCAATTTCTTTTTACTCAATATCTTTTTGATAGATGTGGTGGTTGGGATACAATAACATACCTTGAAAGCGGCAAATCTTCTAATGTGAAAAAAGGTTTGCAAGATATTGCAATGAATATTTTACCAAATGCAAATCCTAGTACAGCTGGTTTAAGTGAATTTTTTAACGATTTTTGTCTTGCTTTATATTGTGATGATATGAATTTGCCAGAAGGTTTTATCGGATATAACTCTAAAAAGCATGGATTTACCAACATATCATTAAGAGAAAAAGGTGTATCTGGTTTAAAAGGTAAAGCTCTTGGAGAAAATCCAGTAAATACGGTCGTATACCCAATTCCAGGATTTGGTTGTTCTGCTTTGGTTTACAATGGTGGCAATTGGGGAGATTTAGAATTTGAAATACGTTCTAGACCAGACCAAGGTATATTTAAAACTTGGGTTATATTCTACTCTATAGAACAGGTTGATTAAAAACTAGAACAAATCAATCTTTTCGCTATTTTTTAATAACCAATCTTCTACAATAGTAGCTGCTTTGTGAAACGGACTCCCTTTAGTTAAATACTTCGCTTCCAAAGCACTTTCAACCCAATTTTCTTTTATATCAACAAAATACTTTGCTTGTTTCTTACCAGCTATAACTTTAGCGGCAATAGCAGCAAAACCTGTTGGAACAATAGCAACAATCATATCAAAATTATCTTTAATAGAAGAACCTATTTTGATAGCTTTCCACATAAATATAATATTGTGTAAAGCGTAAGCCCACTCGCTACCACCAGCGAATTCTTCCTGTTCTATAAAAGAATATTGTAAATTCTGTATTTCATCAACAATGTCTGACTGTTTTTTACAACCTAGTACAGTTATTTTATTTCCTTGATTAGCAAGTTTTTCTAGATTTTCTTTTATTTTATAATCTTTCTTTTCTGTTGGGAAAAAATTTTGCGTAACAACCAATATATTTTTTGCTTCACCATTTAATGTCATAATTCAAAACCTCTTTTTCCTTATTACTAAAAATAAGCATTTTTGCCCCCATAGATTTACAAAAATCTGGAAAGCTTATATATTCGCCTATCCTAACATTTGCAGAAGTAGTAATGTTAAATTTTAAAATTTCGTTTACTTTACAATAAATAATTTTTAAATCATCTTGTGAAGGATAAACTTCTGGTTCAATTCCTGGTGCAAGATGTATAAGAGTAATAAAGTTACCGTTTATTCTACGTTTTTTTAGAGAATCGTTAATTATTATATGTTTTTTTGAAAAAATAATATCTCTTTGAATAATTTGTCTAAACTGGTCTTCAATAACCAACTCTAATTTAGATTCACTTTCTATATATTTTCTTTTTAAAATTCTAGCTCTTTTCCCAAAATAATTAACACCCCATATATCACTTTGTTCTTGCCCTTGAATCATAGGAAGATTGTGAGCTTCAGTTTCACGGCACATCTGTCTTAATGTTTCATTATCGTAACCGTTGCAACCACTGTCTATAATTAGTCTTTTATCGCCAATAGCAAATTCATAAGAAAGAATATCACAGTGACTATGTTCTGGCAGATAAGTGGGAGATGGTGCTCCACAACTTAATATAAAAGAATAATCATTATTGTGTTTTACAAAAAAACCAGAAATATCAAATAATTTTGTGAAATTATCAAATTTTGAACTTATGCCTTTTAGCCTTGTACTGTCATTAAATTGAACTACTTCACCATCAGGCATTGTCATAATCTTTAACCATTCTGTCATCAAGGGTATTTTTTCATCACAAAGAGCTACTATTTTAAGAGAATTTTCTAATATTTCTGGTAAAAGAAATCTTTGTTCGCTTAAAAACAGAGCTATTTTTCTTATTTCCTTTATGTTGTCTAACATAAACAGATGATACATTGGACTTCTTTCAAAATGTGCACCATCTTTTAAAATCTGTTCGTTTATTTGTTCTTTTATACTTTTTAGAACTATCGAAAGTTGGTATTCCAATACATTATCAAAATATTGTTTTGAATCAATCAAATAAGAACAACCCGCAATAAAACCCTTAAAATTTTCTAACAATTCATTTCCAAGACTATCGTCAAAATCAAAACACAGCCTTTTCAATTGTAAATAAATAGATATTTTAACAATAGAAAGTATTTCTGGTTTTATTTTGTTATTTTTTACCCATTTAACCCAAGAAAAAATTCTTTTTGAAAGGGTGTTTGATTCCCAAGTTTCAGAAAGTTCATTATTATTTTTAGCTATCCAAGAAAGAACAATATATGAAATCTGATTATTATTAAGTTTTGTTTCTTTTTTATTGTCTATCCATTCAAATGAGTTTAATTCCTTCAACCAATGCTTTTCCGCTATTCCTTTAAAATCATTGTGCAACCACCCAATATCATTTAAATCAATACTTATAGGCTGATTAAAAAAAGAAAATTCAATCTGTTTTTCGCTATCATTAAGCACCGAAAAGTTATTTCTTAGATTTTCTGCCAAAGCAGAAATATTCTGTATTTCTTTAGGTTTCAACTTTTCGCTTTTTTTCTTAAATAAATAATTAAAGATTTGGCAAAATTTAAGATTTTTTAAAGTGTGATAATACCTAAAAAGGTTTAAATAACAATCTCTTCCTGATTTCATAATGCAATATAATATTGGAAATCAACAGATTAGGCAATAAATTTTTAAATTAAATAAAAAGTCTATTGAAAAATCAACTAAAATAGTAGAAAATAATAATGTGTTGATTTAATTTAAGTTTTTGAGGAGCTTATTTTTTATGGCAGTAAAATTATTTGTAGGAAATCTTCCATTCAGCGTTGACAACACAAAACTAAGTGAAGAATTTTCAAAGTTTGGTGAAGTAGTAAACGCAAATATAGTTATGGATAAAAACACAAAGCGTTCAAAAGGCTTCGGTTTTGTCGAACTATCAACAAAAGAAGCTGCTGAAGCAGCAATAGAAGGAATGAACGACCAAGAAATGGGTGGAAGAAAACTAACTGTTAGCATGGCTAAGAAACAGTGAATGAAGACTTACTAAAAAGAATAAAAATAGCAGGAGCAAAAAATTTTGAGAGTTATGCTCAAAAAATTTTAGAAGCTTCTGCTAATAATGGAACTTTTGGTATGGAGCTAGTTGATTTGCTTCATGACCAGCTTCCACGAACTTCTTGTGACAATTGTGGAAAATGTTGTAATTCAAATTCTGTTTATTCACTAGAGTATCATCGAATTATTCGAGAAGTAATGGCTAAATGGAAGCCAGACCGTATTTTAAAGTTAATCAAGTCTTTGCTTTTTTTTGATTTAAGACTTGTAGAAGCTGGTGATGAAAAACGTTTGAGATGCGTTTTCAGAGACGATATAACTAAAGTTTGTCTGATTCACCCTGTTAGACCATTTTCTTGTAGAATTTACGGACTTTTAAAAGAAAATGGCAAAAGAGAATGTGAAAGAGTAAGAGATTTGTCATTGCCTGCTCAAACTGTCAAAGAAGAATATTTGGTTAATCTGCAAGCCAAAATCTTAGCAAATTCAGAAAGTTATGAACCTTACGAGGGAAAAGGGCAAATACATTTTTTCCCAATAGAATTTTGGTTTTTCAGATATATTTTTTCACCTGAAAGGGCTCTTCAAATTTATAAAGAAATTCTTGTGCCACTTTCTAAACCATTAACCAAAATGTGGGAAAATCAAAAAGAACATATTCCAGATATCTTACCTAGCGATTATGAATTTTAGTAATAGGTTTTTGTTGTAGTTGTTTTCTGTTGTTTTTATTGGGTTATTGTGTTAATTTTTCAAAAAAGGAGGACAATATGTCATTAGGTTTTTGGGAAGTCGCTGTTATAGTAGTTGTAATATTGCTCTTATTTGGTCCTAAACGTATTCCTGAACTTGCAAAAGCTTTAGGACGAGCAAATTATGAATTTAAAAAAGCAAAATCTGAATTAGAAAATGAAAGCAAAGATTTAATTCAAACAGCAGAAAAAGTAGCAGAATCAGAAGATAAAAAAACTGAAAATCAAGCATGAATGACAAGGACGAACCGTTAGTAGCACATTTAGAAGCTTTACGAAGTGCATTAATTGCTTGTATTACGGTTACTATTTTTTTGTGTCCATTTGCTTACTGGATTTCACCTTTCGTAATTAACTTTTTAATAAAACTTTGTATTCCAGAAAAAGTTGGCAGTCTACACTATTTTGCTCCAATGGAAGTTTTTTGGACTCAATTGAATCTTTCTTTAATTATATCTTTACTACTTGCTTATCCTTGGAATATTTGGCAATTCTGGAAATTTTTATTACCTGCCCTGTATAAAGAAGAAGCTAAAGCCTTAAAATTATGGCTTTTATCTTCGACTATGTTATTCATTATTGGTGTAGCTTTCTGCATATATTTCATTCTTCCTATTTTAATGGGTTTTTCAGGAAGCTTTTCTTCAGAGGATATAAAACCAATCATTGGTTTACAAAACTTTTTAAATTTAGCTGGTTGGTTGATGTTCGCTTTTGGAATTATGTTTCAATCACCAATTGTTGTTCTTCTAGCAGTTAGATTTGGATTAACAAACTCTTCTTCTCTTAGGGAAAAACGCCCATATATAATTGTTGCTATACTGTTTTTCTCTGCTTTGCTTACACCGCCAGACGTTGTTAGTCAAATATTATTGGCAATACCTACTTGGTTACTTTTTGAACTAGGACTAGTAATAGCTACTAAGATTGAACCGAAAAACAATAATTACCAAAAATATTTAGATTAAAAAGTATCTTCAATAATTTGTGCAGCATCCATAATAATTTTTAGACAAGGACGAGTTGCATAATATTCTTTTGTTCTTTCGGAAGCCATAGGAAACTCTTTTGTATTACCTATTTTTAAACGTTCCCTACAAATAATAGTTCCATGAATTTTTTTGAATTTTTCAATTAACTCCTGTTCTTTTTTATAACAAGCGAGTTTGTCTTGTTGACTACCAGTAGTAGCCCCACACTCCAAACCACAAATCATTGTAATTCCGCTTACAGCTCCGCAAACTTCTCTAGAACCTCCAAAACCTGCTCCGAAAGCACCAGAAATTTTTAAAGCTGTTTCCTCTTCAATTCCGTATTTATCTGCAAAAGCAACAAAAACAGATTGACAACAATTAAAACCTTTTAAGAATAAATTTTTAGCTTTTTCAACTCTATCCATGGTTATAAATGAGAGATGAGAGGTGAGAGGGATTTCCTCTCTCCTCTCTTATATCTTAATACTTGTTCCAGTGAAGTCTTTCAGGTTTCCACTTATCTTTTGGTTGGTCAGTTCCATCAGGATAACCAACAAGAACAACACAAAGAGGAATTATATTTTCTGGCAATTCAAATTTTGCTTTAACTTCTTTTACTCTTTCTTCAATTGGATAAACACCTGTCCAAACAGCACCCAAGCCTAAACTTTCTACAGCAAGAAGAAGATTTTCAGTAGCGGCAGATACATCCTGAACCCAAAAAGCTTTGCTTCTATCGTTTCCTATATTCATATCACCACAAATAACAACAAGAGCCTGACATTTATTTATCATAAAAGCAGCTCTGTTTCCTTCGGCATATTTTGATATTAACTTTTTGTCATCAATAACCAAAAATTGCCAAGGTTGTGTATTTATTGCTGTTGGAGCAGCCATACCTGCTCTAACAATAGCTTCAAGCTGTTCTCTTGTTACAGCCTTATCAGAAAAATTACGAACACTTTTGCGTTGATGAATTATTTTTATTGTTTCATTAAGAGTTGTCAAATTTTTCCCTCCATTAGTTGGTTTAGTTGTTTCTGCAGCGTTTGCAGTATTAGCAGAAAAAACAGCTATAGCCATAGCTAAAACTAAATTTGTAAGCTTCATTACACAGTCTCCTTAAAATAAATCTCATAAACTTATATATCATTTTTTTCAATAAAAATACAAAATATATTTTGTTAACAAAAAAGTTGACAGATTTATTATATTTAAAAAGTCAATTTTTTTAGAGTTTTTACTATCCAAACTCCTTATAATTCAAAATGTCAAAGGGTATGTCAAATTAGTTTTCCACCGCAACAATTTCTTTATTAATCGTTTTCCCCATAGTTATACACATTTTCAACAATAATTTATTGTACACAATTTGGTTTACGGATAACTTTATTGTTTCTCTATATATAAGCTAATATCAGAATAATTTATACTTATTAATTATTAAATTTTACCAAAAAAGAACAAATTATTATCAAAATACTGATTATAGTTTTTAAAAAGGACGACGAACAACAATTAGCTTGTTCATTGTAAAAGAAGGATATTTTCCTTTGGGATCTCCTACTTCCAAATCAATCCACATCCCGTGTTTTTCAACCAACAAATCATCATTGTTACCACCACCAGCATCTACAGCAAAATGTGTAAAACTGATATTAACAGTATGACCTTTGGCAAAATAATAATTTATAGGTGCAATACCATCACCAGTAACGTTTCTGTGGACACCTTCAGAACTTTTTTCATAAAAAAAAGTCACTTCTTTACCATCTTCACTTTCAAATTTCCATTGAGCTTCTGATTGAGTATCATTCCAATCAGGAAAAGTAATTTTAGTTGCTCTCGATAAATCATACTCTATTTGTGCCATAAGTATGTTTGCCGCTTCCATATTATCTTGATGACTTAATGCTTTTTGAGAACCTTTCATACCAGAAGAGAAAACATTCATGACGACGAGTAATAAGATAGAAAAAATAAATATTCCTATAGTTATTTCAACAAGAGTAAAAGCTTTTTTCTTATTAATCATCTTTCAGCCACCAATCCTGTCATTGTAACTTTTTCGTTTTTGGTTTTACCAGGTTCTTTCCATTCTACTGTTACCGTAACAAATTTATATTCATAAGGCCAGTCATCGTTTTTATAAGGCTCAATTCTCACCGAGCATTTCTTTTGTGGCTCTAAATTTTTAAAAGAGGCTTCCATTTTTTCATCTATATTAACATTAAAACCATTCTCATTTTTTAAAACAAATTCATCTAAAGGAACAACGTCTTTAAAAGGAATAAGATTATAATATGCAATAATATTAGAAGCATATTGTTTGGCAATAATCTCATTTCTATTATGGACTGTTCCTTTATTTCCCTGTTGCATAAGAAGAAAAACATTAAATAAAATCAATATCAACACAACACAAGCTACACTTATTTCTATAAGTGTAAAAGCTTTTTTAGAAAGTTTATTAATTCTTTTCATATCAATACAATTTTGGATTATCTTTTATATAATACATCAATAAAGGTTTTTCTGATTGTTCAGATTCAACCTCAGTATCTTTATACGGTTTAGCAGAAAGCTCATTGATATAATTTAGTTTTAATCTTCTGTTGATTCCAACATCTTGATCTGCCTTTTTATTTCCATCACCTAGATTCTGCATAACTATCTGCCCATTTATCTCAATAGGATTGCCTCCATCATCTTCAAATCTAACCTGACCTTGCTTAGACACCAACGAAGCTTGAATTTTATTTACTCCTCTTTTTATAATAATATCACCTTTCAAAGCCACAATGGTTAAGAATAATTCAGGGGTTTTTGATTCTATATTCTCTTTTATATAAATATTACCATTGGAAAGAACAATACCACCCTGACTAATCAATTGAACTTTATTAAATTTTAAAGGTAATTTAAAATCAGAATCTAATTCATCACTATCTAAATAAATCCAACCATTAGGATTCAACACCTGATCATACTTAGGATCTGACTTAATCTCCATCAAAGTTCCTTTTGCTTTTAAAAATTTTTTGAAGTCTTTATCTATTTCTATCTCATCATGAGGATTTATCACTACCATTGAATCCGATACTTTTTCTTTATCTTCTCTAGTCAAAAAAGTAAGAGAATAAGCGGTCTTTCTTCCATTTTTACCTATTTGTAAAGTTTCTATATTCGTAAAATTGTTAAATTCGTTTAATTTAACTCCTGGATAAATATTATCAAACTTAGCATCATTTGTTGAAGGGACGGAATAAACAACATCATCATTAGATTTGCCAGCAATATTACAAAGGTCTTTAAATTTATCTCCTGTAACGATAGTATTTATCGGCCAATCTTTAGATCTATCTAAAGCATAGCCATAATCATTATTGTATCTAACACTTAGAATATTAGAACTGTAAGCACGATAAATACGATAGTTTAATTCTCTTCCCCATTTTTCTTTATATCGATCAGCAAAATAAGCCAAATCTTCATCGTCATCTAATGCATCTGAAAACATATCTTCTGAATAATAATCTAAAAAGTAAAAATCATCTTTATCACTACCATCTCTATATTCTCTTATAGACAAGCACATTGAATCTACATAACCAAAAACAAGAGTAGGTGATGGGAATTCATCTGTACCATATAGTTTCAAAATAGAATTTCTTCTAGCCCAATTAAAATCATTACCTAACAACTTAAAATAAGCGTTATAACCATAATCTCCGACACCTGTAACATCGCTAGGATCAAAACAAAGACCCAAATTTGCGGTCATAATACCTTTATCTGCACTCCAAGCTTCTAAAGTTTTCCAATAACTATTACCATTAGAGTAAAAATGGAAACCTTCACCAAATAAACTTCTACCATCTATTTCACCATAAGCAATACCAAGCTGGATAGGTTTATTTTTCAAGCCTCCACCTAAAAAAATAAATCCTCTGTTAGATTCAACGAGAGTTTCATAAGTATTGAGTCTTATATCTGCTCCACCACCGTTATTTAACACCCAAGGTTGAACTTTATTGCTAATCAAATTACCATTAACATCAGAATCAACCACATTAAAACGGTTGACATCATTTCCACCTTTTAAAGCGTCTGTAACATAAAGAGTGAATTTTGACAATACAGGCAAAATATTTGCCACAACCTTAACTTCTGAAACGAAATGATAAGATTCTGTCTTGGTTTTCCTAGTTCCAGGCAATTCAAAAGTAATATCGAAATCAATATAAATAGAACCAAACTTTTCTCTTGGATAACAGTCGTTATAAAATTGGAAGTTTTCTTTTGCTTGCACCGTCCATCTTGGCTTAACATCATTTTTTATTTTTAAATCAGACTGTTCTTGTTGCTTTAAATAATTAAGTATACCGACAGAATTAGCAAAACTAAGTTTATTTAAATCTATAAATCCTTCTTTGCCACCAGCTCTTAGAAACTCAGATTTAGGCAAAGAAAGAAATTTTCTAAATTCACTATTTGGATTTCTTAGTTCTTCATTTTTCAAATAGTGAATAGACAAAATGGCAATTGAATTAGCCAATTCTCTTGCCATTAAAGCATCACCTAATTTTTTTACTGCATAAGTTCTATTAACAGTTGTCTTTAAAAAAAATCCTAATAATATTGCGAGAACTATTAAAATAGACACAAGAATTATAACAGCATTACCTTTTTTTTGTGAAAAATGCGACAATTTAAGATTCTTCATAGATTATTTCTCAATTATTTTAATATTAAATTATCCGCATTACTACTTAAGTTCAAATCCAAATTAGAATTAATATTATAATTTAAATCAACATTTTGATTATTGTTAAAATTAGTATTAGCCTTTCCTATAAACCCTGTTCTTATTGAAGTATTCCTCATTTGTGGTTGTTCAAAACATCAGCAAAATCGTCAGGTATTGTATAATCTACTTCTGCTTTATTGTCTGTTGCTCCTAAATTCTTTATTTGAGCTTTTAACGAAGTTTCAATAATATCAGGAACTTTTTTTGCAGATTCAGGAAGTTCTTTTTCATTATCAGTATTATTGTTTTCATCTGGAACTCCAGTAACTTCTACGTATTTTCCATTAGCCCAGCCTTTAACTCCTTTGAAATTAACATTATGCCAACCTTTTTGGTTGGTTGAAATAACGTCAAATTCTTCACCATCTTTAACTTTTGCAAGTATTGCCGCTTTCTTATTAGGTTTTTTACGTATTTTTAAAAGAGATTTGTTTTTGTTGTTAGGTTTCCCTTTTTGGGCAGAAAAGGAGATTTCGGTAATAAAAAAAACACTAAAAGCCAAATAAATATATATAAATATTTGTTTTTTCATTTCTATTACCCCATCTCCTTACCGTCATTTTTATTAGGTTCTTTTTCTTATTTTAAAAATATTTTTGCCTTCTATTAATCATCGTTATTAATACGATTATTTTGCCTAAGATTATTAATACCTAACTCTTCCATATTATAATTACCTATCACCTGACCATTTTGATCCATTATTTGTATTTGCCCATCTAATCCAGTATTTATACCTAATTCTTCATTAAAAACTCCATCTATCTGCTGATTACCAACGCCGTTATTGTTTAAATTATTGAGCAATTGGTTTAAATCATTATTGTTAGCGTTACCATTATCGTTATTATTTTGTTGCTGGTTGTTTAAGTTGTTGAGCAACTGATTTAAATCATTATTGTTAGCGTTGCCGTTACCATTATTGTTGTTGTTTTGTTGCTGATTGTTTAAGTTGTTGAGCAACTGATTTAAATCATTATTGTTAGCGTTGCCATTACCATTATTGTTGTTGTTTTGTTGCTGATTGTTTAAGATGTTGAGCAATTGTTGAAGGTCTACATCACCATTAATTTGCTGACCATCTATATTTCCTAATATTTGTTGTAGATTATCAGCATTAATATCATCAACATTACCATTACCATTTACATTTGCTATATTTTGCTGTGGAATAGCATTGCCATCGCCATTAATAACACCGTTTTCGTTGCCATTTCCATCAGCGTTAACATTTCCATCTATATTATTATTGGCGTTTCCACCGTTTCCAACATTTCCGCCATCATCACCCCAATTACCGTTATTGTCATTATCACCATCGTCACCATCATCATCACCATTATTGCCATTACCTTTGAGAATCTTTACATATTTTCCGTTAGCCCAACCTTCTTTCATAGCTTGACCAGCAACAAATCTAACATAATGCCAATTGTTTTTGTTGGTTTTAAGAATAACAAAAGTTTCACCCTTAGCAACTTTTGCTACAGATGCTGCATTTTTGTTAGGTTCTATTCTTATATTTAAAAGAGAGGTCTTTTTTGGGGTTCCTTGTTTACCAGAATTAGCAAATTTGTCTACTTTTTCTGTCTTATCTTTTTTGTTGTCTTTTTTTGTATCTTTATC
>CAJOQX010000250.1 GCA_905236865.1 Candidatus Rifleibacteriota bacterium
AAGACCGCCTTTTATTTTAAAATACTCATTATCGCAATCTATTGTCATGGAATCAGCAGTGTAGGTTTGAATTTTAAGGCAGTCTGCTCCCGCTTTAGCCGCTTGTCTTACTAATTCTAATGCATTATTTAAACTGCCTCCATGATTGGCACTCATTTCTGCAATAACATAAACCTCATTATTGTTAATCTTTTCATATAAATGAAACATTCTGATTCCTCCAAAAATTTTATCTTTGTTATTATAATATAACATTTGTGTTCAAAACAATTATTAGCAATTACAATAAAAAGTAATAAAAAACTACTATACAATTTCCTTGTTTTTTTTATATTTTTGATTAGGTTATAGAAATATAACAAAATAGGATACTTTTATGCATTTCTAAATGCAGTTATGTCCTGTTAAACAATTGGTGTAGTTTATTAGAGCCTCTCGTTCTTGATGTTATTGTACAAAATAAAATGCCTTAGTATAGTTATTTATTAAAGGGAAAATATGAAAAGAGTTCTTAGAATATTTTTATTTGTTGCGATTTTATCAATATTATCTTCTATTGATTTATTTGCTAAACCTGTAGAAATAGAAGAAAATTATGTACCAGATGACGCTATTACAGCTATGATAGCTTCTAATCCTCAAATAATTGATGACAAATTAAAAGCAGCTATGCTTAAAGAACTTGAAGATCCAGGTTCTATAACTATAGACATTTCTCATATTTCCCCTAGTGATACAGCTTTGGGTAAGTTTAATAAAATTTATGTCTACGCCTATAGAAGTAAAATTGAAAACGTAGTTATAGAAAGTGCAAAAATAGAATTTATTAATGTATGTTTAAATACAAAAAGGTTAATCGAAGAAGAAAAAATTAGACCTGTTAATAAATGTACTATAAATGTAGACATTATAGTTAAAGAAAATGATTTAAATACATTTTTGACAAATAAATCAAAAAAAATAAAGGTAGATAATCCTAAAGTTAGATTTGACAAAAACAATATTGAACTTTCTGGCTCAACAAAATATGGTTTTGTTAAAGTAGAGTTTTGGGGAAAAGGTAATTTTGAAGTAAAAGACGAAAAAGAAATATGGTTTCATGCGAGTAAATTGAAAGTTAATCGCGTTTCGATGCCAAGAAATTTCGTTGGAACTATAATAAAAAAGATTAATCCTTTAATGAATTTCGAAAAATTTTCTTTCAATGTCAATATCAAACAGATAAAAATAACTGATGGGCAACTACGCATAACAAGCTACGAAGACTAGTTGGCTTGTTGATCATTCAATAGGTTATTTTTGTAGTTAGTGTTTAATAAACAAAACGCTTTTAATAAGCGTTTTGTTTATTTATTTTAATACGGCTATCTTTAAGGTTGATTTTACTTTTTTACCAGTTTCAGGATTTATTGCTTCAAGTTTAGCAATATAAGTGCCATTAGCAACTTTCTTCCCTTTTTTATTTCTTAAATCCCATCTAACTTCATAGTTTCCATCATTCTTGTCTAACACATCTGACTCATCAAAATCTGCAACTTTGTGACCTGCAACATCATAAATTTTAATTCTAATGTTGCAGTTTATTCCTGTGCTATTGGTTCTTATTCTTATAGTAACATTGTTTCTAGCTGGGTTTGGATATTGAATAATCTGTTTAAACTCAAAAGGAAGAACCAACACAAATCTCATATTGCCTGTTGACGCAATATTTCCTGTTCTGTCTTTTGCTGTAATAGTAAGCTCATGATTACCATTAATCAATTCAGATAAAGGTTTGAATTTAAAACTACCATCAGTATCTAAACTTATTTTCTGATTAAAGTTATCTATTTTTGCTTCAATGGCATTAGTGTCAAGACCTGAACCATAATCTTTTATATTTCCTAAAAACTCTGGTCTAGCAGTTTCAAATTTTTTAGATAAATCCATTGAATCATCTAACTTGATTGACGGGGCAACATTATCACGCATAATAGCAAAGACTTTATTAGAAGTTATTCTTGCTTTGATTTTTTTATCAGTAGTGATATTAGCAGAAATAAAGTTCCATGAACCATTTTTCTGATAGAACAAACCAATTCCCGATGTTTGACTTGCTGTTTCTGGAACTTTCATCGAGGCTATTATCCCTTTGTTCACCTTTGATGAATTGATAGAGGCTTCATAAGCATCTGTAAGTGGAGTTAATTCTGAATTATTTGCTTCTTCTTCCTCTGTAGTAACAGCTGTTACACCTCTAATAGAAGCATATTCTTTTTGCAACTGAGTTTGTATTGTTCCTGTAGCCGTTTCATCTTTTACAATAGGTCTTTGTAATATTTTTATTGTTGCTTCAGATTTTAAGCTTTTTTCATCTACAATTAAAGTGAAGTTGTCGTCTTTAGAAGAAAGTTTTAAATTAGTATTAGGTTTAGCTGTTGCAATAGCAAAACTTGCCGTATTGCTACCTTTATTCCTATTTAAATCTTCACCTTCAACCTTTAAAGTTCCAGATTGACCATTTGATGCTTTGAGTGAAGCAGCTGCCATATATGCAAGATTGCTTGCGGTACTCTTTTGCATTGTCATTGTTATAGGAGAAGCATATCCATGAAGAATAGTAAGTGTTGGAACTTCTATCAATTCTTCATTAGATATAACTACAACAATAATATCATTTTCATTCCCTGCATTGGAGAATGCAGAAATTGTAAAACTCGGCGGAGTAACGTCACGTCCTTGGAAAGAAATACCAGCAACAGAAGTTCCACAGCCTATATTGCCAAGTTCATCTGTTACTCCAGGAGCTTTGATAGTATAATAGGCATTTTCAATAAATGTATATGAAGCACATAGCATTACACTTGAATTATCAGATTGTAGAATAGCAGAAACGATTGGAATAATGTTTCCTGAAGCATCTTGAACTATATAAGAAGATGGGGTTTGTGCAGATGTTTGTTCTAACTGCTGGTCAAATAATACAAGAACTTCATTTTGAGAATTTACATTTTCAAAACTAGTTCCAGTTATTGCAGGACCTCTTACATCGGCATACAAAATAGCAGTATTTGAAGTTATGGTCGAACCATAAATATTAGATAAGCTACTAGTTATCGTGAATGTATAAGAAGCTCCATCGTCCATATTTTTAGCTATAAAGGCAAGAGCTCTATCGTCTTCTATATGGATGTCACTCAATTCAATAGCTGGTTCGCAAACAATAGGTGTCAAACCCAAAGAAGAAGGTTCTATACTATGATTAAGCCATATTTTAACAGTAGTTGATGCAGTTTGAACAGCTGGCGGCATAACTCTGAATGGTGAAGTTACAGCCGTTGTACTAGCAATATTTTCAGAAGCATTTCCACAAATGTCTGCTACTCTAAATGTATAAACTCCATCTGCCGCTGTTTCATTATTGGCGTTTTGTCCATTCCAATATGCTTCTAGAGTTCCACCATTATCATTTAATCCTAAACGGTTAATTCTTGTTCCGCCAATATTATAAATATCAAGATAATAAGCACCTGTAGCAGTTAAAGGTTCTGTGGTGTCTAATGCTATAGTTAGTGGATGGGCTTCACTTGGAGCACAGTAAGTAGTTACATTAATTCCGTTGATTTTTAAAGTATATGAAGTAATTTCAGGACTTAGTGTGTCTATAATCAACTTATATAAATCTTCTGTATCTGATGCGGCAGTATTACCAGCCTGATCTACAAGGCCTAAATAATAAACACCATCAGGCATTAAATCATCTGGATTGCCAGTGTCCCTACTATATTTACCTCTAAATGAAGTTTTCCAAGAATTACCACTGATTGAAGTAAGAGGATAAGTGTCTGTAGATACTTCGCTTCTTACTCTTAATCTAGGATTCATATCAATAAGGTTTTTGAAAGTTACTTCAAAATTAGTATGTCTATACGGATTCAAATAAACTACTTCAGAAGCCGTGAAATTAACACCGCCATTAATCAGCATTGATGTGTATGTTGGAATTTCACAATCAACCAACCATTCATAACTCTTATAAGAATAATCACCGTTTATATCTGACAATCTTATTAAATAATTTGCAGAAGTAGCAACTGTAGGTTCAGTTAATGCATCCCAAGTGAATGTTGCCATTAAGTTTTCATCAATAGTTAATGGATAAGAAGCAACAAAAACTTCTTGCGGTAACTGGTCAACTGTTATTTTTTTCAAGAAATTCAAGTAAATTGTTGTAGTCGCTCCATCTGGTTCTTCTGCTAGTATAATACTCATTGTAGCAGCGTTAGGTTCAACATTAAAACTAAATACTTCATTGTAATGATATTCTTCACCACTTTCTAATGTTGCACTTGCTGTAGTTTGCTGATAAGAAAAAGTATTAATTGAACTAATCTGAGGACCGCCAGATTTAACCAATATTTCACCAAAATCTGTTTCATTTCTATTTCCAGTAAGGTCTGTTCCTATAATATGGTATACGTAAGGCCCTTGGGGAATTAGGTTTTCTACTGCAACAGCCGTTTCAAATATTGCTGTATCGCTAGCTATAGTCGTTGTTGTTATATCTACAAGTCTACAAACAATTTTGTAAGAATCAGTTGCTAGTTCGAGATACTGATAACCTTTATCAAACAATGTTTCGTCAAATTGAATGGTAAATGTCGCCATTCCAGCTTCACCAGAACTCAAATATATTTCATCTGACAAGGTGGCAACTAATATGTTTGGTATAGTTTTGTCTATAATAAGTGTTGCACTAGCTTCAATAGCATTATCAGAAGATAAAACACTTAAATTTCCAGCCAAATCCACAGCTTCAATACAATAAGTTCCTTCAGGCAAATCTTCATTTAAATCATTGATTAAAACTCCATTATAAGAGTATTTATAATCACTAGATTTATCCATATCATAAGTTCTAGTCGCAATTACATCGCCTGTAGAACTAGCTATTCCAAAAGCGATTAGTCTTATTGAATCACTTGCAGTTAGATTAACATTAGCGGTTAAGCTTCCTGTTAAATCTGGATTATAGTAATATATTAATTCTGTTGAAGCACTAGAAATATCTGTCAATGTAAAACTAGATACTTTTGGAGAAACACTATCGTAAATCAAAACAAAATTATTTGTATCTGTAGCTGTATTGTTTACAGCATCGGTAATCTTAACTGTAAATGTTCCAGAATATTCGTTTGGAGCAGCTATGGCAGCTGAAATATCTCCAAAGAAATCAGAATCTACAGTTAATTCTGATATTCCGTCAATCACAGTAGTTATAGTTTGAGTTGCTATCTGTGTTTCAGTTCCATCAAACAATTTCAATATGTGATTTAAAGCATAAGGACCTTTATTATACTGAATTGTCATTGTTGCTACATTAGGTATAACTCTTAAACTTAAAGGAATATTTTCTAGACTATTATCGTTAATTAAGCTTTGCTGACTTGTTAATTTAACTTCAAATTCAGGACTCTTAGAAATAACTTCAACATTTCCATAAGTTGCTGTAGCTATAAAATTACCAGCTAAGTCTCTTGCTCCACTAACTATGATACTTGCAGTTCCAACAGGGAAATCAGTGGTATCAAATACGCCATTAGTTATGAAATAACACTTTTGATAGCCATCCCAAGTATCGAATGTTAGAGTTGCTACTTCTCCTGTATCTGTTGCCAAAAGCACTATCGGTGTAGCAGTGTTTATATTCATTATTTCATTAAATTCTACTAAAATCCTAGCATCTTTGCCTATTGTTGTTAATACGTTATCTATTTCATCTACAGCTTGAGCTGAACTTACCAAAGGTTCAACGTTATCAACCATAAGTGTTATGGAAGCTGCTGTATTGATGTTGCCTGCCAAATCTGAAATATTAATAGTATTAGTTCCATTATTTAAATCGTTACCAAAGCTAATAATAAAACTGCTAGTAGCTGGTATAAGGTAAGTGCTGGTTGCTGTCGAAGAAGCTATCAATACTAAATCTGTAGTTTCATCTGTAGTTATACTGAATGTGGCTGGAATAGACGGACTGTAGTATTTTATTCCATCATAGATTTGTCCAATTTCTCCATCATCGAAATCTATTGATGTGATTTCTGGAACAGTTGTATCTGTGCTGAAAGTCCATGAAAGATAACCATCTTCTGAACCATAATTACCCAAAGTATCTATAATATTGAAATGGTAAGTGTTATTACCAGCTGGTATATCTCCAGCATTCCAAGTTACATAACCAGGATTACCTACTGTTACAGCAAAAGTTGCTATATTTTCATCATTTGAATCGTAAACTAATAGTTGATGAGGCGTATTGAAAGGTCCGCTAACATAATCTAGTTTAATAGTTACTGAAGCGGCATCTCCTGTATTGTATTTCGTTGGATTGAAATCTCTGTTTTCAAGGACATCAACACCGCTAATATCTGGCTGTAAAGTAAGTATTGTAAAATCAATTACTCCAGGACCTTCAGGATGTATATATGTAGTACAAGTTGCTGGAGTTTCCCAAATTTCGTTTCCTGCTAAGTCTCTTGCATAGCTTACATAATACCTATAAATACCTACTGGGAATGTTGAAACAATATTTACAGAGTTCGTAAACGAAGCTGTCATTCTATCTTCGTTCCAACCCATAAATTTCATATCGATGGTAACATTTCTTGTTGAAGTTGCAAGAATAAGCATAGCATCTCTTGTTGTATCCATTAGTTCATTAAACTTAACAGAGAAAGTTGCCATTCCTATTTTTGTATTGCCAGTCAAATCATCAGGACCTGGTATAATTGATTCAACTGTTGGTTGGGTATTGTCTACAACCAAAGTTAAAGGTTCTGCTAGTATATGTAAGTTACCTGCATCGTCTGCAACATAAATTTTATATGTATTTTCTTTTAAACTAGTTCCAAATATACAACGATAAACGTTATCATAAACATAATCATTATTTACCGTCATAGTAGCAACATCTGTAGATGAAGCTATTAAAAGATTTAACGGATTGTTGATTGTTCCATTTAAGTTACCAACAAAAACCATATCGCTATATACTGTTGTGTAATAATATATTCCTTGACTTAATGTTGCTACACCATAAAGAGTCATATCATTAACTTCAGGAGCTGTAGCAAAATAATTTATTCTTCCGATCTCTCCAGTTAAATTTTCTGCATTATCAATTATTTTAACCTTTATATAAGTATTTGTTGTAGGCACATAACTGAAATCTCCAACGTTAAATGTTGCAGTAGCATTTACTCCGTTATGAACAATAGGAGCACTACCTATTTGTTCATCAGCCGAATTATAAAAACATAGTGTATGAGGAAGATTTTCTATGTTAGTGTTTAAATATTTAAATGTTATTTTAGTATAATCAGGTGAGGCTTCAAAATTAAGAGGTTTATCTACTACAACAGTATTGTTGTCTATATTTTTCCTTATAGTATTAAGATGCATTGAACCACTAACTATTTTTGGAGCTTTTGATAATAAAAGCACTTCTGTATTTGAAGTAACATAAGGATTACCCGCCAAGTCTTGACCGCCAGATAATATATAAGTCCAAGTTCCATTCATTGTTTCTGTCGTAATAGCTTGATTATTGGTAAACACAGCTTTGGTATTATTGTTTTCCCAACGGTTTAAGGTTAGACTTATAACAGTTGAGCCTGTAGCCAGAGTAAGACTAGGAACAAAATTAGTATCCATTTCTTCAGAGTATTCAACTTCAAATTTATCTTTTCCAACAGGTGTATTTCCTAATAGTATTGGTGTAACTGTTGCCAATGGTGCAACATTATCTATAATAAATGCTGCTGAAGCAGTAGCGAAACCTGTTTCATTAGTCGAGCTACGCATATTTCTATCATAAACATAAGATGCAATTAACACTGGATTTTCATACTCAAAAATATCTTTTAATCCATAAATTCTTAGTTCAGCTGGAACTCCGTCTACATCTTTAGTAAATTCTTCTGAAGTTTTGAATGTTACTATGGTTCGTTCAACATTTCTTACTAATCTTGTGCTCCAGCTGTAAACTGTAGCTGAAGCAATTCTGTCACCAGTGGATATTTCAAAAATACCAGCTGTTGGAGAACTGATAGTAGAAAATGGTACCGTTATTTCATCAGCTTTTTCTTTGTTTAGTTCAAAATCGAAAGTAAAATTACCTACACTATCTTTTGTAGGTGGCATATCTGATACCGATACGGCAATTAGAGTTGCATTTTCTGTTGGAACTGATTCTACTATTTCAACTGTTCCAGGATTATTTGGTTTATATTGAGTATTGGTATTACCCCATAAATCGAAGAAAGATCCAGCATTTACTTTAAGTGCCCAATTTATAGTTGAAGCAGTATTGTAGTAATCTAGTATCTTTTCTATATCACTCTCTGTTAAAACTATTCTTACTGTAGAACTTGCATAGTCGTTTAATTCAGCGGTAATCGAAGCACATTCTAAACTTATAGTTTGATTATTTTCCAAATTGAACAAAGTTATATTATTAAGATGATAACTAGCACCATTTTTATTTGTAGGTGTAGGCATCTTCATTAATGGGTCTGTTTCATTGACTGTTTCAAATTCATCAGAAAACAACAAAACTCTGTCTGTAAAATAAAGCGTTAAAGTAGATGCCGAAAGATTTATTATTGGTTGAGGATCAGAATAAATATTTAATGCAGGTAAAGGATTTACTTCTCTATTGTCAGAGATTATTATAGGTGAAGAAATCGTGTATAATTCCAACTCTTTATCATAAATATTCTTTATCATTCTATTGGCTGAGGATTTTTGAGCAAATTTAAGAGTTCTCCTTAAATTATTCGTAAGTTTTGTTGCTATCCAATCTCGTCCATTATCGCCCAGTGTAATTCTTAAATCTTTTCCATCTATCCATTGACAGGTATCTTCTTTTTGAATTACATACCAAGAATCATAAGTTACATCATTAAATTCTGTTCTTCCAGCAGGTATATCAATAAAAATTACAGCATCAGAAGCAACTAAAGTATCTGGATCCATTTCAGCCGAGAACTTAATGTCAAAATAAATTTTGTTCGGCCAATCACGAGTCATAGCAAAATTAAGTATTGTTGGAGTTTCACGACTACTATAATCTGTAATTGTTATAGGATAAGCAGCATAAGAAGCAATCCAGTTTTCATAAAGGTCTTTTGCGGCAGCTATATCAGAATCTCTTTTTACTTCAAGATATATGGGAGCCGATGCCCAGTTTGCAACTTCTTTTTTACCTTTTGTAGATAATTCTATTTCTACTTCTTCAAAATATTCTGTCCAACTTTCAACCAATTCTGAAGTTTCAGATAAATTTAACTTTGCATTTGCCCCAATAGGAACAGAAGCACTTCCTAAAAGTGTCCACTGGTATTTTGCTATATCTTTTACTGTTTCAGAGAAAACAACTACTAGCTTTTCACCATTATAAGTAACATTTGTTATTTCTGGTATTTTGGTGTCTATTTCTAGGGATGCTGATTCTCCACAAGGATAACCTGCTTCATCATAAATTGTTATTGGTATCGGAACATTTAAATAATCTACTTTGGTAAAAGATGCTATATCTATTCCTGTGCCAGTATTATTTGCTATTGAATTTGTTATAGAAGCAAGATAATATTTTGAATCCCAACCTATATTACTAAAATCTAATGAAGCAGTTGCTATTATTGCTCCATCTGCCAATGTAGCACTTGCTACTAATACATCCCAAGTTGCTCTATTAGTTCCAGAAGCAACATTAAATATACCAACTGCTTCTATATCAGGTAATATAGTTAATGAATAGCTAGCTATTGTTGGATATATATTTTTCACAGCAAAACTAGTTACACCTGCTGTTGGCGTTGCTATATTGCCAGCGTCATCAGATGCACTTATAATATAAGCCAAATTTTCTTTGTTAATTCTGCCCCATTTTGCCCCATTTTCAACAACATTTGATGACTTTATAACTATATCTTTTTCTAGTCTTTTCGTTGTTCTGTTATAAGTCATTTCATAAGTCAGAGTAGCTACGTCTGGGTCTATACCTAACTCTATAGTTGCTGTTGCATCCAATGCAGCCGACATACTTGCATAGACAGTTATAGTATCACCTATTCTTACTATATTCTCATTTTTAGGAGAAGATAAATCAGGATTTCTTTCTTTAATTTCTATTCCACATAAAGTCTCATTAATAATAGGAACTTCGCAGTCTACTGTTCTTACCGCTTGAGTATATACTGTTGCTATATTTCCATTAGAATCTCTGATTGTAGCAGGAAATTTATAATCTTCAAACTCTTCAGACGTTTGTGCTGTATAAGCTGTATAAGAATATTTCCAGCTTCCACCAAGGTCTGTTTCTGTTGGAACTTGTTTTTTATCCCCTCCGATTGCACTAAGATCGAATGTTACTGTTAGTTGTTCAGCAGAAGTTAATTCTATAGTAACAGGTTCAGTATAATTTTCTGTGTAATTTAATCTTTGGTTTAAAGTAATGTTGTCTGCTGTTGCAAGGAACGATTGAGGTTCGGGTGGCTTATTATCTATTTTTATTTGTCTTGTATAACTAGTTATTGAGTTGTCTTTACCATCGTAAATTGTTACTGCCCATGACGCATTAATATTGTTAAACGTACCTGTACCAATAGTCGCATTATAAGAATATACTCCTGTAGATTCTTTTTCTAATGTGACTAATCCTAGTTCTGGATTTAGCGTTGTTAAGTCTATTGTTGGAGCAACATCATCGTTTTGAGATACGTAAGCTTTGAAAGAAACGGTATCTCCTATAATTAACGGATCTCTTCCACTTGTTCCAACAACCAAAGAACTTAAAACTGGTGGATTAAAGTCTACTTGTGGAACAGAATAACTTTCTATTCTGGTTCTATTACCAGATTTATCATACATTGTGAAAATAAATTGATATAAGCTTTTTTCCGCCAAACCAGGTGAAGAGGTTGCTACTATAGTTGTTGTATAATTGGTTGCACTTTTTGTAAGATTTATTAAATTAGATATGGTAGGAAGCGATAATTTATTTAAATTTGAATCCAAATATTGCATTGAGCCATCTTTTAGTTTTGGTAAATAAGTTACATCAAGTGTAGCTGTTGCCGAGTCTTCATTATTTGTTTCTCTAGTATATGGCAAAGTAAAAGTTATTGTTTTCTTTATATTTGCATATTCTGGATATTTATCATCTGTATCTGTATGATTTTGTAGAGTTATCTCTGGCATATCAGGATCTGGTGGGTTTTGGTCTAAGTTTGGAAAAGAAAAATAGATATTAGATATTGTATCAGTTCCTGAATTAACAGCTTTATTACCAGCATTATCCATAATTGTTACATAGAAATTTGCACCATTATTTATTGAACCAGTAGCTATTTCAAATGAGTAATTAAATTCATCTATTCCGTCATTTGACATTTCCATTACGCCATAGTTACCAAGAGCAGAAAGATCTATTCTTGCATAAACCTCGTCTTCTAAATTATTCACTTTTACTTTAGTTGTTATGCTATCACCAATAATAATATATGGTGGGTTCTGCTGTACTGGTATTGTATTACTTTTAGAAATATATTCTGGTGGTTCATTATCTACAAGCATATTAGCTGTTGATTCTGCTTTGTTGCCGTTAATGTCTTTTGCTACCAATACAAAATCAAAAAAGTCATCGTAATGGTATTTCTGTACAGTATGCTTATATGTCCAGTTATTTTCTGAAGTTCTAGTTAAATAATGAACCCCTGTGTTATCCATTCTGCTTAAATCTACAGATACAGCATTGCTGGTAGCGTTTGCCCCCGAAATTACAGCATCAATAGATATTCTATCTTTGTGAATAATAGTACCTGCCATACCAGTATTACCTGTTACAGTAAAACTTTGTATTACTGGTGGAACATTATCTATTAGAATTGCTGGAGTTGTATAACGGTCTATGACGGTTTCATATTGGTCTTTTGCTGTTATTTTAAAGTTTACATACCGACCATCTATTTGAGTAGTTATACCTGCCGTATAAGTTCCAATATATTTATTTCCAGAGCCGCTGTAAATCAAAGGGAAATCGACAGGTCCGCCTATTTCTGCTAAATCTACCGAAACTGTAGTTAAATCTGTTTTTCCAGTTATTACTTCTGTCTCAAAATAAAGTAGAGAAGTTGAAGTTGCTACACTAGCTTTTTTTAAGTGTTCTGAATATATCTCTATCTTTGCATTTTTATGTTCAAATTCGCTTAAATCTATTATGTCTGCATATATTACATCTGTTGATGCAGTATTACCAACATCATCTTTTGCTGTAAAAGTAAAAGACATATTGTTATAATAAACAGAATTATTCTTTGGTAGTACAAATGTTTTGCTAAAATTATTTCCACCTTGATAATCTAGTGTCAATGGGAAAGAAAGACCTTTGTTTTTTAACTCGGTACAATTAACTGTTACAGTATCATTGTCGTAATTGGTAATGGTGCACGAAAAACTCAATATATTATTAGGCCTTGCTACAGGATTTCCAGAGGTATTTGTTACTGTTGCATTTTGTATTGTTGGTGATCTAGAATCTACATTTAAAACTAAAGTATTGTCAGCCCCTTGATAATTAGTTCTTAAACCAGCTATACTTACCATAGTTATATTACATGGGAAAGCACCTTCCAAATTAATAGGAACACTATCTATCGTATATGTGAAAGTAGTGCCTGATTTTGTCATTGCCACATTGTTTATATTTAAATTAGGAATATTTAATGTAATAGTTTCAACATTAGCTCCATTTGTCTGTTGGGTTAATACAATTTTTTGTCCACTTTTTATTTGCTGACCACCATAAGTTGAACCTGCAACAGTTGCTGTCATCATTCCATTTCTTGTCGGATTAACATTGTCAATATAAAAAGAAGTAGCTCTAGATAAAGAGCTTGTATTATTATCGCCGTCTGTAACAGTAAACCAACAAGTTGCTGTTGAATAAGCTAAAGTACCTTGTTGTATTTGTATATTTCCATTTGCTGTTACAAGACTACCTGTTTTATTTGCTACTAAATTTGCAGGTCCATTCATAGCACCTGGAATAAAAGCTGTAACAGCAACTTGATTGTTGTTTGCCGTAGTATTACTATTAAATTGAACTGATATAGTTACTTGAGTCCCTACTGTAGGAACAGTAACAGGCGTTATAAAACCACAATTATTTATACCAGATATCGTCCCAAATACTGCCCCACTCATCAACAAAACAAAAAATATAGATAAAAGCAGAAGCCTTGTTTTTCTAAAAAATACAGAAAGAAAATACATCTTTTCTCCTATTATTAGAGTTTTGCAACTCTTGTGGCATAGATCCAACTATAATAAGGTGTAGAAACTTTTAAGGTAATAGTTGTTATCTACTACCATGCAAAGCTTCACTTTGCTTACCAAGACTGATAAGCTTTTGCCACACAAAACTTAGTTTGGTGTTACCACTTTAATATTGTTCTTGAATAACATATTAAATGATTATTGTCTAAAGTACAATACCCTTTTATGAAAAAAATTTTTTCTGCCATAATAAACGACATAATGCAAAGAATTTAAAATTATGATAAAGTATGTCGATAACTAAAAATAAACATAAATAGAGGCAAACAAAATAAAAAGATTTTTTAAAATCTTAATCTTATTTCTTGTAGTCGGTCAACTCTTTCTAGTTGGTGCTTATATGCAGAGCAACGGCTACAAATTTGATAATCTTCCTGACTACGAAAGTTCGGAAGAAGCTTTTGATGATTTAAGAAGCACTGAAACTTACGAGTTTAGCGAGTTAGATTTATTGTCAGAAGACGAAATGCCTATTCCAGAAAATTGCGAAGATGAAGACAACTCTGATTTATCTGACCACTCAAATTTGCAAAAGCCTCAAAATGCTCCGCAATATAAACCTAACGCAAAAGAAATAGTTAAAAAAAATAAAGAAGAAGAAAAGAAAAAAGATGTAAACGTTATTGATATCAAAATTAGACGTGAAGCCAGTTATGATATTGCAGAACTAACTATTTCAGAACCAGTTAAGATTCTTCGTAAAAATCAAGGCAATCAACTGTTGATGGTAAGAATTACTACACCTGTTAAATTGTCTGACTCAAAACTCAAGAAAAAACTAGAAGATAATTTTGAAAAAGCTTCAATCTATGAAACAGAAAAATACACAGAAATGCTTTTCAGTTCAAATGGGAAAATTGGCAATCCTTATACTGCTTCTGATACCACTGGCATTTTCAAACTATGTATACCTTACCAAAGTAAAAAGAGCCGATTCTCTTTAAGAAAAGGTGAAGAAATTGCTGAAGGTCTAACTTACTACCATGACAGAGGAAAATCAGGAACAGGATGGTCAGATGTTCATATTTTAAGAATCGAAGCTCTTTCAAACAATCTTCAGGTTATTCCTGCCCTTGCTAACGAAGGTTTTGCTCAAAGAGAAAGCCTATCTGCAATGGCAAGAAAAAATAAAGCTATTGCTGGAATCAACGGCAGTTATTTCACTTGGAGCGGTGATCCAATAGGAACTTTAATAATCAATAGAAAATTAATAAGTTCCCCTTTGTACAAAAGGTCAGTTTTTGGTATAACAGAAAATAATAAATTAATTTTTGGTAATCCAGACTTTTCAGGAACTCTAAGGTTTGGTAAAATATCACTAAAAATTGATGCTGTTAATCAACCAAGACGTGGAAGTTCATTGGTAGTATTTACACCAGAATATGCTGCAAGCACTCTTACTGATGAAAACGGCAAAGAGTTTGTTGTTGTAAAGGGTAAAGTGATAGGCATTTATTCTAGAAATGCTTCTATACCGCCAGATGGAGTTGTAGTTTCAGCTGGTGGACTAAAATCTTCTATGTTAAGTTCTTTGAAACTTGGTCAGACTGTCGAACTAGACTATTCTATAGACAAACCTTGGAATCGCATAAAGCATGCACTTTGTGGCGGTCCGAGACTCTTATCTAATGGAAAAGTCAGTATAAATGGAAAAGAAGAAAAGTTTGACAACTCTATTATAAACGGAAGGCATCCTAGAACTGCTGTTGCAATGACTTTTGACGGTGATTTATTATTAGTCGCTGTCGATGGTCGTAAAAAAGACAGTGTTGGAATGAAGCTTTCCGAACTTGCCGAATACTTACAAAGACTTGGTTGTATGCACGCAATCAATCTTGACGGTGGTGGTTCGACAGCGATGTTTTTAAATGGTAAAATAATTAACAAACCTTCAGATGGAACGGAGCGTAGAATTTCTAATGGGATTCTCGTCACAAAAAAATAAAATAGCCACTAGGCTCATCTCTTTTATATATACAATTATGGGTATATTTAAACGTCATTGCGAAACCGCAAGTTATACGTCATTGCAAGAATATGTGGTAACGTGGCAATCCATAAAAGTTACCAATATTAAGGCAATACTCTTTGTTTTATCTTTGAGTATATCTCCTGCTTTTGCTGCCGAAGTAGAACTTTTTTCTTTAAAAGATTTGCAAATTGGTATGAAAGGCTATGGCAAAACCGTCATTTCTGGTAGAAAAATAGAAAAATTTGATGTTGAAGTTCTAGGCATTTGTGCAAATAACAAAATAAACGAAAGTAACCTTACTAATGGTAAATCAGTATTAGTAAGAGTCAGTGGTGATGTTATAAAAAGAGCTGGCGGAATTGCTGCTGGAATGAGCGGAAGCCCTGTATATATAGACAATAAACTTGTTGGTGGTATTAGTTCTGGATGGCTTATGACAGATCACACTGTCGGTTTGGTAACACCAATTGAAGAAATGCTTGAAATTTGGAATTACCCCAATCAAAATAAAAATGACAAACCCAAAAACGGTGTAAAAACGGGCAGTCTTCAAAAACATCGTTTGAAAGAACCTGTTAGAATGGGTTGCAACAAAATTGACACAATAATTGAAGCTCCTTTCGAGTTAGCAAAATCTATTATTCCCCAAAAAAATGAAGCTGTTTTCACACAAGCAGCAACTGAATTAAGAATAGATGACGTAAAAAATAGAGTTTCAGAAAGCTTAAAAGCTAGATTAAATCGTAAAAATGTTGTTGTTTCAGATTCTAATAAAGATGAAGCTTCTGGATATTATGCCATTATTTCACCAGACTATTATGAACCTGGTTCGTCAATAGGCATACAATTAGCTAGAGGTGATATAAATGTTACCACAATAGGTACTCTTACTCATAGAGATGGAAACCGAATTTTAGGTTTAGCACATTCATTCTTAAAAAAAGGCAATGTTTCGTTTCTCTTGTCTGGTGCTTTCATTCATCATTCTTTTGGTAGCGTTCAAATGCCATTTAAAATTGGTGCTCCTACAGAAATGCTTGGAACTGTAGAACAAGACAGAGAAAAAGGGATAAGTGCTGTAATAGGCAAATTACCAGCAATGATTCCTATCAAAATTGATATTAACGATAAAAATATTGGACAAGAAAGAAGTATCAATTATCAAGTTGTAAGAGATATTTCTGTTTTGAATACAGTTTTAGACACAACAATAATGCAAGCTTTAGAAGGTGGAATAGACAGAGAAGGACCTGGAACAGCTCTAATGAGTATATCAATGGATTGTGCAAGTAAGAGCGGTGAAAACTACAGCTTTAGACGAGAAAACCTTTTCTATTCTAAATCGGATATTTGCCAAGTAATTACAAACGAAGTTACAAGTCTTGTAGATATGATTTGCGAAAGCGAATATGATGAAGTTATGCCTACAAGAATCCTTCTAAAGATAGAAATAGAAAAGAAACGCAGAACTTTATCTATAGAAAAAGTCGAAGTTAAAAATTCTTCTATTTCTAGTGGAGGAGTTTTAGACGTAGAAGTGACTTTAAAACCTTTTAGAGAACCAAAATTTATTAGAAAAGTCAAACTGCCTATTCCTCAAGATATAGGAAAAGAAACTTTGACTCTTTCAGTATTTGGCTTGAATAGCAAGATTGAAGACCTAGATGCGACAGCAGAATCCAAAGATTCTAAAACTAGCTCCTTCAAATCTGAAGAAAACGTTGCTCTTGATTTTTCATCAGTTATAAGAAATTGGGCTAGCTCACCGAAAAATTCTGATATACTATTTCAGATAACAATTGATGGTGATGAAAATAAAAAGCTTAAAATGAACAATAAAGATTATGAAATTCAACCAACAAATCAAGTTGTTACAGGCAGAGTCGATACGACACTGACTTTAAGCGAGGAGTAAGATGATAAAATCCTTTATTGAGGCAGCAGGAGAACAGACGATTCTGCTAATGCAAACATTTTACTGGACTATTCAAAGCTTAAGAAATGGCAAATTCAGCTTTAAAAACCTGATTAACCAAATGTCTATAATTGGTGTAGATTCTTTTATGATGGTTGCTATAAGTGGTTTTGCACTAGGAGCTGTTTTAGTTGTTCAAATTGGTTTTCAGTTCGCAAATATGGGTGCTCAAAGCTATGTTGGTGGTGTTGTTGCTCTCTCTATGACAAGAGAAATAGCTCCTTTGATGACTGCAATAGTAGTTGCAGGTCGTATAGGTAGCTCTATGGCGGCAGAAATAGGAACAATGAAAATTACAGAACAGATAGATGCTTTAGAAACAATGGCTACGAATCCTGTAGATTATTTAGTTGTTCCTCGCTTCTGGGCTTGCACATTTATGCTTTTTTTGCTAACAGTTGTATCTAACGCTTTTGGAATGGTTGGTGGTTCAATTACTGCAGTTTATCAAGTTGGTCTAACATTTGAATCTTTTAAAGATTCTATTTTATATTTATTAAAAATTCAGGATTTGTTGGGAGGTCTTTTAAAAGCTGTAATATTCGGTGGAATAATATCGATTATTGGTTGTTATAAAGGCTTCACAACAGAAGGCGGTGCCGAAGGTGTTGGGAAAAGCACTACAAGTGCAGTTGTTATCGCTATTATGCTTATAATTGCTGTTAACTTCTTCTTAACTGTTGGTATTACTAATTTTACATCAGCATATTTACAATAATGATTATAGTTTCTAACGTTCACAAAAGATTTGGTCCGAAACAGGTATTAAAAGGGGTTAACCTCAAAATATACGATGGCGAATCACTTGTAATACTTGGTCCTTCTGGCTGTGGAAAAAGTGTTTTGCTCAAACATATAATTGGACTTTTGAAACCAGATAGTGGTCAAGTCTTTATTGACGGAGAAGATATTACAACTTATAATGCTAATCAATTAGATTTGTTGAGAATGAGAATGGGTATGCTTTTCCAATCAGCAGCTTTATTTGACTCTTTAAATGTTGAGGATAATATTGCTTTTGCATTGAAACGTCATACTAAGCTTTCTAAGCTAGCTTTGCATCATCTAGTTTCAGAAAAACTTGAAATGGTCGGTTTGCCAGGCACAAACTATCTTATGCCCTCAGAGCTTTCTGGAGGTATGCGAAAAAGAGTCGGGCTTGCCAGAGCTATTGCCATGGAACCTGAAATAATACTTTATGATGAACCAACAACAGGGCTAGACCCAATCATGACTTCAGCAATTGACGAACTTCATCTTAGTTTAAAAGAAAAACTAGGTGTAACATCTATAGTAGTTACTCACGATATGAAATCCGCTTTCCGTATATGCGACAGAGTTGCATTGCATTATGGTGGGCAGATTGTAGAAATAGGAACAAAAGAAGAAATACTAAACTCACCGAATCCAATGGTTCAACAATTTATAAAAGGCGAATCACAAGGACCGATGACTTTGCTTTAATAGACGTTAATAGGAGACAAAACAAATGAATCAGAATTTAAAAGTCGGCTTAATGACATTACTAACAACAGCCGTCCTTATTTATATGGTCTACGTTATAGGCGATTTCAGCTTTACGGAAAGAGGCTATAATTTTACCATAAGTTTTTATGCTATTAACGGTTTAAGCAAAGGTTCAAATGTTTCTATGTCTGGTGTTAAAATAGGTAAAGTTACATCAATAGAAATAGTTGACGACCAAGTTTATGTTCACGCTTATATTTCAGACAAAAAACACCATATTAGAAGAAAAAGCACTTTCACAATTTCATCTGCAGGTCTAATGGGTGAAAAATATGTTGAAATTATGCCTACTCGTGACTATACATCTCCTTATGTCGCCGATGGTGAAATAATTGCTGGTACTGACCCTGTTCGAATGGATGAACTTATTGAACAGGGAAGTATGCTACTGAAACGTTTGCAAGAACTTACAAATTCTGCAAAAGACATAATTGGCGATCCTGACCTTAAAGAAGATACAAGAACTATGTTCAGAAATGCTAGAAATGCTTCTGATAACATAAACGAAATTACTGTTTCCCTTAGAAATAGAAGTGACCATATTATTGAAAGCTTAGATAAGATTCTAAATAACGTAAATGATGAAATAGAAAAGAATCGTCAAGATTTGTCTAAAATTGTTGAAAACTTCAAGAAAATTAGTGATAACCTCAACAATATTACAGGTTCGAACAAACAGAATCTTCATGACATAGTTGCTAACATTAAATCTTCTACAGCAAAACTTGATGATATGATTGCTAAGTTGAGCGAAAATGACAAGTTGACTACAGATGTTCGCAAAACTGTAGAATCTCTTAAAGACGCTTCCGATAACGTTAAAGACATAACCAAAGAAGTTAAAGAAATAGTAATAGATAAAGACATTAGAAAACAGATTAGCACAACTTTAGACGATGCTCACAAACTTACAAAAGCTGTCGATAAGGTATTCTTGAACATACAGCAAACAAGAATCGACTTCAAATATTTGCTCAGATATCATAAGCCTACAGAAGATATGCTTTCTGATATTTATGTTGATATTTATCCAAATGAAACCTATTTCTTCAGACTCGGCTTAGAAGATGTTGGTAACGAAAGTGACACCAACGTTATGTTGGCACGAGATGCCAATACTAAGTTTATCAAGAGAGCAGGTTTAATCAGATCTAAAGTAGGTCTTGGTGTCGATTATAAGTTGTCTAAAGATTTAGGTTTAAGTCTTGATGTTATCGACACAAAAGATACCCAAATAAGAGTTAAAGCTAGATATTTAATCAACGAACATATAACTTTCGAATTAAGAGTCGATGATGCAGCAGATCACGAAGAACTTAATTTTGGCTTAGAATACCTATTCTAATAGAGAATGAAATGTTAGAACAAAATAAAACAATAACAAAACCAAAAGTTCTTTTGCTTACAACTGGTGGCACTATTACTATGCTAAAAAATACAAATGGTGCTTTACAACCATGCGAAGATGCAGCAAGCTTGATAAAGGCTATTCCAGAACTTAGCTCACTTGCTGAAATAGAAATACTTCCTATTGTCAATATTGATTCAAGCAACTTTACACCTTCTGAATGGCTTAAAATAGCAAAGGCTATCTTCCAAAGAATGAAAGATTTTGATGGCTTTGTTGTCGCTCATGGCACAGATACAATGTGTTACACGAGTGCAGCTCTTTCTTTTATGCTTCAAGAGCTAAACAAGCCTATTGTCATAACTGGGGCTCAAGTGCCACTAGAAGAAATAGGTTCAGATGGGCGTTCTAATCTTATTAATGCTGTTAGAGTAGCTATTTCTAATCTTGCTGAAGTCGTAATTGTCTTTGGTTCTCAAATTATTAGAGGAACAAGGGCAAAAAAAGTATCCGCTTTCGATATGCAAGCTTTCGTTTCTGTAAACGAAAACCCTCTTGGAACTATAGGGCTTTCAATTAAATATGACGATTCTGCTCACTTTAGAAGTAAGAAGAAACCTTTGCTTAGAGCTTTTTTGAAAGATGATATAGCTATGATTCCTGTTTATCCTGGAATAAAGCCACAAATTATTGATTATCTTGCTCAAAGTCACTCTGGTATTGTCATTGAAGGCTATGGTGCTGGCAATCTACCTACTGATGACAATATAAATATTATACCTGCAATAAAATCTGCAATAGAAAGAAATGTTCCTGTTGTTGTCTGCACTCAATGTATCCTTGGTTCAACAGAAATGGAACTATATCAAGTAGGCAGAGCAGCTCTTGACGTTGGTGCAATCCCTGCAATGGATATGACTCCTGAAACTACTATGGTTAAACTTATGTGGGTTTTAGGACAGACTGACGATTTGCAAAGCATAGATTCTATGATGCAAAAAAGCTTTGTTGGAGAACTTCACGAGGTAAAATAACATTGAAAAAATGTCCTGAATGTGGCTATGATTTGCCTGAAGATATAGTTTATTGTCTATATTGTGGCACTAAAACTAGCGTTTCCAAGCTGATAAAATATAATAGAAAGGTGTTTTTTCTCACCCCCATTTTTTTACTATTAATCAGCTTGGGGATTACTTATGATTTAGGTTCTTCAAATTTTTTAGATTATGGAATAGGCACTTCAGGCATCTTAATATCAATTTACTTTTTTGGTGCTTTATTGTTTGGTGCTTTTATAATATTTTTTAGAGTAAAACCTGCTCCAGATAGCTTTTTTAAAGCAAGTATCACGGCTGTTATAAATGCAATTATAACTTTATTTGCTGTTTTTGCCATAGAAAACTTGTATTTAGAAGATTTCTATTACCAATCAGGCCCTACCAATATAATTAAAAATCATTTTATGTTGCTTTCATTTGTCTTCGCAGTTGTTCAATTAGTTGAAACAATAGCTATTTCAGCAAAAGCTAAAGTTTTTAATAATCCTCAACTATTTAAAAATATAACTAAAAATAGAATCTATTCTCATTTTTATCTTTGGTTTATATTTATATTTATGGTTATAACAGCTATCGGAGTCTATTATACCAAAATGTCAGATAAAACAGCTTTGGTAAGCGAATTATTAATTAGAATATCGGCAAAAGATAGAGCAAAAGCTTGTCTTGATAATGGCATAAAAAAATATCCAGATAGTGCAAAATTATACTATTTAAAATCTTGTCTTCTTACAGAAGGCGATGATCAGCTTCTTACCACACTTTCTCCAGAAATAGAAACAGAAGCATTAAACTTAGCAGAAAAAGCTTCTACCCTAAAACCAGAATCACCTTTATATAAATATTATTTGAGTGTACAACATGATATAAACAGAAACTATGAACTTTCTATAAGAATGGCATCAGAAGCTGCATCTATAGCAAAAGACGATATGTATTTGTGGGAATATCTTGGAAATCTAAATTTAAAAAAGACCAACTACAAAGATTCTATAATTGCTTATAAAAAGGCATTAGAAATTAATCCAAATAACCCAACAATTTTAAATAATCTTGCTTACGTTTTATTGATTAACAATCAAGATTTGCTTATAGCAATGGAACTTGCAGAAAAAGCCTTTGCATTAATGCCTAATTCTGTAAGTCTTATAGATACACTCGCTTGGGCTTACTATAAAAACGAACGATTTCCAGAAGCTTTAGAAACTATTAATCGTTTATATGATGAAAAAAACGAAATGATGCCTGAAATAGATTTTCATAGAGCAGCTATACTTAATGAAATGGATTTACTAAACAATCCGATAGAAACTTACGATAAAATGATTGTTAAACCAGAAGTGGCAATGAATAAAAGTCTTGTTCTGCAAATAACTGAAGCTCGAAAAAGAGCCGAAGAAAAAATGAAGATAAAATAAGTGGTCGGGATGAACAATAAAAACAATAACTACCAACTACAACAAAAACTATTTCTCATTTTAACTTTCTTCTTTCTTCTTTGTGTGTCCCCTGCTTTCGCTGTTTTACACATTGACACTAGCTATAACGGACAATTTCGAAGTCATCCAGGTTTTGCAAAAATAATGGCTGATTTACCATTCGTCTATCAGGAATCATTTCTGAAAATTAACAGAGCATTAGGAATTCCAGTAAGAGAACAAATGAACGTTGTTGTTTTATTCTCTGATAATCTAACTTATAAAGGTTTCAGACTTAGAGGTAAAAGACAATCTATTAGAACAGCAAACAAAACATTAGTTCATTATATTCACTTAGATTTAGATTTCCTCATTAACGGTCAGGCAACTTTGGCTGAAGAAATGACTCATGAAATGACTCATGCTATAATGGCTGACTGTATGGGACTTAGAGAGTATGATATACTTCCTATGTGGGTTAAAGAGGGTACGGCAGTACACACTGCTGACCAGGGTTTAGCAAGAATTAAGGCTCTTACTCGTAAAGGCTTCGATATTAATGCTATTGGCGGTGAAGATGAAAACATTCACGGAAATCCTATCTCATTAGAAAAATATGTTGAAAATTACTTAAAAGTAAGCTTCTTAGTTAAGACTTTTGGCGTAAACGCTTTTCATCGTTTTATAAAAAAGTTGATGAAATCTGGAAATGTAAATCAAGAACTTTCTGTTTGTTTTAACGGTTTGACAGAAGAAGTTATGAATCAGTATTCTAGCCAATTTATAAAAAATACTTTAATTGCCAATACACGCCCATCTACAGCTAGAGAAAATATGCTTAAAGGAGTTAAGTTCTTTGACGAAGGCGAATATCTTTCTGCAAGACTTGCTTTAACAGACGCTCTTTATGGTGGTTTAAGCAATAGCGAGTTTCAAAAAGCAGCTTATTTGCTAGCAGAATGTTATATTCAAGAGCGTAATCCCCAAGGAGCTTTATACTTATTAAAACAATTTAAACCAGACCCAAAGAATATTCCAGTGGATAGATACGAATTTTTAAGTGCCTACTCCCAATACGCAACAGGTCTTATTACTAGTGCTTATTTTGGTTTCAAAAAAACTTATGAAACAACAAATAATCAAGCAGTAAAGGAAGGTTCGCTTTATTATCTCATTAGAATTCTTGCCGAACTAGGTAATCGCCTAGAAGCTGAACGTGTAGCCAAAATGCTTCAGCAACAGTTTCCCAAAAGTAGCTATATCAAACTTGTAAATATAATGTTAGCTCAATAATTTTAGAAACAATGTCAAGTTTATTCTAATAGGGCAAACGCAAACTTTATTTTTTACTAATAATTTTTTTGATGATAGTAACTCAACTTTAGGAAAATCTCAATTTATTGAGCTGTTACTAATTACGTTTTGTTTCTTGTTGAATTGTAGATATCTTTCTTACGAGCTCAAGTTTCACAGGAAACTTGCCTTCTATTTCTGCGTAGAGTCCTTCTATTTTCCCAGGTCCGCTAGCACATAAAAATTTTTCAGAATAACCAGTTATAAATCTTCCTATAACTGTATTTTTATCAACACCAATTACACCATTTAAAGCACCAGTCATTCCTAAATCTGTTAAAACACCAGTATTTCCATTAGGCAATATCCTTTTGTCTGAAGTTTGAACATGAGTGTGAGTTCCATAGGCTATAGAAGCTCTTCCGTTTACATACCAAAAAAATGAAAGTTTCTCAGAAGTAGCTTCGCCATGAAAATCTACTATTAATGGAATGTCTTGTGGAATTGTGCTATAGAGTTTATCAAAAGTATTAAATGGACAAGAACAGTTTTCCATAAATACTCTTCCTGCAAGATTTATTACAGCAATACTTCCTTTATCTTTCTTGGTAAAAATCCTGCAACCTGTTCCTGCATCATTTTCTGATGCAAGATTGTGCGGTCTTAAAATATAATCATTATTAGTTAAAACTTCAGGCCAATCCAATCTTGAAAAGATATGATTTCCTGTTGTTAATATATCAATACCAGCTTCTTTTAATTGTTTCGCATGCTTTGCAGATAATCCATTTCCTGCAGTAACATTTTCTCCATTAGCAATTATCCAGTCAGGATTATAAGTTTTCTTCAAATCAGGTAAAAGTTGAATTATTGCTTCACGACCTGTTTTTCCGTAAATATCACCAAGCATTAATAATTTCATAGTCTATAATTAGTATATATAATATTTTAACTAATATTGTTAATCTTAATACAAAAAATTCTTTCAAAGATTATAAAAAAAGAGACTAGAGGTTAGAGAATTGTTTGAAAAACAAACTAACAAAAAGTTAAATTATTCGATAGTTTGTAGACTAGCCAATCCTCTTAATTCTTACCTCTAATCTCTTTTTTCAGAAATAAACACATCTACTTTTAAGAAATAATGTTTATTTCAGAACTTAATCCTAATAGTTTTAATGTGCTATTTCAACACTACGAGTTTCACGGATAAGAACAACCTTAACTTGGCCAGGATATTCCATATCACTTTCGATTTTCTTTACAATGTCACGGCAAAGTTTAGGTGCTGCTACATCGTCAACATCTTCAGGACTTACCATAACTCTTATTTCGCGACCAGCTTGAATAGCATAAGCAGAAGCTACACCATTAAATCCTTTAGCTATTGTTTCCAAATCAACAAGACGTTTGATATAAGCTTCCAAAGATTCACTTCTTGCTCCACGACGTGAAGCAGAAATAGCATCAGCGGCAGATATCAAAACAGCTTCTGGAGTTTCAAAAGGTACATCTTCATGGTGTGCAGCTATACAATTAACTACTTTGGGTGATTCTTGATATTTCTTTGCAAAATCAGCTCCAAGTTTAGCATGGTTGCCTTCATCGCTTTCGATTACTTTACCAATATCATGTAATAAACCAGCTCTTCTTGCTAACTGAATATCTGCTCCTATTTCAGCAGCTAGATTCCCAGCCAAATTTGCAACTTCTATT
The DNA here is from genome assembly GCA_905236865.1 of Candidatus Rifleibacteriota bacterium. Lineage (GTDB taxonomy): Bacteria > Muiribacteriota > Ozemobacteria > Ozemobacterales > Ozemobacteraceae > RUG334. The sequence continues at coordinate 25,685 of CAJOQX010000250.1, forward strand.
GAATGTTGTAAAACATTTTGACCGTAAGAAGTTCTGTAATTCAAACGACCTACAATTTCGATGAGTTCTTGATGAATACTCTGAATACCCAAAGCAAGCATCGTTTGTTCACCTGCTTCTTTTATTCTAAGCTGAACTTCTTTTTGAGCTTTTTCATACATTTCTTCAATCTTAGCTGGATGTATTCTGCCATCAAGAGTAAGATTTTCCAATGTAACACGAGCTATTTCACGTTTAATAGGATCGAAAGATGAAAGAACAACTGCTTCTGGCGTATCGTCAATTATCACATCGACACCTGTAAGATTTTCAAAAGCCCTAATATTACGCCCTTCACGACCTATTATTCTGCCTTTCATTTCTTCACTTGGCAGTTCTACAACAGTTACTATTGGATCAATAGTATGATCTGTTGCACATCGTTGAATTGATGTAGCTAATATTTCACGAGTCTTTTTATCTGCTTCTGTTTTAATTTTCTGATCAGCTTCATTTATTTTTAATGCAATTTCATATTGAAGCTCATCTTCCAATTTTTTCATCAGAAGCTCTTTTGCTTGTTCTGGTGTCAGACAGGAAACTCTTTCTAGTTCCTTCTTTTGCTGTTCAATCAAATCTTCGCTATCGCGTTTTAGTTTTTCAAGTTCTGCTTCTTTTTCACGAAGATCATCGGCACGCTTTTCAAGACTTTCAGACCTAGCATCAGCTTTCTCAATCCTTGCATTAAGAGCAGATTCTTGTCTTTCTATCTCTTGTCGTTTTTTCTGAAGTTCACGTTCAGAATTTTTCCTATCACTTAATTCTTTATCTCTAAGTTCTTTTGCCTTTTTCTGGGCTTTTTGAACTTCTCGTAAAGCATTATTCTTGGCTTCTTCAAGAATATCTTTTTCTTGCTGCTTTGCCGCTGCGACTATCCCATCAGCTTTCTTTTTCTCGCTAGCTTTAGCAATAAAATAGCCAATAATTCCTGTTGCAATGGCAACCAATGCAGCTACTATATAATAAATCTGCATGAGTCCTCCGAGAGATTTTTTTGATGATATTTTTTCCACTAGCCCTTCCACATTCTCGGGTTTAGAAATTTTACACATATTATAAGTTTTCGATATATTCCTTTACATTAAATTCTTTACGTAAAGATTCAACATAAGCATCAAATACTTCTTTTTGCTTTTGAGGAAGCAATTGCTTTTTGATGTTTTCTTGAACTTTATCAAAAGGCATAGTACCTGCTGGAATACGATTATCAACTCTTATTAGGTGATAACCAAAATCAGTTTTTACTGGACCAACTACTTTACCTATTTCAGCTTTTTTACAAGCATCTTCAAACTCAGAAACCATTTGTCCATCGGTAAAATGTCCTAAATCACCACCATTTTCTTTGGAAGGACAAGTCGAAGAAGCTTTTGCTACTTCTTCAAACTTAGTTGGATCTTTTTCTAATTTTGCTAGTAAATCTTTAGCTGTTTGTTCATCTTTCACAAGTATATGATGAGCATGAGTTTGAGCTGGTGAAGCAAAATTTGCTATATTTTTAATATAATAATCTTTTAGTTCGTTTTCAGAAACAAACACCTTGTCTGGACCGAGAACCTTATCGAACAACAATTTTACAAGTGTTCTTCTTGCTATATCATCAGCAATTCTAGGATTTTCTTTCATATATGCGTCATAATTCTTTTCAGCATCAACAAGAGAAAGAACTCTAGCAAAATGTTGTTCCAAGAAATCATTCAAACCTTCACCGCCTAATACTTGGGGTCTTATAAAACTTGGAATTTGTTCTAAATCTTTATATATATCTACTACTTTTATTTCTCCACCGTCATATTTGGCAAGAACAGTATTCTTTTCTGCATCAGTTAGGCTTTCTTTACGAATAGTTTCTGCAGCCTTACTGTCAAAAGAAAAATGATAAAGTTTCTTTAACCTATCTATTTCAGCTTTAAAAACTTCAATTTGTTTTGAACTTGCTATTTCTCGTCTAATTTGAGCGGCAACAGTATCATAAGATTTTACATTACCAACTTTCTTTTCTGTATACTTCACTATTACATATAAATCATCCGCTATAGCAATAGGATTAGAAATTTTATCTGTCTTAAGGTTTTGTAATACTGAAGCAATTTCGGGTGCTAAATCATCGAGAACCACAAAACCTCTATCTCCACCATTATCTTTTGTATCATCAATAGAAGAAGCTTTAGCAATTTCAATAAAAGATTTGCCAGAATTTATATCTTTAGCAATAGCTTCAGCTTTTTCCTTTTTATCAGTAGATATTTGGAAATAGTGATACTGGTCTGGTTCTGTATAATTTTTCTTGTTGTCTTCGTAGTATTTTTTTGAACTAGCTTCGTCAACAGTTACTCCGTCAAGAATTTTTCTCATTCTTTCCATAGAAAGAGCAACTATTGCACCATTGCGTGAATCATTTTTAAATTCTGGAGTTTTATCTAAACCTTCAAGGACAGCTTTTTTCTGAAACATGGTAACTTCGACTAACTGGTCAAGAAAGTCTTGGCGTCCTTCTAAAGTAGATAATTGTGCAGCAGCTTGTTGATTAGCGACTTGTTTATAAGTTGCAATTTCACGGTCAAACATTTCTCTTGTAATCTTAATATCTGAAACTTCTGCTAAAATATCTTTTGGACTACCTTTAACTCCTGATGGTGTTGGAACTAATTCTGCATTAGGTGGCAACATTGGTTGTGCATAGCATTCTCCCATACTAAGCATTGAACATATTAGAATAACAAATAAAGCGCCGAAACGCTGATGTTCTAAAGTCATAAAGCCTCCAAATAAATTTGTGTCCCTATATTATATCATTGATATTTTTATTATTCAAATCTAATTATTATAATTAACAATATAACAATATCTTAATTTATATCTGTTTTATAAAATGTTATTTGAAATCCTATAAACAAGAATCATTCTTGAACTCGTTCTTCAAGTTCTTTTAACTGTGCTAGTGCGAGTTTATTGTTTGGATTTTTATGAACGGTATGTCTAAGTGTATCAATCTCATTTCTACTGTATCTAAGTAACTTCCTTAATACCTCTATATCTCTTGCTAATGTTTTGTCATCATTTGGAAACTGATTTGCTTTTTCTAACATATTATAGGCTTTTCTGTATTGATTATGTTCAAAATATATTTGACCACATAATTTATAAGCAATGTAATTACTAGGGTCATATATTATAGCTCTTTCGAGTCTTCTAATAGCATCTTTGTATTCACCTTTATAATAATCATTCATAGCTGATTCAACAAACACGCTTGCTCTGCTTTCACTTACATATTTAGAACGTTCTTCTTGAATTTTTTTTAGCTTTTCTGTTTCTGAAGCAGTTTGAGGTATACCTGTCATAACATTTTTCGTATTGTTAGAACTAGTTTGTTTTATTCCATAATTGCTTACATTCTCTCTTAATGTAGCAAAATCGACAGAAGTAACATTTGGTAAATAAATTAAAAATATAAATATCGCAATAATTAGTACAATAATGAGAATATTTCGTATTATTGGCCATATTTTCTTATTTGAAGTTGACGAATTAGATTTTGACGCTATTTTTTTTGCTTTCATTATGGACACCAAGCATTTTCAGTTGAAATACCTCTTGATTTTAAATAACGCAACCAAAAACTTTTAATTTTTTTGCCTGTATTTAAATTATTGTTATAAAAATAATCAAAATGATAACCGTAAATAGCTATTTTCCTCTTTTGTTCTGGATTTCCATTTTTAAAAGCTTCGTTAAGCGTTTCCTTAAAAACTTTGTTTAAAGGAAAAGCATTTTCTTTTTTTAATTGTTCTTCTAAACTTTCAGCTACTAATGGTGAAAGCATTATTTTCCAAAGAGCACTTAATTTTATTATGCCTATATTTGCTTTTGTTTCAGAATCAATATCTGCGTCATTCGCTAACCTATACTTGGCCCAATTTAAAGTGTCTATTGGATGGACTGTAGGATTGGGATACCAACCTCTAGCAAGATAATGCTTTAATTCAGAAGGAGTAAGTTTTGTTAATTCTTTCCAAAGCTCTGGTTTATTTGGACTTTTAGCTATCATCAAAGCAACTTTAGCTTCACTTGCATCCATATCTGGTAATTCTAATGATAAACTTGCTATAGCGTTTTCTAGGTCTTTGCTTATAGAAATACGGTATGCTTCTGTTCTTGATTCGATAGATTTAGCCGATGCAAGAGTATGAAAATACAAAGCTTCGCTAAATTTTTCATGTTCTGGCCATAAATCCATAAAACGTTGCAGAATTTCTAAACTTTCTTCCCAATTAGCCAAATCATAAGCTCTTTTTCCATCTTCAAGCATCGCTAATGGATCTAGAGCATTAAGATTAGCACTAGCAAACAAGATAGCAATAAGAGTAAATGCAAATATTCTTTTCAACATCTTTTTATCCTTACAATTAGAAACTCTGTTTATTGACTCTTCATTACAACAAAAACAATAATTATATAAAACTTAACTACAGCTAATTAATTAAACTATTTCTAACGAAAAGTTCTATAAAAAGCGTAGCAAGATAACTATTGATAAAGTACATCGTTCTGTGTTATCGACAATGGTTTAAGCTTTATTAACTAAAAAAGAAAACACAGCTAATTGACTATATATTTTGACTCTCTATTTAAAATTATAGATAAATTTTACCTAACTCGCCACCAAAGTCATTAAATTACCACAAACTCATCAACCCAACCATGTGCACCTTCTTCTATCCAGTGATTGTCGGTTCTCTCTAATTTTGAAATATTATTTGCTTTTAATTCAGGATATTTTTCATAGACAGATTTATTAGATGGCTCCCCTCTAAAATTTGGTAAACAAAGCCAATCCGTATAAAAATATTTAACTCCTAATTGTTTCGCAATTCTTGCTAACCAAGTTCCGTAAGTTTTTCCACCATTCCAGTTTTTAGACCAAATATAAGCAATAGGGATTTTATTTGCCAAAAATATTTGAGAAATCAGATATTCATTTTCACAAAGACAGAAAAAAAGAACAATTGGTTTTTCCTTTTCCCAAACTTTTATTTTATATTCAAAAATCTGACCACTAAATGGCAAATTGTTGTTGATTCTGTTAGGCTTTTTTATTGTTTCTAGTTGGTTAAATTCAAGTATTTTGTATTTGCTATTTATTCCATATTCGTTTAAATCTAATTCTTCGCCTGCTTCAAATTCCATATAGAAATTGACGTCACTATGTACAAATACTTCTGGTTCTAGAAAACTCTTATTCCAAGGTTCTGCTATAGCTGATTCTTTTTTCCTTTCTTCTCGTGGCAAACAACCAGAACAAAAATAATCTATATCGCTAAAATCAGTACCACAAGAAGGATAAAAACAGATGCTTTTATACTTTTTTAATTCTTCAATTATATTTCTCATATTTTCTAATTTAGAATGGGGGTTTTTCAGAAGCTCCTTCAACTAATGTGTTTATTGGAGCTGGACCAGCATCGCTTGTTATTAAATCCATTATCCAATTCAAATTATCTCGATTAATAATAAGACCTTTCTTAACTCCTAAACCAACTTTGCCCTTTTTATCAACACTAAGTTTCATAGCTCCCAATGGAGTTTCTATAATTCCGCTAATTGAATTAATATCATAATTATTTGGTTCAACAATATTGTAAGATTCGTAGTCTTCCATGTGACCAGAAAGCCTAGCTCTACGGATTTCTTTGTCCTTTGGATTTTCTACTACTATCGATTTCATTACCGTTAATCTACTCTGAACCAAATTCATACATTGAGTATCAAATTCTATTTTTTCTACGTGCTCACCTGTGGCGGCTGAAAGAGCCATTTCAATAAGTTTTGATGGACCTGGTTTGCCAAACAAATATATTCTTTCTGGAGTAATTAAAAATTCTACGCTCTCAATGCGTTTAAACTCCTCTTTTGTCATCAAGCCTTCTTTATAAAATTCCACATTAAAAGAAGCTAGATTAGAATAAAAACCTCTGATAACCCCTCTATCACAGTCACAATCATGGAATCCTGGTGTTCCAGCTTCAGTATCGAATATATCACCATTTTCCATAATAGTGTTGAAAGTTTTTTCTATATCTTCAATTTTTAGACTAAGACATTTAAAAGAAAGCGAAGCACCTTGAACTTCTATTTCATCAATTAGCATATTATTTTTCCTCCAAAGGTTTAGAAAAAATAACACATAATATTAGTTTTGAGCAAGTGGAATTGTCCTTTTTATTATTGGTTGACTAGATCCGCAATTGTCTTATTGTTAAAAAAATTGTTAATCAATAAACTCAGCTCTTTCCACATTGGCAAAGTCTTGCAAATATATTTCCTATCACAAGACTTTCCTTTGCAACTTAAACAAGCGACAGGTGCCAAATCTCCTTCTGTCAAAACAAGAATTTCACCTATAGAATATTCTTCTGGCTTTCTAGTTAATCTATAACCGCCACCTTTTCCCTGAATACCTTCGATAAGTTTGGCAGAAACAAGAACAGGCAAAATCCTCTCTAAATATTTAAGAGAAATCTGCTGGCGTTCTGCAACTTCTCTCATAGCAGTATAACCGCCATCGTTATGCTCTGCCAAATCTATCATTACTCTTATGGCATAACGTCCACGAGTAGAAATCTTCATATTAATCCGCAAACAAAGGTGTAGATAAATATCTATCACCAGTATCTGGTAAAAGAACAACTATGTTTTTACCTTGATTTTCAGAGCGTTTAGCTAATTGAATAGCAGCATAGGCTGCTGCTCCTGAAGATATACCGACTAAAATACCTTCTGAACGTCCAATCAGCTTACCTGTAGCAAAAGCATTTTCGTTGGCAACAGCTATTACTTCATCATAAATCTTTGTATTCAAAACCTTTGGAACAAAACCCGCACCAATACCTTGAATCTTATGAGGTCCTGAAACGCCTTTAGACAAAACAGGTGAAGTTTCTGGCTCAACTGCAACAATCTTTATTTCAGGATTCTTACTCTTTAAATATTCTCCAACACCTGTAAGAGTGCCACCTGTTCCAACACCAGCTACAAAAATATCAACTTTTCCATCAGTATCTCTGTATATTTCTGGACCAGTGCTATTAATATGAGCTTGGGGGTTTGCTGGATTATCAAATTGAGCAGGAATAAAGCTATGAGGATTATCTTTTGCTAGTTCTTCAGCTTTAGCTATTGCACCTTTCATGCCAAGCTTTCCATCAGATAAAACAATTTCTGCACCGTAAGCTTTCATTAACTGTCTGCGTTCTACAGACATAGTATCTGGCATGACAAGAATCATTCTATAGCCACGAGCAGCAGCTACTGAAGCCAAACCAATACCTGTATTACCGCTTGTAGGTTCTATAATTACAGAATCAGCAGTAAGTTTTCCATTCGCTTCAGCATCGTCTATCATAGCTTTTGCGATTCTATCTTTTACAGAACCAGCAGGATTGAAATATTCTAATTTTGCGAAAACTTTTGCTTTTAAGTTTTCTTTTTTTTCTATGTTTGACAATTCAAGAAGTGGAGTATTTCCTATTAATTGGTCTGCAGAAGTATAAATTTGCATTTATTTTTCCTTTCATTTTCCATAATTAGATAAACGCATAAATAAAAAGAATCTTTAAATTTATGGTCGCCATTATGGACTTTCAAAAATCATTGACTATCATATAAAATATTTATTTATGCGGTTTGTCGTAATATCTTATATAATTAGCATAGAGAATGCTATCATTAATTACCTACCAAGTCAATAGGTATTTGTTATTGAATTATTTTGTTAATTTAAGAGGACGTAATTCAAAATCTATTAACTTTTCAATTAAGCAATTGACACTTTTCGTCAATTGACAAAGTAACTGCCGTTTTTAGTAAGATTAGCTATAATTCCAAATTTTGCCAGACTAAGTTCCGTTTTTGTCAG
>CAJOQX010000251.1 GCA_905236865.1 Candidatus Rifleibacteriota bacterium
GTAAACGTTACAATTGGATTCCAGTTTCTATGAAAAATGACTGGAAAACCATATACGGCTCTAAAGTAAAACGTATAAAAAAATAAGTTTTAAAAATGCCAAATTGACTTTTTGTCAATTTGGCATTTTTTATATTTCACAATAATTGAAAAAAATAGAATCAAAGTATTGATAATTCTAAAGGCTCTCCTAGAGGATAATTAACATTCAATTGATATAATAAATCTGTCTTCTGAATACCTCCGAACAATTAAAGAATATCATTTTATGTCTTTATAAATTTGATAAGCAAACGGTCTTTATTTTGATTTTAATTTATTTTCATCCATTTTAAACATTATCAAAGGTGGCATTGAAACTTGTAAACATTCAAATTTAGTTTTTATACCAGTAACCAAGCCAGAAACATCTTTTGTAATTCTAGCGGTATTTAAAGTGGTTTCAGAAGTTGATTTCCTTTCTTCTAATTTTGGAAGATTATCTTCAGCCCATTTTTTCTGACTTGCTAAAGTTATTTTTGCTTCATCTAATGCTGTTAGAAGAGTTTCTAAATATTTCTTGTTATTTTTCAATAACTCTATGTTTTCAGAATCTTTTTTACTAGGTAATTCTTTGGTTATTTCCTTTATTTGGTCAGTAATCTTGCATTTATAATCAGAAATCATCTTCGGATATTCATTTGTCGCACTTGAAATAAATTCATTGTGCATATCTATCAAACATTTTAAACAAACCAAATAAGTTTCATAATATTCTATAGCTATATCATAGTTGCTAGGATTACGATTAACTCTTTCTTCATATTTTTTTATTATTGTATTTATATTTTCAAGGGAAAAAGTTAATTCAATGACTTCATTATTAGGTCTATTTGTATCGTTAAAAGCTTCTTCTTTTGTTTTGACAATATGTTTAACATAATCAGACTTATTATCTGTAGGTCTAGAAGATAAACAATTTTTTAACTCATTTTCTTTGGCTTCTAGTTGTTTGATTAGTTTTTGTTTTTCTGATTTTCCACCATACCAAGGTCTTTTGGATTTAGCTTTATCAACTCTTTTTTCGGTTTGAACTACTTCTTTTGCTTTTTTGATAATCAAATCTTCATTTTTATTTATGATTGAACCTACCCAGCTAGGGCTTCTGTCAGGTCTTTCTCCACCGATAGTTCCTGCTAATATAATATTATTAAATGCTAATGTTAAAGCAAAACAAAGTATTGTTTTTTTCATTTTTATATCCTATCATTTTATGCTTTATATATTATAAAACTATGAATAATAAAAGGTCAAATATCTTGTATCTTATCTCGAATTTAATGTTATAATAGATAAAACTCTTAGGGGGCCTAATTAATTGTATGATTATTATAGATGACAATAATAAAGATAAAAAAAATAGAAGCAATGAAGCAAACGAAATAGTTAGTTTTGCTGATATAGCTAAATACAGAAACAATACCATTAGAAATAATCCACAATTAGTAGTGGTAAAAAAAGACAATTCACAAAGAAAAATAGAATATAAAAATCCTATAACAAGACTAACAAATAAAGTTATTAACACAAAACTAGAAACGAAGAAAAAAAATAGTTTGGGTCATAGAAAAAGAGTAATAAATCGGTTTAAAGAAGGCGGAATAACAGCTCTACAAGACAATGAAATATTAGAAATGATTCTTTTCTATACAATTAAGTATTATGATACGAAAGAAATTGCTTATGAATTACTTAATGAATTCGGTTCATTAGAAAAAGTTTTTTCAGAATCTTATGAGAGAATACTATCTGTAATAAACAGAAACAATTGTCCTACAGAAGAAGAAAGGAAAAATTCTGCACTATTAATTAAATTCATACGAAATTTAGCTGTTATATTATGGGATAGAGGAACTAAAAACAAATTAAAAGAAAAATTAGCTAATAAAATCATTAGTGGTTCACAACTTTTAGAATATTTAAAAGAATACTACAACAATTATCTTGAAACAGACATGAGGGATCTTAGTGAAGAGCAATTTAGGGTGATATTTTTAGATTCAAACAATAAAATTATCAAAGATCAGGTTATGTTCCGTGGAACAATTAATCAAACAGGAGTTTATCCAAGACAAATCTTAAAAAGGGCTTTAGAGCTTAATTCTGTAAGCATAATTGCCGTTCATAATCATCCTGCAGGAACTCTCAAACCGTCCAATGCTGATATTAACGTAACAAGAAACTTGCAATCTGCCTGCGATTCCTTGGGAATACAATTATTGGATCACCTAATAATTGGAGATAGATTTTATAATGATGAAGACAATCAAAAGAATTTTTATTCTTTTGCAGAAAATGGCTTAATTTAAAATCCAAAATAATTATTCTCTGATTGACTCCATTATTATCATCTTCTTCTAGAACCTTTTGCAATCATAATTAATCTTAAAAGTTGAAGAACAGAAGAAACCAAAGCTGCAACATAAGTTAAAGCTGCTGCTGACAATACTTTTTTAGCAGAACTTAACTCATCGCCAACAAGAATGGAATCTTTTTCTAATATTTCTAAAGCTCTACTAGAAGCGTTAAATTCAACAGGAAGTGTAATTAACTGAAAAAAAACAACAAAAGTAAACAATATTACTCCTAACTGTGCCAGACCAGCCCAGTCCATTGCCAAACCTATTATAATCATAGGCCAAGAAAGCTTTGAACCAAAATTAGCTACTGGAACAGAAACAGAACGGAGTTTTAATGCGGCATAACCAATTTTATGTTGAATAGCATGACCACATTCATGTGCCGCTACACCTAGAGCCGCTACAGAAGTCGAACCATAAACAGAATCTGAAAGCCGAAGCACTTTTTCTGTCGGAGAATAATGATCAGTGAGATTGCCTCTTATTCTTTCTATTCTAACATCATAAATTCCAGCACTGTTAAGTATTTTTTGAGCAATATCTTGCGAAGAATAACCTTTAGTATTACCAACATTGCTGTATTTGTTAAAAGTTCGTTTGACATTCCAAGATGCAATCAAACTAATGATTGCACCAATAATTACAAGTATATATGTTGAATCAAAATACATTTTTTACCTCAAATGAATTAATTTTTAGTGTTATTAAACGATAAATCTATATAAATTTCAATAAACTTTTTAACATAAAAAAATAATTGTCATCAAGTTTTGTAAGTAAATAACTCAACTTTTCCACTTCATTTTACAATTCAAAAGATGATAAACTCAACGATTTAAGCATAAAAAATGTAATAATTTACCAAGAAAATGCCCACTTTATTAAAGACTGTCTAAAAAGGGGAGCATATTTTGATAAACCTCAAACAAAGTAAATACCTTTTTTTACAATAAACAATTGATTAAATCATTATTACATAATAAATAGAATTAGTTGATTATGTTATTATCAAAGCCCATTTATTTTAAGGAAGTCCGTAATTATGTTTTTTTTAAGTTTATGTTTGTTTTGCTTTTTTATAAAAAAACCTATTATTTAAAGTTGAAAAGTGCTAGTATATAAAATCATGAAAATTCTTGCATTAGATGTTGGACAAAAACGTATAGGTGTCGCAACTTGCGATAAGCTAGAAATAGCAGCTACTCCTTATTCTGTTGTAAAAGCTGGTAAAACGGCTATTGATGAAGTTGTTAAAATTTTAGAAAAAGAAGAAGTTGAATACATTGTAATTGGTTTGCCTGTTTCTTTTGATGGAAAAGAACGAGAATCCTGCGAAAGAGCTAGATTTTTCAAAAATGAGCTAGAAAAGAAAACAAACCTTCCTATTGAGTTTGTTGATGAAAAATTTACATCAAAAATAGCAGAAAATTCTTTAATAGAAGCTGGTATGCGAAGAGAAAACCGCAAAAATGTAATAGATGCCGTTGCTGCTTCCATTATATTAAGAGGTTTTCTTGATCAGAGGCGAATTCAGAAAGAGTTAAGAAAGGAAAACTAAAAGGAACAATTATCTCTTGTATTTACGTCATAAATCTTATATCTAAACTACTAGATAATAATAAAAAAATCTGATATATATAAAAACTAGATTAAATATAGAAAAATAAATAAAAGGTAAAAAAATAATGTCTGTGAATTATAAATGTGTATTGTTTTGTGAAGATATACGCCAAGAAGTTGGCGGACGTGTTAGTCTTATGGGTATTCTTGGGAACAAGTTATTGGTTCAAGATTTTCCTCTTGTTTTTCCAAAGCTTTGCCTTTTTATTGAATGGGGTGTTGTAAAGGAAAACTTAAATGTCACTCTTAATATAATTCCACCTGACGGAGTTCAATTAAGTTCTGCTCATCCAACAGCTAATATAGCTGCTCAACAAGGTGTTATTTCAAGATCTATGATTGTTCTAACTAATTTTGCATTCCCTAAAGCAGGAGAATATATTTTTGAATTTATAGTAAACAATCAAGTTATAAGCCGTGAAATATTCTTAGTAGAAAAATATAATCCCAATATTCCTGCATCAAAAATAAATTAAAATGCCACAACAGTTCCCTTTAATACTCGAAACGCTATTAACAAAGCCAGATACTTTTATAAAAAACATATTACCAGAATTAAATCCTCTAACAGAAGATAAACTGGAAGCTTTATCCAAAATTTTGGAGTCTGGCTCTGTTATCGACAAACAAAATGTTACAAAACTTTTTATCGAGTATTTAAAGGGTTCAGGAGAAGTTTATCTTTCAAAAAAACTAGATGTTAAAAGACCAAAATTATTTATTGAATCTGCTAATATTATAGGCGAGCTTCATTATTCTCCTGCATTAGAACCATTAAAAAAAGCATTAAGCAAGGAATATCCCGACTTAGTTTTACCTGCTATTAAAGCTATTTCATTATTGCCACTATCTACAGCGATTACAGAAACCTTATCGAATTTCTATTTAACTTTTAAAGATGAGGTTATTTTGTCTAGAAGCATAAGATACTTATCTAGTGGGAAGGATGAGTTAGTTCCTATATTTCTTCAAAAATACCATAAACTTGCTGTAGAAAGACAAATGTGGGTATTAGACTATTTTGCAGCAGTAGCAGATAAACGAGCAGAAGGTTTACTAATAGAGGAATATAATAAATATCCTGTTGAAAAAGGTGTATATTGTATTGACGGTCTAGGGAGAATTGGTACTGACGCTGCAGTTAATGCTTTATCAAAATGGCTTGAAAAATCAGAATGGTTTTTAAGAAAACATATAGTTACTGCTCTTGGAGTTTCAAACAATGTTAATGCGATTCCTGCTCTATTAAAAGCTCTAGACGACAATCATGTTCTTGTAAGAGGGGCAGCAGTCAAGAGCCTTTCTCAGGTTGGCAACAAGAATCCAGAATTGCTTATTGATTCTTTGAAAACAGCTAATCCACAAATGAAAAGCAATCTTGTTCGCGCTATGGGATTGCTTAAAAATGAAAAATTTGTAGAACCTTTAATAGAAGTTTTAAAAGATAGAAATTCTTTATTTTATTCTATCGATGCTGTTGGCGATTTAGGATTCTCGCAAGCAGAATTTGCTCTTCGCCGTCTTTTAAAAGATGACATTTGGTTTAATCGTCTAAATGCTCTTGAAGCATTAGCAAAATTAAATAGCAGAGACTTAAAAAAATTTGCTCAAGAAGCAACAGAAGACGAAAACGACATGGTTAGAAATTCGGCTTCACGTATTTTAACCGCCTTAAAAACGAGAGTATAATTAGTAACTGCTTAATATATTATAATAAAAAAATAGTTTTATTCTTTTATCATTAACACTACGGCGTCACATTCTATGGAGCGTCCTTCACCAACACTATCCATTTTTTCGTTTGTTCCAGCTTTTATAGAAATTCTATCTAAATCAATTCCTATGGTTTCGGCAAGTATTTTTTTCATACTTTCTTTATGAGGAGCAATTTTAGGACGTTCGCAATGAATCATACAGTCAATATTGCCAACCCTATACCCCTTTGATTTTGTTAATTCTACAACATTTTTTAATAATTCAACAGAACTTATTTCTTTATATTGAGGATCTGTATCGGGAAAATGCTGGCCAATATCACCTAGAGCTAATGCTCCCAGCATAGCATCCATAATAGAATGTATAAGAGCATCAGCATCTGAATGTCCTAGCAAACCTCTTTCATACTCAATTTGAACCCCACCAAGCCAAAGTTTCCTACCATTAGCAAAAGCATGAATGTCGTGTCCAAAACCAACTCTAATATCAGAAAGCATTTTATTACTCCAGTGACATATTGTTAGAAGAATTATAAGTTAGAAAATTTGCCAAATACACAATTCTAACAAAAATATTATTTATAACTTTTATAACCTATCTATCAGTTCTTCGGCTTTTAACCTAGATTCAGCATCTAGCGTAATAAGTTGGTCTATAGATACTATAGGTTCATTTTTAAATGAATCTATGGTATTAGAAATCACCTCTGGAATTTGCATAAAACCTATTTTTTTCTGCATAAATGCTCTAACAGCAATTTCGTTTGCAGCATTCATAACACAAGGCATAATTCCACCTTCCTTACCAGCATTAAAAGCTATTTTTAAACATGGAAAATCATCATATCTCGGTTCAAAAAAGCTCATAGTTCCAGCTTTAATTAGATCAAATTTAGGCAAAGGAGGATTCCAACGTTCTGGCCAAGTAAGAGCATATTGAATAGGTAGTTTCATGTCTGGCCAACCAAGTTGACCTATAACTGAACCATCAGAAAACTCTACTAAGCTATGAATCAATGATTGAGGGTGAACAACTATGTCAATTTGTTCATAAGTAGCATCAAAAAGCCAATGAGCTTCAATTACCTCAAGTCCCTTATTCATCAATGTAGCTGAATCAATAGTGATTTTACCACCCATATTCCAATTAGGATGTTTTAAAGCCTGCTCAACTGTAACTTTGTTTAAATCATCTTTAGGCAAAGTTCTAAAAGGTCCGCCAGAAGCCGTTATAATTATTCTATGCAAAGGTGTCTTTGAAGCCCCTTGCAAACATTGAAATATTGCAGAATGTTCGCTGTCTACTGGAACAAGTTTGATATTGTTTTTCTTCACAGCATTCATTACTAACTCACCAGCTACAACAAGAGTTTCTTTGTTAGCTAGGCATATTAAATGCTTCTGGTTTATTGCCTCCCAAGCTGGATTTAGACCAGCAGCACCTACAATAGCTGCTAAAACCGTATCTACACCATTTATAGTGACGGCTTCTATAACAGCTTCTTCACCAGATTTTACAATTGTATTAGTATCTGCTAGAGCGCTTTTTAATTCATTTTCATATTTTGTATCAGCTATAGCAACATATTTTGGTTTGAATTCCCTAGCTTGCTCAGCCAATAATTTCCAGTTTTTACCAGCAGTTAAAGAAATTATTCTTAATTTGTCAGGATTATTTCTAACAACTTCTAAAGTATTTTTTCCAATAGAGCCTGTAGAACCTAATAAAGCAATGTTTTTCATAATTGTTTATTTTCCAATTTAAATTTTGAAAAAGTTTATCATACTTTGTTATTTAAGTAAATAACCATTGAATTTGTAACCAGGGCAAACGCAAACTTTTTTCTTTTGTAGTGCAGATTATGGGTTGTACTTTATTTTAGATTGTTTTATGCTTGAAATGAAA
>CAJOQX010000252.1 GCA_905236865.1 Candidatus Rifleibacteriota bacterium
CCTATGCCCTTTAAAAAATTTAAGAAATAATTACGTTGGTTGGTTGGTTTAGCATACATTCAGATTTATACCATGTCAACAAATAGTCTTTATATTTATTTTTTCTTATTAAAATTAATAATACGTTTAATACTTGATTTAACTCTTTGATATAACTTAACAGTTAAAGATTTTATTTTTAACTGCAAAGGTTTCTTTGCATACTTTTTAAAGGCAGAGTTAAAACTTTCTTTATCCAAAGATTTTAAAAATTCTGATGATTTTTTATTTAACCATACAGAAGAACTAAAACATTGATTACCATTAAAGATTTCTTTAAAACAACGCTCTGTGTAATTAATATTCTGTTTGATTTCCACAAAACTAGCTTTGCCTTTTGTGCTATTACATAGAACCATAGATGTTCCTTTGTCATCGTCAACAGATGAATGAACACCCCAAAAATCAGCAAGAGTTATATCACTAATTCTTGGAACTCCTTTAAAATCACAGTTAGAACAAGAAGGACGAATATATAAATTATAATCAAGATATCCAGCCATAAAAAAATTATCATCACCATTTATTACATTATAAGTGTTATCTGAAAAATCAAGCCTGATACATCTAGGAGATTTTTTCCAGCCATTTTCTTTATACTTAAACCAAACCCTAGTTATTTTACAACCTTTTTTATTTTCTATTTCTGATAGCCATGCTTTAAAAGCTTTTGGAGAGTTCATACCACGACAGATAAAATCAAAAGTAATAAGATTATCATAATCTTTACTTAAATAAGCATACAGAGCAGCAACCTGACAAGGAGCACCGCAAAAAGCAACAAGTTTGTTATCTTCAAGTTTCTCTTTAACTTGTTTGTAAATAAAGCCTGAATTACTCTGAATGTATTTTGACTGCTTCAACTTTTTCAGACCTTCCAAATCATTTACAAGGAAATGTTCTACTAGATTTTCTTTATTGTATAAAGCCCCTGCAACATATCCGCCTTTATCAACAATCGATTTAGATAGTTCAGAAAATAATCCTCCAGATGTACTTGTAAATCGTGTTTCTGTATTATTAGACCAAGCAGCATAAGTAGAAGGCTCTATAGAATTATTTCTCTTTGTTTCTAGTCTAGAATTGCAGACTTTTTCACACATATTACAATTCACACATTTCTCAATGTTAATTTCGGGATAGATAAAACCTCATTCATCGCTTTTCATTGAAATTGCATTTCTAGGACAGATATTTTCACAAGCTCCACAACCAGTACATTTAGATTTCGAAATCCATAATTTTTTCATAAAAGATTCCTTTTTTATTCCCAATTTACGTTTTCTTTGATAACCTTTGCAGGAACACCTGCAACCATTGTATTTGCAGGAACATCTTTTGTTACAACTGAACCTGCTGCAATTACCGCCCCATCACCTATAGTTACACCTTTTAAAATCGTAACTCTAGTGCCTATCCATACGTGATTGCCAATTACAACAGGCTTTACTTTTTTTTCACCATTCAATTTATGAAAATCAGAATCCATAACTGTAAAATCATGACTAATAGCACAAAAATTACCTATAGTTATAGATTCTTGACATCTTATTCTGCAATCACCATTTATATATGTTTCATTACCTATTTTCAACTTAGCACCTTTAAATAAAAGAATATCTGCACCATAAAAGAGTCTAGCAGTTCCTTCTGTAACTAATTCAGAATCTGTTTCCATTCTTAGAATACTAAAACCATAATTTGTGCCAAAGTTGTTTCCACCCAAAATCAAATTTCCCATTAACTTTAAGACCGATGATTTATCTAATTTCAGATGAACGCCTGACGAAATGACAAGCTTCCCCTTGCCTTTTATATTTTTAAAATTCAATATATTAGCAATAATACTATTAAATAGTGTTCTTATTGATTTCATTTCTTGTCTCCAAAATTCTCTATTATAATTTCGTGAAATCGCAGTTATCGGGGTCGTAACGCAAGCGGCTGTTGATATTGATAGCAGTTATTTTACAAACTTCTTCTTCTGTTAGTTCAAAATCATAAATATTGGCATTGTCCTTAATATGATTTGGTTTTGTTGAGTTTACAATAGGGATATTTCCAATCTGCAAGTGCCATCTTAAAATTATTTGAGTAACAGTTTTACCATATTTTTTAGCTATAGAACCGAGGCAAGTATTGTTAAAACGACTATCCATTCTAGCTGTAGATGTATAAGCCATAACTTGAATATTATTATTTTTGCAATATTCACGAAGTTCATTTTGAGTAAATAAAGGATGGCATTCAAACTCATTTATCATTGGCATGATGTCAGCATATTTTTTAAGCTCTTCCAAATGATGAATATTACAGTTACAAACACCTATGGATTTGCATTTGCCTTTTTTATACAACTCTTCTAGAACTTTCCATGATTTAATCCAATGGTCTGGTACAGGCCAGTGCAGTAGATAAACATCAACATAATCCGTTCCCAAATCTTTTAGAGAAAGTTCAAGACATTCTTCAACAGCATCTTTGAACTGATAAGAATTTGAAACTTTAGTAACAATAAAATAATCTTCTCTTTTATAGCTTTTTAAATTTTGTCCTAAGTATAACTCACTTGCTCCATAAGCTCTAGAAGTATCAAAAAGTTTGATATCGTATTTCAAACATTCTCTTATACATCTAGGCAAATTAAAATCAATATTAGTAGTATTTTTATTTAAAAGAATATATTTTTTTATTATGTTTTTTAAATTATCAATAATTCCTTTAAAACCATTTTTACTATAGGACGTAATACCTGTTCCAAAACATAAATCAGGTATTTCATAACCGTTTGCAAGTTTAATCCTATTCATTTTTTCATTAAAACCAAGCCTTTCTCATAAGAATTCAAGGAGCAATACCACATAGATAAAGAGTAAACAAATGTATAAAGAACGATTCCACATATGAAATTAGTAAAAGTATTGAATTGTATGTACCTAATAGTCAAAACCATTAGACCAACAGGAACTATCAAACCCAATGAAATTCTAAAAATATTCTTCCAAAAAAGAATAATGTTAATACCGCATTTTTTATGATAGAAAATATTCAAAACAAGACCGGGACCGAATAATAAAACAACCACTGTACCTATTGCACAGCCAATCGCACCATATATCTGGCAAAGATAGATCGACACTGCCAAATTCATCAACGAATCTATGAACAGAACTATACTTCTGAACTGATGATTATTCATAGCTCTCTGAATTTCTATACCGACGTTTTGAATCAAAGCAATAGAAGCAGCAAACATAAACATCAACGTAATATAGTAGGAATCTTCATAACCATTTCCAACCCAGAAAACAAGGAACTGCTTGCCAAAAAACAGGAATCCACTTGCAACCAATGCACAGACATAGAATTGAATCCTTCCAATTCTTATAAACAACTCTGTTAGCTCTGTGTTTCGTTGCTCAACAGATAGTGATTTATTATTAACGATAGTATGTAGTCTTGGGGTAAAAACCCCTGAAATGGAAGTAGAAAACTGCTGATAGAACATATATAGAGAAAAAGCAACAGAGTAAACCGCAACTTCGGCTGTTCCCTTGAATCTGGCAAGTATACATTTGTCAACACTCCATGTTATCTGGTCAAATACTCCGTTTATAGCAATGAAAAATGTGTAGGCAAAAAGACTGACCAGTATCCCTTTATCAAAGTTATTAAAGCGGAATTTTATTTTCAATATTTTTCTACAATAGAGGTAGTAGCAGAAGTCAACAAGCAGTGAAAGAATTACTGTTACACTAACCATAGCTACCGATTTATAGCCGTAATATAGGACGGGAACCATTATAGCTGGGGTTGCCACGCTTCTTATCATTGCAAGAAGCTTTAGTACAACAAATTTTTCATGTGCTGAAATAATGGTGGAAAACACGCTTGCAGGGAAAGAGACTGCAAGATTCACAGTGGTCAATATGGCTAACACTCTTGCAGTAGTATATTCATCGGGAGTTAGCCCACTACTGAAAACATAATCAAGGTTAAAGCTTACACCAAGACCGCAGATAAGAGCTATTAAACCAATAATCATAAAAATAACAAGATAAAGACCGTTAAATCTGTCTATTGCTTCCTTATCTTTTTCGGCGTTATATTTTGCGTAATACCTGATATACCCTGCATTCAAACCAAAGTTCAAGATTGTAAGCATAGAAATAGTAGAAGACACAGTACTATATAGTCCGAATTCGTTTTTCCCTAACATACGAATCATATATGGCGTATAAAGAAGACTAATAATAACTCCTAGTGCCATTTGAACATAAGAATAGAAAACACCGTATTTAAGCTGATGTTTAGATATATTATTTTTTATTCTGTCTAACATAATTTCTACTATTTCCATCTTTGTAAGCAATATTGTTTTTTTAGAGAGGAGAGAATAGAGATTAGGGAATTATTTAGTTCCAACAATAGTCAAAGCCATAACCGTCATTGCGAGGAGCGAAGCGACGTGGCAATCCAGATTGAAATCATAAAAGAACCAACTAGTGACAAACCCTTTCTCGTA
>CAJOQX010000253.1 GCA_905236865.1 Candidatus Rifleibacteriota bacterium
ACTGAATTTTTAACAAATTCTTAGTTTTTAGACAGCCTACACAGAGTGGAAAGCCAAGCGAAGCTTGGCGTGGTGAGTGGTTGGTGGTTAGTGGTGAGTGAGCGGACAGTAGACGCGAGACCTCTATTCTCCGCACAAGGCTCGTTCCCTCAAAGTATATCCGAAGATACAAATAAACAGAGACCGCGGAGGAGAATAAGGTTGAGCAAGCAACTGTCCGCTTTTATTTAAAAGAATCGAGAAATAAGAAAAGCCTACATATTTTCCATAATAAGTATAGCATAAGGGTTTTAGCCCTGAAAGCTATACGTTTATGACAATGGGTAGGCTACAAACAAATAAAAACTGATTTTTCATCAAATTACGAGTTTTATCACAGCCTCTGCGAAACCACAAGTTATATCTCTTTATTTGACACAAAAAAGCACGCATAAAACGTGCTTTTTTGTGTGTGCATTAAACAGTGTACACTCAATAATATGAGATTTCTTAACGCCCTCTTTTACGAGGCTAGTATATTGCTCAATTTACTTACTGTGGCATCTGAGCACCTTTGCCAGCCATAGCTCCAAAGAGTTTCAAAGAATCTTCCATTGGGTAACGGTTAGCGAACATATCAACTTTAGTAGTGATTGTGCCCTGAAGTGGCAAACCTAATGCACTTCTAAGACCATTTGCCTGATTTTCTGGAACTTTTGTAGATTCTTTATATTTCATAGAAAGGAAAGCGTTTAAATAAGTTGGATTGATTCTTCCTGCGAAGACTTTTGGATCTTTAAGATCAACATTGTCTTCAATAGATTCAATTCCATCAGTACCTTCTAAATCTTCAAACAAATCAACTCTAACTTTTGCGATTGATGGAGAAATAGTCATCTGAATATCGCTTTCGCGATTCAAGAAGAAAACGTTGCCGTCGATATTGGTTTTTCTAGTTTTAGGATTGCCTTTAGTATTGTCAAAACCAGTAAGAACGTTCAAACCAATGATATTGTCGTGGATGTTAGCATTAACATTTGTATTAGTGCGAACCCCAAAACCCATATCAGCCAAATCGCTTATACGACTCCAAGTGAACAATACGGTATTGTTTGCAAATTCCCAATCAACAGATGGATTAGCGGCAGAACAAAGAACATTGGCACCAATCATACGAGTATTGCAGAATACGTTGTTGAGAACATTTACTTTGCCTTTATACCAGTTGATATTAATACCGTTATTTCCAATATTAACAAAAGTGCAGTTCTTGATTGTGATACTGCCTTCGGCTCTACCAGCTGTATTAGAATAAATAGCACTTCTGTTAGGAGAAACGAACTTATCGTTAGCACCCTTTGCAGGACCTTCTAACCACATACCAGTATCAAGACCTTCTGGTTTACCTTTGGTTGTGTGGAAGCTAGATGCAAAACCATCATCAAAAATAAGACCGTCTATAACCATATTGATGCCTTTTGGAGCATTGTTGGTTTGGTCAAATTCCAAATGCAACAAACCTTTGCCACTACCTGTTTTGTCGTTGTTTTCATTCAATGGCTGGAACATAGTCTTATGAGTTAAAGGATTTCTTTCGCCGAAATCTTTAGAATAACCACCAATTATTGAAACTGGTCTTTCCATCATAAACCAACCTTGTTTCATTTTGCCAGGATAATTACCTTCAGCCAAGTGAATAGTATCGCCAACTTTAGAAATTTCTAATGCTTTCCATAAGTTTTTAAGAGGTGCACCCTTAGAACCATCATTCTTGTTTTTACCTGTTTCTAATGAAACATAAATATCTGCTGCTGAGGCTACAGAAGCAGTAAGAGCTAATGCAAAAAATACAGCTAAAGATTTTTTCAAATTCTTCATTGAAGTCTCCTTATTTTTTGATGTGTGAAGTTTATAACTTTTTATATTTCTATGCAAGTAGTAATATTTTTCATTTCTCAGTTCTCACCTTATAATTTACCGTCATTGCAAGCAGTCGCTAGACTGCGTGGCAATCCAGTTCTCAGTTCTCAGTTTTCAGTTCTCAGTTTTCAATTTACCCTACACCCTTTATCTAAACGTTCCCTTCATAAACATAGTTCAAATACTTTCGTGCAGCTTGGGCCATCGCATAAACAGCTTGAACAGAAGTAGGATTTGCGTCTTTCATATCTCCAGAGGGGAAAAACCTTGTAACATGAAGCACCATATCAGGATTAATTCTAGCAAGAGTTTCAGCTAATTTTTCCATCTCTTCAATATTATCGTTAAAACCAGGAACAATAAGCGTTGTAACTTCACAATGAGAAAATTTAGAAGCTATTTTTATACTGTTCAGAACTGTATTCAAATCACCGCCAATAGATTTGTATTTTCTTTCGTCAATCGTTTTTAAATCAATATTTAGAGCATCAATTAAAGGAATAATTTCACCAAAAGCATTTTGATCGACCATACCATTAGTAACTAACACATTTTTTAAATGATGCTTATGTGCAAGTATAGCTGTTTCTCTGACATAATCCAAACTAATTAGCGGTTCATTATAAGTGTATGCTATACCTATATTGCCTTTTATTCTAAAAGCCTTTTCAACTAATATTTCAGGACTAATATATTGGCTAAAAGCTTCATCTCTTGAAATGCTGTCATTCTGACACCAAGGACAACACATATTACAGCCCCAAAAACCGATAGATAGAATATAACTTCCAGGCATAAAATGTTTCAAAGGCTTCTTTTCAATAGGGTCTAAAGCTAATGAAGTAGCTCGGCCATAATTAAGAGATACTACCTTTCCGTCTTTGAGAGAACGAGTTTTACAAAAACCTTTAAATCCTTCTCGAATATTACATTGATGTGGGCAACCTTTACAAATCATTCGTGACGCTCCACTAAAAATCGTTCTATTTCATAAGCCTCATCGTTTCTTATTCCTGCTTTCTGACAAGCGATTGATAGCTGAAAATCTACAGTATCAACACCTTCTAGATTTGGAAGAAGCAAACCACGTTTGTATTTAGTGCTTACTATAACTCCATATTTTTTTACGTCTAACTGGTCTTTGGTAGCTGGTTCTGGAGGATATAACACATCAACATCATAAACCAAATCTGAAAGTTCATTTTCTTCAACGGCATAAAACCTTGGGTCTCTTGTTCCTGCCTGAATTGCCATATTTATAATTTCATCAGCAATAGAATCTTGAGTTGGATAAATAGTGCCAATACAGCCTCTCAAATCTCCATGTTTTTTTAGAGAAACAAAACAACCTGCTTTGTTTCTCAACATTTCATCTGGTAATTTCAGCTTTTCTTCTGTTGTAAGCTGTAATTTTTTCCCATTTTTAATATAATATTCCAAAGATTTTTGAGCTAAACTTATGTATTGGTCACGAATTTTAAAAGCACAAATCGCATAGCCAACACCGAAATTTCCCTGATATGACATAAAGTCAGAAGTCACTTTATAATTTTCCAAAGCACCTGACATCATAATAAAACCTGGTAAACCACATTCAGCAGCCATATCTAAAAAATCATCATCGAAACTTTGAAAAGCTTTAAAATCGCAGTTTTTCATTGCTTCAGTAACTTTTTTATCAAATTCAGGACCTTCTTTGGCAAAACCATAAGGTCCGTCTTTCTTTAATCTATGCGACAAGTCACCACTTGCAAGAAAAACTATTTTACGACCAAGATGAGCTGCTGCACGCTCAATTACTTTGCCCATTTCTACTAAAGTAGCATTAGAAAGGAAACAAGGAGATATTCTTAGCACTTTGAATTTTTTATAAGCCTCATAAACAAATGAAAGAGGAACAACAGAACCATGATCGGGTCGAACACTGCCACGTTCGTCATAAACAGTTGGAATATTCTTTTCATTGCAAAGATTTATGACTTCTTCCGCCAGTTCTGAATCATTTTCTAAATCCAAAGAAACATCAAAAGCATCGAACTGCCCCAAATCGCCTTTCCATCTTTTTCCAGAAGCGATATAAAATGCGTCTTTATAAACAATAGAATGTGGAGAAATCACAACTATAGTTTCAGGTGCATCTTCGGCTATCAATTTTGAAGCTTTTCGATAAGCATCAAGAGTTGCCTGTATTTCTTTTTCACGACCTTTGCCAACTTCTGGTCTAGCAATAGGTGGATGTGGCATTATATAAGCAGAAATCATTAATATTCTCCTCTCAAAAATATAAAACTATTGTATTTTTTTATTTCAAAAATATCAACAAATTTCATAATAATAGTAAAAAAGGGGTTGAAATGCTACATTAAATAGTGTTTAATAATAATAGTTATCTTAATTAACAGGAGGTGTGATATTTTATGTATAGTTCTTTTGAAGAGTTGTCTGCTAAAGTTAAGGCAGACCCAAATAACCCTGAATTATTAAAGGAGCTTGGTAATCTTTACTTTAAAAGAGGTGAATACGACCAGGCAATCGAGCAATATCTCGCCTCTTTAAAAATAGATCCAGTTTATTATAAGGCTTTATATAATCTAGGAAACACCTATTATAAAATTGGAGAATATGATAAAGCTGTTGCTAAATGGCAAGATGCAATTAAAGCACGTCCAGACTTTGATCATGCTTATTTCAATTTAGGTTATTATTATTTCCAAAGAGGCTATATGCGTGAAGCGATTAAATCATTAAGAGAAGCCTCAAGAATAAGTCCAAATTCACCAGATACTCACCATTACCTAGGTTTGGCATATCATCAAACTAGCCAGTTAGAATCAGCAATCGAAGAGTTTAAAAAAGCTATCGAATTAGAAGAATCAGACCCAGATTACCATTACAACCTAGCTAACACCTACTACGATATTGGTAATTACGGAGGAGCTGCCGAAGAATGGTCAAAAACGCTAAAATACAGAGAAGATGATTCAAAAGCTAGAAACAACTACTGCGATGCCTTATTACAACTAGGGAAATACGAAGAAGGCTTAAAAGAAATAGAATTAGTTTTGAAAGAAACTCCAAATTATCCACCAGCTCTTTGTACAAAAGGTGAATTGCTAGAAAGTCTTGGTAAAAACGAAGAAGCTAAAGTTGTTTTTTCCAAACTTCAAGATATTATAAAAGACAAAGAAGATTGGAAACTACTAGACGACTACGTTAAAACGAAATTATAATTACAAAATAAAAAAAAGGCTAGATTTTAAATAAAATCTAGCCTCTTTTTATTTTGTAATTAATCGTTTTTATTGTAATGAACTATAAGCTACAAGTTTTTTTCAATTCTTATTCTTCTTGTTTTTGTTCTTTACAGCAAGAAAACCAGAGGGATTGGTTAGATAGTCATATAATGCTTCTTCTGCCTTGTAGCATTTTCCTGCATCAGAACCATCAATAAATACCTTACCATTTGTGAACACTTCGATTAGCATATTTTCTCCTTCTTGTTGTCAAAAAATCTATGGGATTTTGGGATACATATTGTCTATAGTTTTTAAATAGTTATATTACGAATATTTATGTTTTAAGCTGTTGTTTAAGCGTCTTAAACAACCAATCATAATAATTGTAAAAACAAATCATGATAACTTAGAATATATAAATATTCAGTTTTAATAACCTATAATAAATTTTATTTTGTTTGCCTTGTTCCTCCTTTTCTTCCAGTTACTCTTCTTCTAAAACTGGAGTCAAATCTATAGTATCAGCTTCTTCTGAAAAATCTTCTGTTTCAGAAGTTGAATCGTCAGTTTTGTTTTCACGGTAAGTCTCAGGAATTGTAAAATCGTTAATAGAGATGTTTCCTTCAGAAGTTTCAGGAACTTCAAAATCATCATCTGGTTGATTCAAGAAAGAGTCATCATCTAAATCAGACGTAGAACTAAAATCATCTTCAAAGTTTACTTGTTTATCCTCATCAGAAGAAGATTCATCTTCTAGTTCAGTTGTTTTTTGGTTAGTTTCTTCGTTTTCAGAGTCTAAACCAAAATCATCACTATTCGATTCTTTATCTGATTCGCTGTTATCCATAGCTTTATCAGACTCATCACTGTCTGATTCTATATCAATCTCATATTCATCAACCTTATCCTTATCTTTCTTAGAAGATGGAACATAAGGAATATCCTCATTCCCTTGAATTCTCAAAGTCTCCAATTCATGATTCAATTGTCTTTTTACAACCTCATCCAAACTATCATCTTCTAATCTTTTTACCAGCTCAGAAACAGCTTCTCCTCCCCTTCCAGAAAGATTCATGGCGTCACACCACAAAATAAAAGCTCTTATTAATTTAGGGTTTTGTTGCATAACTTCTTCACACATTTCTACGCTTGAATTAGGATTTTTGCCCAAATAAAGCTGTGCGAGTTTCAACGCAATGTTGTAATTGTCATGAAGTTGATTATGAGCACTTTCAAAAATATCTATAACCATTGGAATTCTGTTAGATTCAACAAATTCGTCAGATAGTTTCAACAAAATCTTTTCATAATCATTTGTAAAAGCAATTTTAGATACTTCCAAATGAATCTTATGAGTTTCAGTTTCCCTTTCACAAAAAGATGCCATACGAAGCAAATCAATTAGCAATTTAGGTTCTTTGCTTACAAGTTTGTCAGGCCTTAGCAGATTAAAAATTTTATTAATCATAGACTGATGCTCTACTCCATCAGGGGCCTTTTTATTTTTTTCTCTATAACTAAGCCAAGATTCAACCCAACCCCTATAAACCCGTAAGTCACGAGGGAATACCTTTATTAAGTTTTGTGCGATTTTCAAAGCTTTAGTTTCTTGATTAGTCTCACATAAAGCCCTAATATACAAAAGATTATCTTCCAAAGAATCAATAGGTCGCTGATTTATTAATTCTATCGCCTTTTTATATCTCTTCTGATCTAGCAGAAAAGTTATCAATTCACGGTCTAATTTGTCTCTATCAGCACCAGGAAGTTTTCTTTCTTTATTAATAAAGTCCTCGTATTTATCTATTGAATTACTAGAAATAAGTAATTTTTTAATCCTTTTTTTCACAATAGGAGTTAGTAATCTTTTATTTTTCAAAGAATAAAACTTTTCAACAGCTAACTCATCATCATATTTTTCTGTGAACCAAGCGTCTACTAGAGTTTTTAGTTCAGCAGATAAAGGAGAATTAGCAGATTGAACTGCATAAAGTTCTGCATAAGTTTTAGCTTTCTCTTTCTGGTTTAACATACAAGATGCATAAGCGGCAGAAAATACTAGTTCCTTATTATCAGGCATATCAACCAAGGCTTCTTCACATATTTTCAAAGCCTGATCAAAAGATTCGCCAACTAGATATGCCTTCAATGTTTGCATAAAACGCTTGTTATACTTCTTAATTTTAATATCAGCTAAAATAGAATTAGCTTTTGAACCATATTTAGGGTCATAAGTCAATCTTTTTAGAAATTTTTCAGCATTTTCAAAATTACCAGTCTGAAAACAATATTTACCAGCATAAAATATAGCACCAGTATGCTTAGGATTAAGCTTTAAAACCCTTTTTATATCATCTTTAACTTTTGGAAGATCATTAATTCCTGCCGCCATCTCTATTCTCTTGAAAAGCTTTTCTTCAAGACCTTCTTCGGCTGCCTTAACATTTCGACTATCTAGCCAAAAAGCTATTGAACAAATAATTTCTATAAAAATCACTTTAATCAAGATTGAAGAGTATTTATTTTTCATATCTGCTCCAATCTGTTACTTCGTTAGAAATTCCACGAGGTCTAACATCTTGATGAAATAGAGCTTGTAATTCTGCTGAAGCTTTCTTTTTTAATGTTGCGGAATTAGTTATTAAAAGAATATGTTCTAAATTTTTTCTAGCTTCTTCATATCTTTCAAGTCGGCGTTGCAAAATAGCTAAATTAAATCTTGAGGGAAGATGGTCAGCTATTTCTATTGCCATCACATACTCGTTTTCTGCCAATTTATCCCAGTTTGTATAATCTCCAGGAAGGCCTTCCAATCCACGAGTTTCATAAGTCCAGCCTAATAAAAATCTTGCTTCTTCTGAAGCAGGTCTGAGCTTTACAGCTTTTCTAAACGCCCAAATTGCCTGTTCATACTCTTTTCTTTTCAGATATTTACGTCCATCTCTTATCCAAGATTCGTATTCTCTACCAGAATTATTCAAAAATGAGTAGAAATTAACTTCGGAATTTCTTCCGTCAACAGGAGCTATGGAACCTTCCATATAAGGTTTCTTCATGCTACTAGCAAGATATGCTCTGCTTGTTGGCAGAAAAATTGTTAATAATAATACAAATAATATAAAGTTTTGTCTTTTCATGTTTGCCTACTCTCTAATAAATTCGGCAAAATGAACACTTTATATGAAAGATTTTTTATTTTATTTTATATCTTCGTAAAACAATATAAATACTAAAACCCAAAAAGACTCTAGTTTCCTAGAGCCTTTTTGGTTACTACAGATTTGTAGCTTAAAGATTATTGCTTATTAATTCAACAGCTCATCTTCTAACATTGCCAGAAGCAGAACTATTATTAATCATTTCATTTATATCTTCTTCTATATCAACTGGAAGTCTATCAACTTTCATAAACATAGAGGTCATGATATCATCGCTTTCTGTATTTTTCATTTGGAGGTAGCTTACTCCATCAATTTTAGTAGTTAGAAATTTGTAAGAACCTGCTATAGTTTTATTTTCACTTACTACTAAGTTATTGATAGACCATACATCATCATATACTTGTATAGAAGCACTATCCACATGAACGCCATTAACATATACATGCCATGGATGGAATGCATTAGGTATTACAGCGTAAGTCAAGAAAACATCTGTTGGAGTTTCCCATTTAGTTCCATTAAAGCTATAAATAACCCTAGCAGACCTTACATAATTATAACCAATTAATTCTTGAATTCCTTCTTCGGTTGCTGGTTCCCAAGTAGCGTTCATAAGCTTATCAAGTTGGATAACTTCATCAGAAGGATTAACTTTACCTAAATCTTCTGGGCGTTTGATAAGCTTAAAGAGGTAGATATCTTTTGCGTTATCATTATTAGTTGCACGATAATAAGTAACATTGTCTAAGGTTACTTCTTCAACTTTAAAGTAACGAGAATCTAACAATTCATAGTTTTCCAACCCTTTTTCAACTGGTTCTTTCAAAGATTTTTCATGGTTATAGTAAACGTATCTAAATAACTTAGTTGCCTTTTTATAATGGAATTGCTGAGCTGGTCCAACCCATTTATTATTCCTATAGAGACAATAAGGATGACTTCCACCCATTTCTTCATAATAAATTATAATAGGTTTATCAGTTGGAGCTGTCCAATTAGCACCATCTTTTGTTGAATAGATAATTTCAGCAGCCATTCCACCATCAGCTATCGGGTCAACATTTACCCATACCCATACGTCTTTTTCTTCGTCATATACATTCATTTCTCCAGGCTCACTTCGACCTGTTGTTAAAAGCTGATAAATAGTTCTTTCATCAGAAGTTTTCCAAGTAGTGTTTTCAACTAGTTTCTGGTTGAGTTCATCAACATAACCAGTTGTTGGAGTTGGTTGTGGTTCTTTATCTTCAACAGTAACATCTTTAAGATCAATTTCATCTTCTTTAACTTCTGGAAGTTTGGCACCTTCT
>CAJOQX010000254.1 GCA_905236865.1 Candidatus Rifleibacteriota bacterium
AGTCGTAGTTTTACCACAGCCAGAAGGTCCAAGTAATGTGATAAAAGAGTTGTCAGGAATATATAAACTAAGGTTATCTACAGAGTAGAATCTATCAAATTTTTTTGTAATGTTTTCTAATTTAATTTCAGGCATTATCTCTTGCTCCTATTCCGCTATCTAAGCTTGCTCCAGTAATCTTATTAACTATTGTATTGAATACAAGAATTGTAATAATCAAAATTAGGTTGATTGCACTTGAAAAAGCGTAAAGTCCCATTTCATCGAAGTAGTCTAATGTTGTTGCCATAATGAAACCTTGTGTACACAATAGCAAGAACAATGACAGTTCTCTCAAACAAGTCATAAATGGTAACATATAGCCATTAACTATTGTTGATTTCTGAATAGGAATGATTATATTCCAAAGTCGCTTTTTCCAAGGAATATCAAGAATAATTGCAGATTCTTCAATTTCATTGCTGAGTTGAAGCATTGAGTTCAAGGCACTCTTAC
This sequence comes from Candidatus Rifleibacteriota bacterium, assembly GCA_905236865.1. GTDB lineage: Bacteria > Muiribacteriota > Ozemobacteria > Ozemobacterales > Ozemobacteraceae > RUG334. Next base: position 496 of record CAJOQX010000254.1, read on the forward strand.
TAGCAAATGGAATGTATTTGATAGTACCTGCAATAATTAGGATTGTGTAAGTGTTAAACAAATTCATCGTTTCATTAGAGAACAAAACAAAGATTGCCGCACCTACAGCGATTGAAGGCATTAGATAAGGCAAGAACGCCATAGAATTAACGTAGCCAGCCCATTTGCTTCTGCGATTTTTTGCAACTGCGTAACCAACCAGCATACCTATTGTTCCTGCTAAGAGGGCACAGCAGATAGAAACCCAAAGAGTTCCGAAAAACGCTTGCCAGATGGTCTTATTGAATATAATACCCTTCTGTCCATACATACTGCTGTCTGCACCAGTATCTGTAGTGAGCCACCACTTAGTTGTGAGATTTCTGAAATCACCTGTATACAAGAAGCTGTAATCCCCTGGATTTGGTAAGAATGTTTCCAAAGCAAATAAAGCTATTGGGAAAATGCTTGTAAAGAAAGTAATTATTATAAAAGCCCACGCAATAGCGTATTTTGCAGTTTTACCCAAATCAAAGAGCGACTTCTGACCAGCTTTTCCTGTAACAGTAGTGTAATTACGTCTGTCGGTAAGGCTCATCTGGTTCAGAATCATAATAGCAACGCCGAACAGCATCATTATGATTGCAAGAATACTCGCTTCACCAGTGTATTTTGCGTTCATCGAGATATATTTAGTAGAAAGCGTTGTCAAACTCAAATAGTGAGGAACTGGGTAACTACCGACTGCACTACCGAAAACGAGAAGAATAGTTGATAAAATTGCAGGTTTAACCATTGGCAAAGTTATCTTAGTAGCAATCTTCCATTTTGGAGTGTCAAGTATTTTTGCAGCTTCTTCAAGGTTGGGGTCCATATTCTGGAAAATACCGCCTATTAAAATGTACGCAAAAGCAGAATAATGCAACCCTAAAACTATAATACTTGGGAAAAGCCCCTTACACCACCATAACGGCATTGTTATTCCGAATATAGAAGCGAAAAGTCCATCTGCAGTTCCACATACCGCACTGCTATCAAAGAGGTTTTTCCAAACAACTGATAGAGTCCATTGAGGCATTATATAAGGGAATATGAAGATAGAGCTTAGATACTGCTTAAACTTCATATTGGTTCTTGTTACCAAGAACGCAAAACCACCACCATAAACTATTGCAAACAGACAAGTGAATACTGCAAGGATGAAAGTGTTTAACAGAGGATGCCATAGATTTATCCAAGAGTATTTGCTTGTGAAAATGTCTATATAATTCACGATGGAATAGCCAGTAACTTTACCGCTTAAATAAGCATCTAATGTGCCTGGATGAACCTTTATCGTATCTTCAACAATGGCTACTATTGGAGCTACAGTTGTAAAGGTAAGCAAAATACCAAATACAAGCAGGATAATGTTTTGTGGCTTAGACAAATAAGTTTTAATGCTATTTATAAATTTATTTCCGTTTTTAGTCTGCATAAAAAACTCCTTAATCAGCCATCAGGTCTATCCAGCGACCGATAGTAAAAGCAACTGTGG
>CAJOQX010000255.1 GCA_905236865.1 Candidatus Rifleibacteriota bacterium
AGGTATAGCACTTCGGAAGCCTTATAAATCTGGCTATACATTCAGGTTTATAGGGCTTTTCCCTTTATTGGGTTTTCAAAGAGCTTTTTTATTATGTAATTTGGTGCGATTGTTTAAATAAATTCAAGATGTGTAAATTTTCAAACAATGACACCAAACATAATTTTTCATATTAATTTGAATCTAAACTCCTATACTGCAGAGCTTCTGCCATTTGATGGTCTAATACTTCTTCTGTGCCTTCCATATCTGCGATTGTTCTAGATATTCTGATTATTTTGTCGTAGGCTCTAGCAGACAATTTAAAGCTTTTAGCTGCTTCTACCAGTAATTTTTGAGCAGAAGGTTTTAACAGACAGTTTTCACTTAAGCCATTAGAGGAAAGATGCGAATTTAGCATACCTTTGTTTGAAGCTCTATTTTTCTGTCTTTCTCTTGCGGCTAAAACTCTTTTCTTGACTATTTCGGAGCTTTCTCCTTTGGGCTGGTTTGCCAATTCATAAGGAGCCAAGGGTGGAACATAAACGTGCAAATCTATGCGGTCTAACAAAGGACCAGATATTTTGTTTCGATATTTATTTATCTGACTAGGAGAGCAAACACATTCTCTGTCAGGGTCATTTGCGTATCCACATGGGCATGGGTTCATTGCTGCTGCAAGTAGAAAGTTTGCTGGAAATCTACAGGTTTGTGTTGCTCTTGAAATAGATACTTGTCCTGTTGTTAGCGGTTCTCTCAAAACTTCCAACACGAAGCGTTTAAATTCAGGCAATTCGTCTAAAAACAATACTCCGTTATGGGCTAATGAAACTTCTCCAGGACTAGGTATTCTACCTCCACCAATTAAGGCTATGTCTGATATAGTATGATGAGGGTCTCTAAAAGTCCTTGTTGTAATTAAGCCTGAACCTGGTGGAAGAAGTCCTTTTATACTGTATATTCTTGTTACGTCTAGAGCTTCATCAAAATCAAGTTTTGGCATAATTGTTGGCAAAGCTCTTGCTAACATTGTTTTTCCTGAGCCTGGAGGACCTGAAAAAATGATATTATGAGCACCGCTTGCGGCAATTTCTAATGCACGTCTAGCAAATTCCTGCCCTTTAATGTTTGCCATATCGTTGGAAATAATTTCTTTACTAATAATATCTTCTGTTGTAATAGGAATTTTAGAAGAATCTGTAGGCTTTAACGGATTATCAGATTTTAAATCTTCAATCATTTCTTTAAGACTATTAAAACCTATAACCTTAAAGTTAGGAATGACCATAGCTTCTCTAGCGTTTTCCATTGGCAATACAATACCTTTGTAACCTTTTTTCACCGCCATTAAAGCAATGGGTAATACGCCTCTGGTATGTCTTAAATCGCCATTCAGACTGATTTCACCAACAAATACATATTCTGAAGTTAAGTTATTGGGAATGACTTCTGTTGCAGATAAAATAGAGGTAACTATTGCTAAATCTAGACCAGAACCTTCTTTTTTCAAATCTGCTGGTGCAAGATTTACAACTAGTTTAGTTGAAGGGAAAGATACTCCAGAATTTTTTAAAGCTGTTCTAATTCTTAATTTAGATTCTGTTACCGAGGTGTCTGCTAAACCAACTAGTTCAAATTTTGGTAAACCACCTGATACATCTGTTTCTACAGAGACTTCTAAAGCTTCAAAACCAGAAATAATAGCTGATGCAATTTTAGAGAACATTTTTTTATTCCTTTTCCATGTATTTGGAAACTAAAGAAATATTATTTCTTAAAATTTCCTATATACTAATCTTGTGAAAAAGGAAAAATGGACAAAATATTTTTATATTTTATATTTGGTAGTTCTCTTTTTTTTATTATAAAAAAACTATATTTATTTTTCTTCGCTATTATCTTTTTTTACATCTTTTTCAAATTTGCTTTCAACATTAACTTTTGTATCATTATCATCATTATTTTCTTTATTGTCTTTATTTTCTTCAATGTCTTCATTTGCATTATCTTTTATATCATTATTCTCATCTTTTTCTTTATATTCTTCTTTTTCATCATTATCATCATTATCATCATTGTCATCATCATCGTCGTAGTCGTCGTCATCGTCATCATCATCATCTTCTTCTTCAATTTCAACATCATTTTCAATATCAATGTCTTCTTCTTTTTTTTCAGATTCATCTATGGTTTTATTAGATTTCGATGTGTTGTTATCGTTCTTTTTGTCTTTAGTTAAATCTTTTTTTGTTGATTTTAAATAATTATTAAATGTTGAATCATTACCTACAATTCCATAAGCAGTTTCTCTTCCAACTTCGCCAAGATTTCCAAAACTAGAAGGCTCTTTCCCCCAAAATGATTCAACACGGTTTCTCAAAACACTAGCTCCAAATAAAGGAACATGAACTTGTTGCCCTTGTCTTAATTCAAAAACTTTTCTGAATGAGTCTTTGACCCACGCTCTGCCACTTGATTTTAAGGCAAAAAAGACTCCATTGTCTGGAGTTGCTTCAATGATAAAATGACCGAAACTATAGCCTGCATTGCAATTATTAACGATTATATTTATACTATTTGTTGCCGTTTCGTCAGAAGCAAATTCGTATCTTCCTGCTAACGGAACAAAAAAACCTTTAGATATTTTGAATACAGATCCTGGAAAAACTTTAATTTCATGTCCATCTAGTAAAATAGTTGAATTAGAAGCATTATTAATATCTGGAATGGAATAAATAGTATTGTCTGGATACTTTTTTAGGGTTGGATTTGTATATTTACTAGTTTTTGGTAATCTTATAAAATAATTACCGTTAATTTCTAATGGAAGTGAAGTTGAAGCAAATAAATCAGAATAAGGCAAAAGAATTAAAACTAACAAATATATGTATAACTTGAAATCTTTCATTGAATTATTTTTCATTTCATAAATTTAAACAAATATTATTTCGGCATTTAAAACTTTAAAATTTACGTATAGATATAATTGAACCAGTTTAAAAAAACAACTCTTGCTTTTATTACTGTTAAATCACTTATTATCGAAATAATAGGAAATTATCGTATTTTTGTTACCCTTCAAATGCATCTTTTACTAGTTCAGGTTTTTTTTCAAAAACAGCTAATATTTCAGCATCTAATCTAAAAGGCTCATTTTCCATTCCTGAAATAGAATATACTTTTTCAACTTCGATATTGAAGCCCATACGAAAAGCTTTTAATAATTTCATTGCTTGATTCATAGAAGACTTACGGGTTCTATACAAAATAAATTTATCAATAATATGTTGAAAATCATTTGGAGTAAGTGAAATTTTGCTTAGACCCTGTGCTAATTTTTCTTGATCTGTATCGGCTCTATATTGTTTATAAAGTTTAAGACATTCTTCCATACGAGAAGAATCGACTGGTCTCCGTAATTGGGCTAATTCTAAACCTATATAAGCCCCAAATACTATTAATAAAACAATAATAACAAACTTAATTAAATTTTTCATTTTTTTTACCTGATCATATTATAACATTTTTCTTTTTATTATTTAAGTTTGTTTTTTATTCTTTATTATTTTTGTTTTGTATAAAAATAATAATAAATAAAGAAAAATCAACATAATAAAATTGCATATATAGAAAAATTTAGTATAATTAATAACGAACAAATTTGTTTTAGAATAAATATTATGAAAAAATATTTCATGATAATAGCGACCGTGATACTTGTTGCGGTCTTTATATACGGCTGTTGCAACAAAAAGGGGAGCGATGGCCTGAATAGTGCTGCCTACATTCCTTCCGCCAACCTTGAAGTCCTGCAAAGGGAGGTCGTAGTTGACGATGATGGCAGGATGCCATCCGTCACGTTCCCAT
>CAJOQX010000256.1 GCA_905236865.1 Candidatus Rifleibacteriota bacterium
AAAATGAATAAAGACCAGATTCTTGAAGCCATCGAAAAGATGACCGTTCTTGAACTTTCTGATTTAGTTAAAGCTATCGAAGAAAAATTTGATGTTACTGCTAATGCACCAGTTATGGTTGCTGCCGCTGGTCCAGCTGCTGCCGCTGCTGAAAAAGACGAATTTGACGTTGTTCTTGAAAGCAATGGTACTAATAAGATTAACGTTATCAAAGCCGTTCGTGAATTGACTGGCCTTGGTCTCAAAGAAGCTAAAGATTTAGTTGACAGCGTTCCAAAGACTGTAAAAGAAGGTCTAACTAAAGCTGATGCTGAAGCTATGAAGAAGAAACTCGAAGATGCTGGTGCTAAGGTAACTTTGAAGTAATTCATATTTAGCTAAATAAAAAAGCCTCGCAATAATGCGAGGCTTTTTTATTTGCTAGAAGTAAGCCGAGTTTAAGGGAATTGTTTTTATTGTTTACCTTAAGCTTTTATTAATTACAAATTATAGTAGTTTTTCAAATTTTGTCTAAATAATTATAGCTAAAGCTATATGCTCTATTGCTATCACACCAATAAACCTAGTTTTCACAAAAACTTTCGCAGAGATTAGAGATTATACATTCATGACATTTTGGTCTTCTTGCCACACAAGTTTCTCGTCCGTGCAATATTAATCGGTGAGAAAAATCTGTCCAATATTTCTTTTCAATAATATTCATTAAATCTTGTTCTATTTTTTCTGGATCTGTTTCTTTTGTTAAACCTATTAATTTAGATATTCTTGTAACATGGGTATCGACTACAATTCCCTCATTTATTCCAAAAGCATTGCCTAACAAAACATTAGCTGTTTTTCTACCTACCCCTGACAATTTAGTTAGTTTATCTATACTCTGTGGTATAATTCCATTATATATATTCAATATTTCAGAAGCACAGTTAATTATATTTTTAGCTTTGTTATGATAAAATCCAGCAGAATGTATATATTTTTCTAATTCTTTAATATCTGCCTTTGAAAAAGCTTCCATACTAGGATACCTTTCAAAAAGTGCTGGAGTTATCATATTTACTCTCTTGTCAGTACATTGTGCAGAAAGTATTGTTGCAACAAGTAACTCCCATGGAGTATGGTGATTCAAAGCACATTTAGGTGAAGGATATTTTTCACTTAATAATTTTATTATTTCTTTAGCTTTATTTTTTATTGTTCTTTTGGTTGCCATTTTTAGCTTTTTCTTCCTTTAATTCTTTTTCTAATTCTTCCATTCTTGTTTTTATTCCTTCTTTAAGTTTTTTTTCATTTGGAACAGAGATATTATTAAATATTGCAAATCCACAAGAACATAAAAAAAACAAAGAAATGACTAACGAAGCTGTTTCTTTTAAATCTGCAAAATTAAAACTACTTGCAAAAAGCCATACTACAAAATAAGCAAACATACAAATAAAAAACATTGCCATTATAGATATTATTATTCTTATTATATGTGTTCCTTGATACTGTGATTCATCTAGATCCATTCTTCTTTTAAGAATTCCATCTATTTTTTTATTTGGATACCTGCCATATTGCATTCTTATCATAACATTTCGAAGAAGATGCATATTTTTTAATGCTTCATAATCTTCTTCTAAAGTTGGTTCTGGTTCTGGCTCTGGTTCAGGTTCAGAAGTCTTTTTTTCTTCTTCTTTATTTTCTTCTTTAACTTCTTCTTTGGCTTGATTAGTAGTTGTTGAAGTAGAAGGTTTTCTTGATACCGTAGTATTTGTTTGAGTAGGTTTATTTGGAACGTTATTTGTATCTGGCATAATATAATTATTTTATCATATCAATAGTTTATTAAAAAAGTAAAATTTTGTATTATTATTGTATTTTTTACTTTCCCTATTGAGTTAGAAGCTAGTTTTTAGTAGAATCCCTATAAAATTATGATTAAATTTGAAAATTTACACAAGTCTTACAAAACAAAAGATAATGAAATAATTAAAGCTCTTGACGGTTTTAATTTGGAAATATCAGATAATGAAGTATTTGCTCTTGCAGGAATTAATGGTGCAGGTAAAACTACAGTTTTAAAAGCTTTATTTAAACTTATTAATCTTGATAATGGCAAAATTGAAATAACTCAACCTAATTCTCTTGGTTTTGCTCCAGAAATACCAGATTTACCAGAATTTTTTACAGTAAAAGAAATACTTGAGATTTCATGCAGATTATCGGGGAAAAAATCATACAATGATTTAATCAATAAAACAATTGAATTATTTGAATTGCATACTTTGCAAAATAAACTTGTTTCCACTCTTTCTAAAGGTAACAAACAAAGAGTATCACTTGCTTCTGCAGTTGTTTACAAACCTGATATAATCGTTTTTGATGAACCTACTAGTGGTTTAGATCCATTGGGCAGGAAATTAATTAAAAGTGTAATAAAAGAGCTAAAATCCGAAGGTCACACGCTAGTATTTTCTACACATATTTTAGCTGATTTGCCAGAGCTATGTGATAAAATGGCTATTGTTCATAAAGGAAAAGTCGCATTTTCAGGAAAAGTTTCAGAATTTTGCAATGATAAAAGTCTAGAAGCTTTAGAAAAAAAATTTGCCAATCTTGTTTCTTTGGAGGCATAACTTGCTACAACCAATTATTGAAATTGCCAAAATAGTTGTTTTTGCTTCCTTAAGGAAAGGTCTTGTTGTTTCTGCTTTATTAATAATGTTTCCTTTGCTTTTAGGAGCATGGTTATTTGAAGCTTCAAATACTGGTTTTCAAACTGGCTTTCTAATTGATGCTGGCACTGGTCTAATGTCTTTACTTTCAATAATAACTCTTTGTGTTCTATCTTTTGAGCATCTTTTTTGGAAAGTTGATCAACAGACCCCATGGTTTTACTTCAGCCGTTTAAAAAGTAGAACGTCTTTTCTTATTGGTAAATATTTGGGAATTAATTTTGTTTTATGTTTAGAGTTAATTGTTTTCGCTTTGCTATTATCTCTTATTATATTTGTAACTACAAGAAGCATGGTCTTATTGCCTTTTAAGATAGCTTTTATAATCTGGTTAGAATATTCTTTACTGCTTTCAATCTTTACTCTTTTATCGACTTTTCTCAGCAAATTAATGTCGGTTGGAATGATGCTCCCTATTTTTTTTATTTCTTATTCTATTCCTTATTTAAAAAGTTTAATGCCAAATTGGTTTGGAGAAATTATACTATCCTTACTACCTAATTCTAATTTATTTGAATTTGCTATAGAAAATAATGAAATTAGCTATTTGATATTGATTTTATTATACTCTATTTTTATGAGTTCTTTTTATATTACTTTAGCGGGATTAGTTTTAAGGCATAAAGATTTATGAAATCAAGAATAAATATAATTTGTGCAGTATTATTCCTAATAATTGGAGCAATAATTGGCAAATACATAGAAAATATTAATGCAAAAAATTATAAATACACCAATATTTTAACACTAGTATTCCCAGAACGATTACGTGCTTTCATTGCCGCACGTTTATGGGAAAAAGCAGATTTTCTTATGCATAAAGGACCAATATTAGAAAAACAAAATTTTTCGGCTGGTTCTTATGCTGGAAATACAGATATTATTCCTTACTTAAAAATGGTAATAACTCTTTGTCCTAATGAAGTAGCTCCATATCGTTTATTGGCAAGTAACTATGCTTATCATTTAGGACTGGAAAAGGAAGCATTAAATCTTATTGATGAAGCTATTTTAAAATGTTCAAACACTTCTCAATTACATGAATTATATGCTACAGCTGCATTTATTCTTTTGTTTTCACCTAATTCTTCCAATTCTAAAACAGTTAAAGAAAAATTAAAATTAGCTGGAAATTATTTAGATAAAGCAATTGTAAATATAAAAAAAATAGATAATTATTCTGATTCGGTTTTTAAATTAGAAAATTATTATATAATTAAATCTAGAATTTTTTGGGAGTTAAACGAACCAAATGAGGCTATTTCTTCGTGGTATAAGAGTGGAAAAAGCTTAGAAAATTCAACAGATAGATTAGCTATTGCTTTGTTAAAATATAAAAACAATGGAACAGTAGATAATATAAGTTTTCAAAAAACAGACAATAACTCATTAAATAATCAAACCAATTCAGACAATACTATTTTTCAAAATAATATAGACTTTGAATCTAACCCACATTGTGATGAACATTCAAAATTAGGAATATCTACAGAATCTCAAAATTATGAAATTTCTAAAAATAATAAAAGCCCACTTCAAACTATGATTTGGCTCACATTTAAAGCAGGCTTTCTTTGTTTATCTACAATTATCTTGTGGTTTCTTTGTTCAAGATTTTCTTAAATTGATTCTTCCTTAATTCTATTCTTTCTAAGAAACTCAAACCTTCATATTCTTTATTGATTTGTTTTTCAATAACAGAAGCAACTGCTGGATCTTTATAATTAATATTCTTGTTGATAACTTTTTTAGCACTTTGTTGTTTTTTAACTTTTTGAGTTTCAACAGGTTTTTCATTCTGTATCACTATTTCATTCTGAACAACAGGTTCTTCAATGGTTTGAATTTTAATCTTAGAACCTACGTTATCACCAACTATGATTCCAAGTAGATTGAGTGCTTCAAAACGGCTAACTCTTTCTTCACCTCTAAGGCTACTATCAGAATAACCCATTTTTATACCAGCTTTAGCAAGATTATTTAAAGCTACACCAACAGAAGACTTAGGAGAAACATCTTTATAATTAAGTTTCACATTATATTCTTTGTGTGGATAAGCATCTACCAAAACAGAACCCATTTGGACAGCCATATTTCTAGTAACAGATTCATCAGGGAAAACTGAATTTTCTAATGATTCAATCTTTTTAATCAAATCAGATTTTCCAGCTTTTTCTAGTAATCCTTTGCAGATTAATGAATAATCATTAACGTTAAAACTCTTTGGAAGGCTTAGTTCATGATTCAAATCTGTTTTATCAAAAGCACCAGCATTGATAAGCTTTTTAATTGTATTTGCCATCGTATTTGTTGGGCTAATATCTTTAAAGAACTTCTTTAATTCTGGTTCAATATAAATAGTTTTTGTTTTTGTAGTAACTGACTTTGGAGCTTCTACCACAGAAGTTTTAGAGGTTGCTTCATAATTTGCCACTTTTTGATTAGCTGTTACTGAATCAAATTCATACAAATTTCTCAAGAAACACAATGCTTCTCTAACAGTAAGTTTTTTATTGGGTTTGAAAAGATTTTTTCCAGTTCCTTTTAGTATATTGTTTTCTATTGCATAAGAAAGAATGTCTTTATACTTTTCTTCTGGAACATAATCAGTAAAAGAACGAACTTTGCTATTGCTTGGCACTTTAATCATACCATTATTTTGTGCATGCATCAAAGCTCTTAAAACAGTTTCGGCAGCTTTTTGTCTTGTTATACTACTCATTGGAGCAGTTGTGTTAGTTATGCCAAGGGGTTCTAGATTGTTGGAATTGAAACTTTTTACTATTCCCTTATCTACTAGAATCAGGTTAAGACCTCTATAAAAAGCTATTTCTGCAATATTGCTCTGAAGCGTTTTTTCGCTCAATAATTCTGAATCAAACAAACCAATTCTTTGTGAAAATTCGACTTCAGAAGAATATTTTTTTTCAACAGCATATAATGATGATAAATGTGTAACTGCTGCTGTACTAATAGTTGCTATTATAAGACCTGCTAAAAATTCTTTTTTATAGTTAAGCATTTTTTTTTGCCCTCCTAGTAGACTTGTTTATACACAAAGTAAATCGACAGATATAGTCATTTTATTAACTAATTTTATGATATTTTTTTCTTGTATCAGCAAGTTATCTAAAGAAGGCTTTACGGTTCATCTAAAGAAAGTAAGTAAGTAAAAAAAAAGACTTTCTCTTATGAGAAAGTCTTTTTTCTTTTTTACTAATCTTTAATTAGCGAGCTTGCATTGCACTTTTTAAGCTCTTGAAAAGTTTGTCGAATTCTTCTTGGTTCTTAGCAGGAATCTTCTTTTCTGTATAAGCAACATAGTTGAGTTCACGAACAAGACTTCTTGCAAATTGGCTTCTTGGATTCTTTTTAGCTTCTGAAATAGCTGACTTCATACCTTTGAAATCACCTTTGCAAGCACCATCAACAGCTTCTTTTACATCTCTTTGACTCTTTAGGGTAATAATCATATCATCCCACATAGAAGCTTTAGAGAAACCGAGTTCTGAATATTTGGATTCAAGACTTAAGCGTTGTGGTAAATAAATTGCTATCCCTTCAGCATTTTTATATCTTTGATTAGAAGAACTTCTAGCTGTAGTCTTACTATTAATAATAGCGGCATTAGCAGCTGTTTCAACTTTTTCGATAGCAGTAATTACTGAAGAATCACCAGAACAAAGAGGTTTAAAGTTCTTCATGAAGTGAAGAAGATCTATATTTTCTGGATATTCAAACTTAACAGTTTTAGCAACAGCACTTTGAACTTTATCAGCATATTTGCCGCTCATAACAGCTTTTGAGAAACCATCAAGAGAAGTCATAAGATTATCAATCTTGCTTAAATCGATAGCTGACTGGGTTGAATCGTCACGCCCTTGACTACCACCTTGATAAGATTTAGCATAAGCATTTACCCAATGATTTGCCAAATCTTTTGCATCCATTCCAGGCTTCCAACCTTTAAGAACGTCATCATAAGGAGTACCTTTACCAGCTTCAACTTCTTCAGAACCTACAAAGTATTTGCAGTTATCTTTGATAGCATAAGCAACTTCAACCATACCCATGAGACAGCAGTCCATGTTGATTATGTCAATCTTCTGACCAAGTGCTTCGGCACAAAGCTTTGTAGCAGTTGTTAGTTCGTTAGTAGTAATATGATTGTTAGAAGAATCGTCATAGGAAACACCACGAACTACATTCTTGTCGGTTTTTGCTTTCCAACCAGAACCGTGATTCCAAATACCAATCATATAATGTTTAGCAGGATAGTTTTCTTTAACGAACTTGCAGAATTTAACGAGTTCTTTATAATCGCCCATATCAAGTTCGCCCATATCTTTAACTTTTTTGATTTTGCCTTTTTCGATATAGTTAATTTGAGCAGGACCTCTTTCACGGTCAATTAAAGTAACTACATTTATATTTTCGTTAGAACCCACACGAGCCATTTCTTCCTGATCTTCAACACCAAATTCGTCTAGGTTGTTATCAGCATTAAGGAATACTGCAAAAGTCCATTCTTTCATAGCGGCTTTTTTAGCCTTAGCTGCAGTAGCAGCGGTGGAAATACAACAAGAGGCACCAATCATAAGAGTGCAAGCAGCGATTATACTAGATACTTTTTTCATTAAGCTTATACTCCATTCTTATTTACTTATACCCATTTTTTTAAAACAAATGAGTGAATTGTTATAAATTGATTATAATGATAAATAATAAAAATCGCAATAGTTCAAATAATTTTTATTTATTTTTTTGTACCTTATTTATAAAACTCTTTATATTCTAATAACTATAAAGTTGTATATCAAACATTAAACTTTATAAACAACTTTTATTTTTATATTCCACATCGTATCTTTGGTGTTAGGAACATAAACTAGATCCATTTTTTCTATAATATATTTTAGTGAATAAGGGGATATTTCACGCATAAAGCTGTTCAAAATTCCAAAATCTCTTGTTAAAATATTATAGGTTATCTCTTGTTTTCCTGATTTAGGATCATTTTCTTCTACATTGTTAATCGCAATCTCAGATTTATCTTCATTTAAATCAGAGATAAAATCGTTAATATTCTTAATTTGTTTAACATCAGAATTTTCTGCTTTTATTTGATTATATGTTACTTTAATCTTTAATTCTTTTTCAGAAGAACTTTCTTTTTCTATACCATTATTATTTATTTTTTTTAAAAAAGAGACTATTTTGTTTCCATCAATTTCTTCTCTTGCCTGAAAAGTAATATTTAACTCAGAACTATTTCCAGAAATGCTTTTAAAATCAGAAGTCATTAAAGAAGTTATACTCTGACTACATGGATCAGAAAGTAATTTTTCTAATAAATCAAAAGTCCTCTCAGAAGCATCTATTTCAATACCTCTGTAAACATCAGAAATCCAATTCGGATTTTTTGGCTCTTCCGATACTGTTTTTAATTTAGCTATAAAATCATCAATTTTCTTTTCACTTTTATTCTTTTCTTTTGCAATCTTTATGTGATACCAAGCTAAATTATAATTCCTTTTTCTCCCAGAAATTACTGCACACATAAAATGAGCACCAGAGTGAGATGGATTTCTTTCAAAAACTTTATTTACTTCTTCAATAGCTTTTTCATAATTTTTGATTTTGAAATTTTTATTTGCTAATTTCATGTGAACATTAACGTGACGTTCATCTTCTTTTGATAGTTTTTTTTCAGAAGAATCAATAAATCTGCTTTTTGGCAACTCTGCTATCCCTTTTATTTTATTAGATGCATTTGCCGTAGTAGCTTCTTTATCTCCTAAATACTTTTCCTTTAGTTTGTTTATATCAATTTTTTGTGCATAAACAGATGAGAAGACAAGAAGAAATATAATTGTAACAACAGACTTTTTAGTCATAATGCAAGATATAAAAATAATAATAAAAGTAATTACCGTTATTGTTTATTAGAAGCAACCGCATCTTAGCTTTTTAATTGCATTATAATAATATCAAAAATTTTTAAATACAATTTACTTAAAATAGCTATTTGAGCTTAAAGCTTTTATTTAACAACAACCACTATAAAAAACTAATACAAATAAATTTTATTTCTTTCTTACCCAATAGATTCTTTTATTGCTTCTATAGCTTCATCTTCAGAGCTATAGCTTTCACAAAGAGTTAAAACTCCTGTCATTGTTAAAGCCGTCTTCGTTAAAGGACAAAGACCACAAATTGCAGCTTCACCTTCACTATAGTCTATAATCTGAACAAGAATATCTAAAATCATAGATAAACCAGTAGAATTTATAACAGGTGTTCCTTCAAGGTTAAAAACAAAATATAAGTTCCCTTTGCCGATAAGATCAACACATTTTTGACGCAACACTTGCCCTCCTGCGTCATCAAGGTATCCGTGTGTCTTTACGACGACTATATTATCCCTAATTGAAAATTCAGTATTAAAATCACTCATAGTTTGAATTATAGAAAGTCTATCAAGTTAGTGTCAAGTATTTTTTGATATATATATTGTATGGTATAAAACAAAAGATGTTATATAAAAGCTTTTAGTTATAAAATTTACGAAATACTAAAAAGAAGCAACCTCTGATGAGCCATCAGAGGTTGCTGGTTATCGAACTTAATCTTTTGAATCGCTTTTTCCTTTTCGGAAACTTTCAATCTTTATGACTCGCT
>CAJOQX010000257.1 GCA_905236865.1 Candidatus Rifleibacteriota bacterium
CACCTACCACACACCACTTATTACGAGGCGAAGCCTCATTCCCATCTTTCAACTTTCCGTTTTCAGTTTTCAGTCCAACAATGAGGGGCTTTAGGACATCTTCTCCAGTGGATAAACTATATCCAATGTCAATTTTTGAAAAAGAAAAACCTTTTGAAGAAAGTGTATTAAATATTTTATTATCTACAACTAGTGGAAAATCAGGATTCTGTATAGAAAAAGACTCTAACTTAGCTGCTTTTTTTAAAGGTTCGCCTAAAATAGCATAATCTAATCTTGTTTCAACACTACCAACAGAGCCTGAACTAAAAGTTCCGTAGCACAGTCCGACCCCTATCTTATAAGAAAATAATCCATATTTAATTCTTCTCTTATTGATTGATTTTAATTTTTCAATCATCAAACAACCAGCTTTAAACGCTCTATATTCAGAAGATTCTAAGCCTTCTTTCTCTTGAAAAACAGCTTCTATTGCATCACCAATATATTTGTAAATCAAACCACCGTTGTCAGAAATAATTTTGGTCATTTCTGCAAAATGTTCATTAAGTAGTTCAGTAATCATCGTAGCTTCATAAGTTTCACTCATACCTGTAAAATTACGAATATCCGAAACTAGAGCTACTCCATTAAATACTTCAGTATCGTTCAATAGACCGTTACTTTTTTTCTCTAAAGCTAAAACAGCCTGTTCAGAAATAAGCTTAGACAAACGCTCTTTTTCTCTCAATCCTTCTATCATAAATGTAAATTCATTAGAAAGTTGTCCAAATTCATTTTGAGGTGAATTTTTAAACATTACATTTAAATTGCCTGTTGAAACAGAATCTAAAGCCTCTTTTAATTTTGTGATAGGTTTCAAAAACTTTAATGATGACTTAGAAGCACTAATAATAATTATTATTACAGAAATTAATAAAATTATAATGAAGAAATAGATTCTTGCTTTTATATCTTGATTAATTTTATATTTACCGCACCAGCCAACAAATACTGTTCTAGTAAATTGTGAAGCGGGCATAACAACTGTTAAATTGTCATTCTCAAGCAAATAATTAATTTTCTTACTAATAAAAGCCTGTTTAACAAGTTTAGGTAATTTATTAGCAAATTCATGTGAGTCATAAAGTCTTCTTTTTTCATCGATTCTTTTAACTTTTTGTCCAACAATCGAGTATGAAGTAAAATTAAAATCATTATTAGCATTATCCATTAAATTTTTGATTATTTTTTTATCTCTTGCTCTATCATCCCAAATAACAACAAGCCAATAACGAATTTTATTATCAATTCTTATAAAATCAAAAAGTTTATAAGTATAATAATCACCTACTTTTTGTGAAAATGGTTTAGAAATTATTTTGTCAATATCTGTATTAAAGCCGTTACTTTTGAAAGAATCAAAAACTATTTTATCTTCAACCGAATAGTCTTTTTTTTCTATTTTATTCTTTTTTGCATAATCAGAATCTTCTTCTTTAATTCTTTCCGTTAAAATCTCTGAAAATAAAGGAACAAATTTCTGCAAATATAAATCCACATTAATACTTGCAGAAGCATTACCATGACAAAAAGCACTATTTCCATTTAAATCTATTAACTTAACACCCAAAATAGGATATGGATTATTAGGGTTTTCATTTTCAAAAATATCTACAACTCGTTGAGCAATCGCTTTATCTTCTATGCCTTTCTTTTCTTTTATCAACTCAATAAGTTTTTCATCTTTCAAAGCCTCTGAAAATATTTCTTTATACTCCTTTAAACATATAAATTTTTGGGAATCGAAAGACTTTAATTCCGTTTCTATTTCTGTAAAAGTTTTATTTTCTATATTCCTTCGATATTGGATTATATAACCAAAAGCAGTTACGCAAAGAATTGATATAGGAAGAATTGAAGCTAAGATATAAGAAAAAATAAATCTTGCCTTCAGAGAAATTATAGGAAATTTTTTAAAGACTATCTCAAAATAAAGTACAATTATAAGAATAAACACAAGAATAAAGTTTAAAGAAATAAGCCAAGCAGGAAAGGAAAAATTCTTTAAAGACTTGACCAAGACCACAGCAATATGAGAAGCCCCTCTGTCTAGATAAGTATAAGAAGTATAATTCCCTATTTTTTCTTTCTGTGGCAAAGGTTCTACAAGCCATTTATAAATTTTATTTATATCTTGTATTATAATTTTATTTTTCGCCCAATCTAGAAATAATTTAGATTTATTCAAAGGATATTGTAAAACAGGTTCCCCATAATCTTTGTATAATGGCAGAAAAGCCCCAATAGCTTTTCCTCTTTTTCTTAAATTTTTTAAAGCTAATTCTCGTCCAGAAAGTTCCCAATCTTCATTTTGGTCGCACAAAAAGATACCTGCATATATTCCATCTGCTTCTATTGTATAATCCCAAATAAACCACGAATATTTATGTATTCCATTTGTTTGAATTGGTAGCCCTCTCATATCTTTAGCGACAACATTTATATCTGTATATTCTCCTAAAAGTATTTTTAGGAAAGATTTATTGGGTGAATTTTCAACTTCCTTTGAATTTCTATTTAAATTATATAAGTGTTCAATAGCTTTACATAAAACGTTATTACTTATTTTCTTTTCGCTTCTAGAATAAAGCATTTCTGTTTTTTGTGAATTAGAAGCAAGTTTAAATAGATATAAAGAATATTTTTGAGGGAAAGGCTCACAAATAATTGAATCTATATTTTTATTTACAAGTTTTTGAAGAATCAATTCATTTTTGTTGCCTAAAATAACAGCACTTTTGAAAATATCAAATATTCTGACAAACTTATCTGAAAATTGATAGGAAAAGTCCGATTCAGCCGCCAAAGTTTCAACTTCATTTATAGCTAACTTTTCTTTTTCGTATTGATTCCAATTATATTTAATAATTGCAAGAAAATAATAACTAGCATTTAAACAGATTATTGGAATGACAAATATTAAAATACTAAGTATGATATTATATTTTTCAGAAGAGTTACTTTTCATTTCATTAAAGTTTATAAATTTTTGCGTGTAAAGTCAATTAGTGACAACAACATAGGCAGGGCAAACACAAACTTTTTTCGTTATTAATCAGTGTTGCAGCAATACGTCATTGCGAGAAAAACAAAGTTTTTCGTGGCAATCCAGAAAAATTTATTTTTATAACGGACAGTTTATCTTGCTCAACTCATTTCTCCTCTTGCGACCTCTGTTAATAACAGTCTTGAATAAGCTTTGAGGGAACGGGTTTTATTCGGAGAAAAGAAGTTTCACGTATAAACTGTCCTGTTTTTTATTATATGAAAAGACTCATCAATAAAAGAAAAAGTTTGCGTTTGTCATGACAACATAGGGTAAAGCTCTTTAAAAAAATGCTAGATTGTGGTAAACTACTCAAACTATATTAAATAAGGGCATAAAAATGAAAAAAAACAGTGCGTTTAAAGACGCATGTAAAAAAATAAAATTATTATTATTCGATTGTGATGGAGTTTTAACAGATGGTCGAATAGTATTAGGTAACGATGGAATTGAATTAAAATTCTTTTCGACACTAGATGGTATGGGTTTGAAAATTTGGCATATTGCAGGTTTAGCTGCTGGTTGTATTACAGGGCGTGCTTCTGGGGCACTTACTAAACGTGCTCAAGAACTTAAATTCGATGAACTTCATCAGAATATTGCAGACAAAAATGAAGCTTTAGATGAGATTTTAAAAAGACGAGGTTTATCGTTAGAAGAAGTAGCATATATTGGTGATGATATAAACGACTTACCTGTAGGAACAAAAGTTGGTTTATTCTTTGTTCCAGCAAACCATCATGAAGTTATTAGACCTTATGCAGATTACATTCTTTCAAGAGAAGGCGGTTATGGAGCAATTCGCGAAGTTGTTGACATAATTTTAACCCATAAAGGTTTATTGGAAGATATAGTTTATTCTTTTGCAAACAGATGAACATAAAAGAAAAATTAAATATAATAAGAAGAAACATTCGCTATTACCTTATCATGATGGTAGTAGCTGTTATTCAATCTGTCCCATTCTCTAAGCTCAATAAATTAAAAATGCTGTTTATAAAAGCTATTAAGCTATTTGGAGCTAAAGAACTAAAAAAAGCTTACAACTTAATTCCAGAAGAGTTTTCCTCTAGGAAGAAACAGATTATTGATGGAATGGTAGAAAATATAGCTTTAATCATCATTGAATTTATTAACTATGACAAAATAAAAAAGAATAATCCAAATTATTGTAAAATTGAAAATTGGGAAATAATTGAAAAAATACAAAAAGAAGGGAAAGTTCCTTTGCTTCTCGTTGGTCATTTTTGTAATTGGGAAGTATTAGGATTTGAGTTGGTTAAAGCAGGTTTAGATTTAACAGCAATAGCTCGCCCCAATAGTTGTCCAAAAATGACAGATTACATTAATAGTATTAGAGCAAAACACAACCTAAAAATTATTATGCAAAACAATATTCATGAAGCCATAAAACTTCTAAATCAAAATAAACCAGTAGCCATTCTTTCTGATTTGAATGCTAAAGAATGGGGTTATCAAGTTGATTTTTTTGGAAGGAAAGCTTCGTTTTATAGTGCACCAGTTATAATTTCTGTAAGAAGTAAAATGCCTTTGATTCCTGTTTTTCCAGAAAGGCAAGCTAACGGTAATATAATCATAAAAGTAAAAGAGCCTATCGTATGGAAAGAAAACGAAAGCATGAAAGATAGGATTCAAAAATACGCCAAAGTTTATGAAGAAGAATATCGTAAGTTTCCAGAAATGTGGTTGTGGATTCACGATAAATATAAATCAGCTGAAAAAGGGAAGCTGAAATGATAAAAAACATTTTTTCAAGCTTCTGGTTTTGGGGAATTTTGTTGGTAGCTTTTATAGCTATTATTCTATGGGACGATAGTTTTGAAGAAAATGCCAAAGGAACTTACGTAAAACACCAGATGAGTTTGGATAATGTTAATTTTAGTCAGATAGAAAATGGATTTGAACACGCTAGAATGTATGCTACAAATTGTGTTATGGACGACAACCAGACAAATATGGAAGCAAAAGAAATTAAAGTTCTTTTTTTCAAAGAAGATGTAGCAACTTACACAGGCAAGCTTATTGCTGCAAGTGCGACCAAAAGCCCATTTGAAGCAAAACTTTTTGGAGATGTCAAATTTTGGGATACTGATAATTTACGTATGAGAACAGAAGAAATGCGTTATCTCTTCAATAGAAAGGAGCTTACCACTCAAAGACCTATTACTGTATGGAAAGACAATGCCGTATTAACAGGTTTAGGAATGACTTATAAAACAGAAACAAAAGAAATACGAATCAATCAGCAAGTAGTAATTAGACTTTGGGAAGAAAAAAAAGAAGAACCTAAACCAATGACAGACAAAGACCCAATTAGCGGTTTACCAATAGCCACAAATATCGAGGGTATACTTGCTAAAGTTAATGCAACAAATACTTCAACATTAGGAAGTAATACATCTGATATTAAAAGTTATGTTTCAAATATAACTTCTAAGATAAACAATTCTTTCAACTCTCAAAAATTAGAAGATATTATGAGTTTTACTTCTGATTTAAAGAAAAAACTATTTTTTGAATCATTATTTAGTACTATCTTCAGATGGAAAGAAAATCCATTATCGTTTTTGTTTAATTGCAACAGTAATAATGCTTCTAAAACTGAAACAAAATTATCTAATCAAAATTTTGAAGTATCAAATTCTTCTGGACCGCTAAATTTAGTAAACGATATTGCTTCTAAAACGATAAAACCTTTGATTGAAAACAAATCTCTAAAAACAAACTATGCCTCTGAAACAAAAAATCTTTTAAAAGATATTGCCTCTAACACAGAAAATATATTAAAAAATAAAAAGCAAACAAATCTTATATTTCAGGAATCATATAGATGAAAAATAAATCAAATTTATTCCGAAGCCCACAACAATACACTTCTTTTAATCTATTTGTTTTTTACAATCTAAATTCAACATTTAGATTGTTCCTAATAACAATAGCCATATTATTTGCAACAATTCCACAAAGCTTTGCCCAAACAACCGTTACTACTGGTGATATGGTTATAACAAGCAAGCTTATAACATTTCATAACGGCATATATGTTGCAAGAGGTGGAATTAAAGCCGAACAAAAAGATAGTGTAATGACCGCTGACAGAGGCATTTACGATCAAGATTTAGAAGTAATAAAAGCCATAGATAACGTTGTTGTTACTCAACCAGATACAACTTTATATTCTGATTATATTGAAGCATACCCAAAAGAAGACAGACTTGTTGCTCGTGGTAATCCAAAAGTAATCAGAATCATGGAAAGAGAAAAAAACTCTTCAGAAGAAGGAAAAACTACATCAAAAACAAGAATTATTCTTACTTGTAACGAAGTTGAATCTTTCAATAAAGAAGACAGATTTCTTGCAAAAGGTGATGTTCGTGTTATCGAAGTAGAATATAGAGATGGAGAAACAGAAGAAGAAGCCGAAGAAAATGAAAAGAAGCCTATAACCGAGATAACCTGCGAATATCTTGAAATGTTTTCAAAAGAAGAAAAAGCTATTTGCCGCAATAATGTTGTTATTGTCACAGATACTTTAACTGCTACAGGTGACAAAGCAATATACTTAAATATTTCAAATCAGGTAACAATTGTAGGTCATGCTCATGCACAACAAGTTTCAAAAGAAAAAGGTTCAAATAAGCAACAAACTTCTGAACTTTTTGCCAATAAAATTCTATATTATCCAGATGAAGAACGAACTATTGCAGTAGGAAATGTCCACGCAACTGTTTATCCTGGTTCTGATTCTGGGAAAAAGAAAACCAAAGATAAGAAGAAAGATAAGAAGAAGAAAAAAAAGAAAACTAAAAAATCAGAAGACAATTTAGATAACGAAGACACCGATGATTTAGAAGAAAGTATGGCTGATATTCCTGCTGGTGATTTCACAGAAATTGGTGGCGACAACGAAAATGAAAAAGAAGATGAATGATGAAATAATGAACGAAGTTCCTGTAAAAAATGAGCCAACTATGGAAAACAATTCAAATGATGAAATAACAAAAGAAGTTTCAGCAAACCCCGAACTTGCTACAGATAATTTTTTTGATGATGATACAGAAAATAATAGTTCAGCAAACAATGAATCAGCAGATGACAATCTTTTTGATGATAATACAAAAAATTACCCAGTAAACAATGAGCCAGCAGAGAATAATTTTTTTGATGATGACACAAAAAATAATCCAGTAAACAATGAATCAGTAGACGATAATTATGTTGATGAAGATACAAAAAACGAAGAAATAATTAACTCAGACTCTGATGAACAAAATACTCATACAGAAGAAACAAACGACAACATAAAAGAAAACGCAGATAGTATTTCGGAAGATAATTCGGAAGAAAATAATTCGGAGGATAATTCAGAGGTTAATTCGGAAGATAATACAGAAAATTCAATTCAAAAAATAGAAGAACAATCTTCAGAAGACTCTTCTCACAAGATTTTATTAGGAGATACCGAACCTCCTCCAGAAGAAGCTTATAACGAAACAAACTTTGAGAAACTTCCAGAAAACACAGACCCAAATATAGAAACCATTACCGTTCAATCAGTCTGCAAAACTTATAGAGGTAGGCAGGTTGTAAATCATGTTTCTCTTGAAATAAAAAAAGGTGAAATAGTAGGACTTTTGGGACCAAATGGAGCTGGTAAAACAACTACATTTTATATGGTTGTAGGCTTAGTAAAACCCGATGAAGGCAAAGTACTTTACAACCATAAAGATATTACCAAAAAGGCAATGTATCAACGTGCTCGAATGGGAATCGGCTATTTGCCACAAGAAGCTAGTGTTTTTAGGAAACTAACCGTTAGGGAAAATATTTGGCTTATTCTTGAAAATATTAACATAAGTAATAAAGAACGAAAAGAACGTCTTGATATGCTTTTAACAGATCTTGATATAGGAAGAATTTCTGAAAGTTTAGGCTATGCGTTATCGGGTGGTGAAAGAAGACGTGTAGAAATTGCTAGAGCATTAGCAGCCGAACCAAGTTTTATATTGTTAGACGAACCTTTTGCAGGAGTTGACCCTATAGCGGTGAGCGATATTCAAAAAATAGTTCTAAAACTACAGAAAAAGGGACTAGGTCTTCTTATAACTGACCATAACGTAAGCGAAACTCTAGCAATTGTAGATAGGGCCTATATTTTAAGCTTAGGGAAAATCTTAGTTTCTGGTTCTGCACAGTTTGTTGCCGATAATCCAACAGCAAGAAAATATTATCTTGGTGACCGTTTTAAACTTGATCAGATAAATAAAAAAGGTTGATAGAATGATTTATATTCTTATAGCTATGATTATTAGCGGTGTAATAGCCTATTTAGGCGATGCATTAGGAACTATTGTCGGGAAAAAACGTCTTAGTTTATTTAGAATGCGTCCTAGATATACTGCTTTATTTATTGCTATTTCAACAGGTATAATGATAACCCTATCAACATTTTTAATAGCTATGATAGTATCGAAAGATGTTAGAGTTGCTCTTTTTTCTTTTGAACAGTTAAAAAAAGACATAGACAGTCTTCAAGCTGAAACTGCAGCACTTGGAGAAATAAAAAACAAACTAGAAGAAGAAAAAAGCATATTAACTGCTGATGTAGAGAAACTAAAAACAAGAGTAAAAATTAAAGAAACAGAAAGACTGGCTTTTAGTAAAGATGAGCCACTTGCAATAACAGTAATAAAAGCTAATCTTCCGTCAAAAGAAGTAATGAAATCTATAACAAATCTAATTATTTCTCTTTCGGAGCACGTTCGCAGACGAAATGTTGTTGTTAAACCAGAAATAGATTTTTTCACAGAAAATAAAGAACAGTTAGCAATGTTAAGCAACCATATTGCTAGTTCCACTAAAGATGTAGTTATAGGTGCTATTGCAGCAGAAAATATAATAGCTGGCGAAGAACTTGGAAATGTAAGATTTATTGTTGTTCCAAACGATTTAATTTTCCTCAAAAATCAACAAATAGCCTCAATGGAAATTGATGGTTCTCTAGGCAGAGCAGAAATAGCAAAAACAATGCAAAATTTTATGGATGAAATAAATCACGAAGTAGTTAATGTTGGCATGATAGCAAACCCACTCACTGGTAGTTTTGGAAATATGTCTTACAATTCTATGATTTCTTTTTACGATATGGTCAACAAAATAAAAGAACTTAACCGTAAAATAAAGTTAATTGCTGTCGTTCCTGAAGATATTTACGCTATTGGACCATTAAATGTTGTATTTAGATTTGAAGAAACAGGTGAAAACTTATATATCACAAATTCTAATGTTGTTGCCTCCGAAACAACAATTGCCCCTGAAATAGCTTCATTTACTTCTGAAACTCTACCGCCAGATTTTATTTCTAATCCCAATGATGATGTAGCCTCTGAAAGCACAAATACTAAATAGCAAAATAACAGCTACAATATAAACTAAAATTATGATGTATCACAATGTAATTGGGCAAACATATTTATATATTTTAATTGCTAATTCTTTTCTAATAATATAAAATATAGTCCAAATAACAATTAAAAAGAAAAACTTATGATTTTTTTGCGGAGATAATACAAATGTCAAATGCTATTGAAACTTTAAACCACTGTCCTAGTTTTATTGAAAACAAAAACTTTTTTCACCCACAAGATTATAGAAATAATGAAGATATTCCTGCAGATGGTTTTAAGATTCCTGGCATAATTGATGTTCATTGTCATGGCGGATTTGGTTGGGACTTTTCTTTTGGCGATACAGATAAAATTAATCAAATGCTTGACAATATGATTTGTTCTGGTTTGACAGGAGTTATGGCAACAATTATAACAAGTCCAGAAGAACAGACAATAAAAGCAATAAAAGACATTGTTAAAGTTATAAAAACAAGAAAAGCTTTACCTATAATTCATGGTATCTATCTTGAAGGACCTTTTTTGTCTAAAGAAAGATGTGGTTCTCATCAAGTAGACCTTTTAAGAGAACCTTCTATTGATTTATTAAAGAAATATCAAGAAGCTGCAGAAGGTTTAATAAAAGTTATTACAATAGCCCCAGAACTTCCAGGAGCAATAAAACTCATAAAAGAAGCTGTAAAAATTGGAATACATGTTGCTCTAGGTCATTCAAACGCAGATTATTCCACAACAGAAAAAGCTGTTGAAGCTGGTGCAACAATAGTCACACACTTATTTAATGCAATGCCACAACTTCATCACAGAGATGCAAATCTTTTAACTTACATTTTAACTCATCGTGATTTAGTTATAGAGTTAATTGCGGATTGCGAACACGTTTGTCCTGAAATGCTTTCTTTTGTTTTCAGTTTTTATGAATCATCTCAAATTATGCTAATTTCTGATTCTATGGCAACTACTGGTTTAGATGATGGAGAATACAATTATTACAACACTACAATTGTAAAAAAAGGCAACAGATGTAATCTAAAAACTGGTGGATTTTTCGGAGGAGCTACAACTCTCCCACAGAGCCTCAAGATTATGGCTGAAAAAACATATATGTCTTGGGGATTATTAGGAACTAGTGCTTGGCGTTCACCTTTAGATCATTTGCAATTAAAATCTTATGAAACAGAAGTATTCTTTGATCCAAAAATGAATTGGCTTGCTTCTTCACTAAATAATAAAACTTGGTTTATAAAAAAATAGTTTTTTGTAGTTGTTTTTTAAACAGAGGTTATAAAAAAAGGCATATAGCTCTTTTAAAAGCTGTATGCCTTTTTTTTGCTTTAAGCCAAAGCCCAACCAGCATCAAAAGCTTTAAGATTTAAATCTAATAACTTTTGAGGAACTTTTTCTTTAATGCTTTCTTTCCAAAGAATAGAATCAATCATTGGTAGTTTGTGAGCAAGAACTCCTAAAAGAACTACATTCAGACATTTCTGATTGCCAAGTTCAATAGCTTTTCCAATAGCATCAACACAGATATTGGCTATAGAACTTCGACTAAGTATTTCTGGTATGTTTTCAGGATATTTTTCACTACCTGCTGAAACCGACATAGGTAAAATCTTCTGTGAATTTGTAATTACAATTCCATCTGGCTTTAAGAACTCAGCCCATCTGATAGCTTCCAATTCTTCAAAAGAAAGGACTATATCAGCTTCACCTTTTCTAATAATAGGTGAGGCTATAGATTCACCAAATCTAACATGGCTAACTACACTACCGCCACGTTGAGCCATCCCGTGAATTTCGGATTTTTTTACATCAAAACCAGCTTTCATTGCACAATCTGCAATAAGATTGCTAGCTAACAATGTTCCTTGACCGCCAACTCCGCATAGTAAAATATTTGTAGTAGTCATTATTTTGCCTCCTCTGTTGCTTGGGTTATAGCACCTGGTCTGCATACTTTTGCACAAAGTCCACAATGGACACAGAGAGCATAGTTGATAACAGTTTTTCCATCTTCAGGATTAATTTCTAATGCGGGGCAACCGAGTTTCATACACATACCGCATTTAACACATTTTTCTCTATTAATGCTAACTTTATAAGTTTTTGGCTTATAGCTCTTTAATAGGAAACAGGGGCGTTTGGTAATAACAACGCTTGGTTCTGGGTCAGCAAGAGCTGTTTTTATGGTTTCTTCAAGTTGCTTTAAATCGAATGGGTCTACACAAGTAACATGGTCTACACCTAGAGCTTTGCAAACAGCTTCTAGATTAACAACTTTTGCAGGTTCACCCTTCAAAGTCTTGCCACTGGCAGGATTTGGCTGATGTCCTGTCATCGCTGTAATAGAGTTGTCTAATATAATTGTAACGTGTCGACCTTTGTTATAAACGGTATCTAACAAACCTGTCATACCAGAATGCATAAAAGTTGATTCACCAATAACAGCAACAAGTTTGCCGTGAATCTTATCTTTCATTGCCTTTTCTATACCGAGAGCGTTTGTAATTGATGCACCCATACAAACAATCGAGTGCATTGCATTGTGTGGAGCTAGGGCTCCAAGACTATAACAACCAATATCACCAGTAACGGTACAATTCAATTTACGAAGAGTATAGAAAACACCTCGATGAGGGCAGCCTGGACACAATACAGGAGGTCTAACAGGGATATTTACTCCAGAAACTAGTTTTGCTGATTTTGGAGCTTTAGCTTCTGCAAAGTCTTTCAAAGCTTCATAAATAATATCAGGATTAAGTTCGCTACATGCAGGAATCTTTTCTTTACCGATACATTCTACTCCAGCAGCTTTTACTGCCATTTCTAAGAATGGGTCGTTTTCTTCGATAACAATTACATTTTCAACCATTGCTGCGAATTTTTGGAATAATTCACTTGGGAAAGGCCAGCTCATTCCGATTTTTAAGAATGAAGCGTTAGGGAAAACTTCTTTTGCATGCTGATAGCTAACTCCAGAAGTAATAATACCTAGCTTTTTATCGCCTTTTTCTATTCTGTTAAATTCCGACTTATTACTAAGTTCTTCTAATTTAGAAGTTCTTTTTTCAACTTTTTCGTGAAGTTTTTTAGCAATAGCAGGCAAAACGCAATATTTGCCCATATTTCTTTCAAATTCACGTTCAGGAGCATTTTCTCTTTCCCCTAATTCAACAACGCCTTCAGAATGTGAAATTCTTGTAGTAGTGCGAATTATAACAGGGGTATCATATTCTTCAGAAATTTTTACGGCAGCTTTAACCATATCTTTAGCTTCTTGGCTGTTTGAAGGTTCAAACATAGGCATTTTAGCCATTCTAGCATAGTTACGGTTATCCTGTTCATTTTGAGAACTGTGAAGACCAGGGTCGTCAGCAGTAACAATCACTAAAGCCGCATTAATTCCAGTATAAGAAGCAGTAAAAAATGGGTCAGCTGCTACATTTAATCCAACGTGCTTCTGAGCACAAATAGATCTAGCACCAGCATAAGCAGCACCTATTACTGTTTCCATTGCAGTTTTTTCATTAACTGCCCACTGTGCATCGATTTCATCATATTTGCCTAAGAATTCTAGAATTTCTGTTGACGGGGTTCCAGGATAAGCAGAAGCAAATCTAATCCCTGCTTCCCAAGCACCACGGGCAATAGCGGCATTTCCAGAAAGAAACGCTTTTTTCCCTTTATGAGTCATTTGATTCTCCTTTTTTAGTAGTCATATTTATATTAAATGTTATTAGAAATTTAAGCAATCAAATTTTACTATCTATCTTTCAATCTCTTTTAATCGATTAATTAATCGAAAAAACCTTGTTCTCAACGCAGTTTCACTCTCACCTGTAACCTCTGCAATTTC
This sequence comes from Candidatus Rifleibacteriota bacterium, assembly GCA_905236865.1. Classification (GTDB taxonomy): domain Bacteria; phylum Muiribacteriota; class Ozemobacteria; order Ozemobacterales; family Ozemobacteraceae; genus RUG334. Next base: position 13,376 of record CAJOQX010000257.1, read on the forward strand.
TTTAAATGGAACATTTTGAAAAACTCTCATCTCAATTAAAAATCTTTCATTACCATTTAGTTTCTTTAATATTTCTTCTATACTTATTTTTTCAATAGCTTCGTTTTCAGGATCAGAAATATTATTTTCTTGAATTTCGTTTGAAAATATTTCTTCACCTTTAACTTTTCGTCTATATTGGTCAAGATATAAGTTTCTACCAATAGTCATTAACCAAGTAGAAAATTTTTTACTCTCATCATAACTATCTATTTTATCAATCATTCTTACAAAAGTATCTTGAATCAAATCCTCGATACAATCGTTATGAACATGAATATATTTAAAAAAAGCATTTAACTGTGGTATGTAAATCTCTAACAGTCTATCAAGGGCTTTTTTGTCACCTTTTTTTACCTGTTTTATTAAATCAGAACTACTTATAGGTTCAAAAGCATTAGTAGAAATCATTTTGCTTTATCACCACTAAACTGTTTTGAATAATTGGTTATATATATATATCCATTTTCTGTAAATTTAGCAACAACTTCACCACTACCCGCTCTTCTATATGGAATAATCTGTCCTCTAACAAGTCTACCAATATCAGGAATTTTCCAGCCATCGTTTAAAGGTGTTAAAATATAGGTTTCATCATTTGTTGCTTTTACTACAACTATTCCTTCATTTTCTTTTATAACTTCACCTTCTATTATCAAAGGTTCAGATATTATTGCAACACTTTTTTTAGTATCTGTATTAGAATTTCCTGTATAGAAGAATGTATAATAAATAAAAGTTACAATGATTATAAAAGCAATTATTGTTATAGGCAAAGCTTTTGAAGCCACAAACTCACTTATCATACCCCAAATAACTAATAATTGCTGTTTTGAAGTTCTTTCAGGCATATCATTTTTTGAACTATATGCATAAGCAGGTCTTTTGCTTGCTTTTTTCTCTTTTTCAATCCTTAATCTTTCCTTTAATTCAGCTTCTTTTACTTTTTTAACTTCTTTTGTTTCTTCTTTATTCTTTTCTTGAAGCTTAGATTGTTCCTCTTTTTTATTACTTTGTTTTGAAACTGTTTTCGGTTCAAACAAAGTTGTAGATTCTTCTTCGACTGCCTCTGGACAAGCTTCTCTTAAAGCTTTTGCCTGTTCAGCTATTTTTCCAACATGTGCTTGTTCTATCTTATAAAGAGAATAAACATTTTCTGCCGATGGATTTGCCGCAAAATGACATAAACCAGCTTCTATCAAATCTTCATGGTAATCACGACAGATAAAATCAGTAAGCATATCTCTAACTAAAGCAAAATCGAATTGATTTATACATTCCATAGCCATCTTCTGCTGTGACATATCAGTAGAATAAAGCATAGCACGCAAATAAGATATTGCCTGATTATAATCAAAATTCTTTAAAATACCTAAAGCTGCTGATTTCATTCCCACATCAGAAACCTTTAAGCACTGTCCTAAATAAGGAAATATGTAATCTGGATTTACAATACCTAAGTATTCTACTGCTGCTGTAGCAATTGCTATATTTGGATTTTTAATTAAACTTACAGCTTTATCTTCCGCTCCACTTAATCTACACCTTGTAAGGCACTGTAATGCGGCTATTCTTATTTCGTCAGACGAACCTTTGTGGGAAACAAGCAATAATATTTGATTAAGTCTTTCTGATGCTTTTTCTGGAGTTATACTTGCAAGTATTTCTAATTGTGAAAGATTTTGTGTTTTATTTGAAACTTGCCCCGCTTCTTTTTTATCTGTTAGTATAGCTGATGAACTTTTTTGTGGTTGATTAGTGAATTTTCCATTTAAATAATCTTTTATCCTATTCTTCACTCTATCTGAAATAGGCCAATTAAGAGCTTCATTAAAAGCCGATTTAATTGCAGGTTGTTTTAAAGAAACAATTATATTTTTTTCTACTTCTGTAGCAACTTTATCTGTATCTAATCTAGGCACTACTTGCCTAACATATCTTAAAGCAGTCCTTTTGCTTACCCAATCCTGCAATTTACGCATATAAGCAGCAAATTGATTGCCAAGTATGCCTGATTTATCAAGAAGATTTACTGCTTCATTTAAAACTTTCTTTACTAGATTCGCCTTTTTTTCTGGAGAACGCTCGGCAATCTCAAAAAGCATAAATGGAATTTGTATGTCTGGATTCATTTCTATTATCCAGCCTGCCTTAGTTAATAGTTCAGGATTAGTTTCAGCCGCAAAGTATTTTAATAAAAGAGGTTTCACCATTTCAAAAGGCAAAAAAGGACAGTTTTGTATGCCTGCATGACGATCTGTCTGCATCGGAGAAAGCAACAAAGCTTGCAAGTGGTTTAATGCTTCCTCTTTATCTATTTTTGCAAGACCTCTAATAGCAAGAGCTTTTATTTCTGGGTCTGAAGAAGCTAACAATACAGGCAAATCATTTAACAACAATTCTGGTTTCAAATGAACCATAGTTCTTATAGCAGCAAGTTTAAGAACAAGACTACCTGAACTAAGATTGTCCGTTATAAGATTAAATTGTCCCTCTGGCCAACTTCTACCAAATAACCTTATTACTCTTGCAGCAACTATTGGAGAAGAACCACTTAATAATTGAGGTCCTAATGTCTTAAAATCCTTTGGCAATCTTAAAGGAAGATTAGAAATCATAGACATTCGCAAATTATCATCTGCTTTATTCCATTTAGATAAAAAGACAGAGGTATTGCTGTAATCAATGTTATCTAATTCTTTTTTATCTCCCTCTAAACGCCCTTTTACAGAATTTATAGCATGAGAAATCAAAGATAAACATTCTGAATCTGTTTCTGTAAGCTTTAGCTGATCTAATGCAACTAAAAATTCAGAACTATCACCAGATTTGATAATCTCTTCTAGAGCGAAAATACGAAAAGATTTTATTGGTGTTTTAAGGTTATCTAGAATATTTTGTTGTTCATTTGTTATACTCACAACACTATTTTATTAGAAAGAAAGATTTTTTACAATCTATTTTTAAATATAGAAAAAGTAAACTTTTGCTTTTATTGAATAGGCTTTTGCTTTTATAATAAAAAAAACAGTATAAAAGCTAAACTTCTCATTTAGAAGACAGAAACAAAAGAAATGAAAAGAGGTAATTTAAATGAAAATTCTTGGAATGATGAGTGGAACTAGCGGTGATGGCATTGATGGAGCTTTGATTGAATTTTCATATAATTGGAATTATAAGCTTTTATGGCATAAGTCTTATGATTTTTCTAGTGAAAATTTTTTTAGAATTCAAAAACTAATGAAGCCATGTTCATCTATTGATATTACTTTAGGAAACTCTTATATTGCAGAACTATACGCAAAGGCTTATCAAAGTTTTTTTAATTCTTCAGAAGAAAAACCTGATTATATTGCCGCTCATGGGCAAACAGTTTGGCATCAGCCAAATGCTGTAAATTGGGATGGAATAAATTTAAGGGGAACACTTCAATTATTAGACGCTTCGCTCTTGGCTCAAAGAACTGGTATTCCTGTAATTAACAATTTTAGAGCTGCTGACATGGCAGTAAACGGCCAAGGTGCTCCTTTAGTTCCTTATGCTGATTTAAAGATGTTTGGTTCTTTATTCAAAGAAGATTGTATAGTTCTTAATATTGGCGGAATGGCTAACATTACAGCAATACATAAAATAAATGGAAAACCTGAAATACTCTGTGCTTTTGACACTGGTCCAGGAAATGTATTAATAGATGCTTTCATTCAAAGCAAAAACTTAGGGAAATATGACAAGAATGGTGAACTAGCTTCTAAAGGTAATTCTGTTAAACAAGTTTTAATAGAAATGATGAAAAATCCATATTTCAAATTACCCTTTCCCAAAAGTACAGGAAGAGAGCTTTTTAATCACTCATTACTAAGTCTATTTGACAATAACTTAAAGAATGAAGATATTGCCTCTACCTTACTAGATGTTACTGTTTTATCTATTGCAGAAGGTATTAATCTATTAAAAAACAAGATTGACTTTCCTTGTAAACTTATTGTCGCTGGTGGTGGAGCAAAGAACAAAGAATTAATCAAACGTTTAAACAAAGTTCTAAACAATATTTGTAATATATTCACCAGTGATTATTTTGGTATTCCAATAATGGCTAGAGAAGCCATGGCTTTTGCTTTTCTAGGGAACGCCTTTATAATAAAAGAATGTTCAAATGTGCCTTCCGCTACAGGAGCAACCAAAAACGTAATTCTAGGACAACTAACCCCTGTATCATAAAAAAAAACGCTTGCTAACTTAATTATAGCAAGCGTTTTTTTACTATTACCTATTAGTTCAGCTTATGAGCCTTGAATATTTCTTGTAAAGCTATGTTAGCAGCAAGTCTAACTTCTTTACTTTGATCTCTTGTAGTATTTTTCAAAGCGACAAGACATCTAATATCTCTTAAATTACCCAAAGCTTCAGCAGCAGTCTTTCTAACTATACTACTGCGGTCAGCCAACATAATCATAAGGGTTTCAACAACATTGCTATTGCCAATCCTACCAAGTATTCGAGCAATATTTTCACGCAAATAGTTATTTCTGTCTTGAGAAATATGAAGAAGTTTTTCTATGAGATTAGACTCACCGATTCTTATAAGTAAATCACAAGCATGGCGTCTAATACGTTCTTCAGAATCTTTAAGAGCTTCGATAAGAACTTCATAAGAATTTTCACCAAAGCTGACTATTGCTTCACTACAAGCCAATGAAACAATTGGAGATGGATCATCGAGTCTTGCAAGCATTGGGAGAATAGCAGAAGGTTCTCCAAGTTTTGCAATCGCTTCAGCAGCTGAACTTCTTACTTTTTCAGAAGAATCTTCTAAAGTCTTAATTAATTGTGGCAAAGCAATCTTGTCGCGACGTTCACCTAAAGCCTCAACAGCAGTAGCTCGAACAGATTCTGCTTTGTCTGATAATGCAGAAATTATTATTTCTGGAACTCTTGCATCAGCCATCATTGATAAAGACTTGATAGATAGTCTTCTTACAATTTCAGAAGAATCTTTACTAGATTTCTGTAAGAATTCTACTGAAGCAGTATCTTTCAAATCGCCAAGCACTTCGGCAGCTTTTGCTCTAACTACTTCGATAGAATCTTTCAATGCTTCTATTGCAGGTTGAACTGCTGCAGTCGTACCAATCTTGCCAATAGCTTCAATAGCTGAAGTTCTAACTTTTTCAGCAGGATCTTTCACAAGATTTGCTAGTGTTCTTATAGCACGTGGATCTCTTGTATCGCCTAATACGGTAGAGATAGCAATTTTAACCTGTTCAGCAGGATGTGAAGCACTATATATAAGCTTTTCAACAAGCTTCTTACTTCTGTTTGCTGTTAAGGTTCTAGAAAGCAAATCTAATGGCATATTATATTCTGGCTTTTTAAGTATATCAATAAGAGCATCTAATGCACCCTCTGTTTTTATTCCACCAAGAGCTTCAATACACCACTGTCTTTGCAACTGGTCGCCAGCAACAAAATAATCCATAATAACAGGAATAGCTTTATCATTTCCTACTTTTGCAAACAGATGAGATACATTCAATTTTATTAAATGTAAGATTTCATTGTTATATTCTAGGAAACTCTTATTTGGTATTCCAGAAAGCTGACGAATATCTTTTTCTGTAAGTGTTTCTCTCGCTATTTTAACAAGCAAACCAAAAGCACGTTCATCCTGCAAATTTGAAAGCGACTGTGCAATAGAGAATTGAGCCCAAGCATAACCTTCTTTCAAAGTTACATTCATCTGAGCAGATGTTATGTAATTGTCTATTGCAACTAAACTATCTGCTATTACAGAAGAAATGATAGGATCATCTGTTGTATCTAATACTTTCAATAATGGGAATATCGCTTTAATACTACCTATACTACCAAGTATCCTGACTAACGAAGGAAGAATAGAGTTATTTTCATCTGATTCAATAGCCTTTGTAATATATTCAACAGCATTTTCACCCATTTCGCAAATTGCCCATTCTGTTTTTTCAACAATCTGTTGATCTTGTTCTGCAAGTGATTTTATAAGTGGGTTAATTGCCTTGACACCTTTTATATTACCAAGAGCTTCTATTGCTGCTAATCTAACATCTCTTTCAGAATCGATTAATTTTTGTATTAACGGTTCAATAGCTACAGGATTTCCAATCTTTCCAATAGCTTTAGCGGCAGTTATCTTAAATTCTGCTTCTGGAGAATCTAAATACTGAATTAGATTTGTTGCTGTAGATTTTTCACCAATTTCACCAAGTGCTTCTATAGCTTTTAAACTTAATGCTTTATCGTTTCTGTCAAGAACAGCTAAAACATATCTACTAGCTTTTGTAGACTTAATTTTTGCAAAAGCCTCGATAGCCAATGTTGTAAGTTTTGTATTGAAAGAATTTGATAATTTTAGCATTGGATCAACAGCCTTAGAACTACCTATTTCTCCAAGTGCCCAAATAATCTTTTCTTTAAGTTGTGGAGTACTTAACTGATAAACTTCTATAAGTGGTTCTACAGCATTTGAGTTTTTAATCTGTCCCAATGCCTGAATTGTTGCGGCTCTAATTCTTTCATTATCTTCGCTTAAAACAACTAGTAACTGGTCACAAGCCGCTGTTGACCCAATTTTTCCTAGAGCTTCAATTGCTTTAAGTCTAACTTCAAACTCTGGGTCTTTTAACATTGGAAGAACTATAACAACAGATTTAGGCTCTGCTATATTACCAATTGCTTCACAAGCAATATAGCGTAAATCATTGTTTCTACTCTTCAAGAAAGCACTTACAGCCTTCAAGGCTGCTGTTGAAGACCCTATTTTACCTAGAGCTTCAAGGGTGACGTAACGCAAATCTTCATTATCTTCTTCCAAAAGTCTAATTAAAGGAAGAACTGCTTCTTTTGCTTTTATTTTGCCAAGTGATCTTGCAGCAATAAACTTGAGCTGTGGCTGATCTGAACTTAAACAATTGATAAGAGGAGTTATAGCTTCTGTTGCTTTTAATTCACCTAAATGATCGGCCGCTATTTCTCTAATATCTTTAAGTTCATCATTGAGTAGAGCTATAAAATCAGAAACAGACTCTTTAAGATTCAATTCCTGCATCTGCAAAACTATAGAATAACGTTTATCAGGATCTGTTGTATCAGCAAGCATTAAACGTAATTCTTCAAGTTGTTCTTCTGGAGTCTGTGGAATAATTTCTTTCAAAATAGCCTGTGGTTGAGTGTATGCTATTGCTTCATCTATACCTGTGCTATCTTCCTGTTCACTATCAAAACTGTCAAAATCTATATTATTATCTTGTTCTGGAGCAGTTTCTGATTTAGTAACAACTGGTTCTTCAGAATCCAAATCGTTTTCAGGTGCAATTAAATCGTTCAAATAGCCTAAATCTTCTTCTTCTGGAACAGTTTTTTCTTCTTTTGGTTCTTCATATTCAGAAAGAGGTGTATCTAAGCTATCAAAATCAGCACCGCCAAGTTCTCTAAGCAGGTTATTAAGATCTTCATCTTCTGAATTCATTTCAGGTTTGTTTTCTTTAGGAGGCTCTTGCTTTTTAACCTGTTGAATTGGAGAAGGAGCAACAAAGGTTTCTTTCTTTTCTGGTTCTTTTGTTAATTTAACTTTTTGTTCAACAATGTTAGGTTTAACCATAAAAGATTGTAAATCATTATCAGGTTCAGTTATTTGTGTTTTAAAAGAATCTGTAACTTTTTCTGTTGTTGTATTAGTTGGCGACACTTCATTACTATCAACAAAATCACTTGTAGTCGTAATCGAATCTGAACTAGAGAAATCATCATTAGTACTGACAATTAAATTGCTTAGATCATCGTCTGTAGATGTATCAATAGAGGTGTCTAAATTTGTATTTATATTTACAGGTTCAGAATCTAAATCTCCAAAATCAAAACTTTGACTATCAGAAGAATCATTAGAGATATTAGATTCTAAATCTATTGTTTGGGTTACTGTTTCTTCTAATGGTGCTTCGACTGTGGTTTCTATCGGCGTATCTACTGTAGTATCAATATCTGTAGTTTCTATATCTAAATTCAAATCTTCTGTGATTACTTCAGGTTCTGGTTCTGGTTCCTGCACAGGAACAAAATGAGTAGTTTCTTCAACAGAAGTATCTTCTGTTGAAATATCTAATTCTGACGGTGCAGCAAAAGGATCATCGCCTGAATCAACTGGAGTTTCAATAGTTATAGTTTCTTCTGAATCAGTATTAGAATTAATATCTAATTGCAAATCATCTGAAGAAGTACTATTTAAATCAATATCCAAATCAATATCGTTGGATTTTGTTTCAGTTGTATCAAATTGGATACTGTCACTACCAGTGCTTAAATCTAAATCGATAGTATTAGAATCGTCAGAGGCAGTTTCTAAATCAAAGTTAAAATCAGTGGCTTCATTCGAGGATGAATTACTAGCATCGCTTGAGTTAGTAATATCTAAATTTAAATCATTATCTGAAGAATTAGTATCAAAATCAAAATTTAAATCCAAATCTACTAAAGGTTCTCTTTCAGCAGGAGTATTAGCATTATTTTCTTCTGCAGTAGGTAAAGTCATTCCACACATATTGCAGAACTTATTATCATTTTCGTTTTCGAAGCCGCAACCAGGACAGAGCATAATAACCTCCGAGAAAATTTCTACTACTTATAAAAAATTCAGTATAATAGATTAACAGAACTTTGCTTATTTGTCTTGTTTTTTTTATGTATTTACTAAAATTTTTTTTTATCAATGATGAGGATTTTGTTGAACAAGTCGATAAGCTTTTAATACCGCTTCTTCAGCTAATCTAACGTTCATTATGTCTTCAGTAAATTTTTCAGGAGGACAAAAAGCATCATAATTACCAAGAATCCAATATCTAGCAGGCAAACTATTTAAAGCTAATGCGCAAGTATCTAGAACGCAATCATGGCATGGGCACATCTCGTTTCGTTCAATCAATTCAGACACTGCACTATATACAAGATTTTCCCACATATTAACCATTTGAGAAAAATCGTATTTGTTTAAAGGTGCACGATCTAGAACATTTTCCATCATAATCTCCAAATTACTTAAAGCCTTTTAATTTACAGTCAAGAACCATAAGCTGGGCAGTTCTAATTCCATTATAATCATTAGGTTCAACATTGAAAACAATATCACAAGTTCCATCTTTTATTATTTCTGGAACCATCAAGTTTCCCATACTAAACCCTATACCAAACAAACTTCTACCATTCGACCTTTTAAATTTAAAACGCAAATGTTTTTTGCTCTCACCAACTTTTTTTATTTCATAAAACTCGGCGTTCTGTATCATAAAAATCGGAGCTGGATTTTCAATACCGAAAGGAGCAAATTTTAGCAAATCAGCAAGAAAGCTCTCATCAATATCATCCGTAGTTACTTCAGCATCTATTTCCCATTCAGGAATAAGATCCTCTTGAGAAATATTCTTTGACGAGTAATCTCGTAACTTTGCCCTAAATTTATCGACATTTTCAAAATCAACCGTTAGCCCTGCTGCCCCAATATGACCACCATATTTTTCTAAAGTATCAGAACAATAGTTAAGAGCATCAATAATATTAATATTTTTAAAGCTACGTGCAGAACCTAAAAACTTACCTTGATCCTCTAACAGAATAATCACTGGTCTTGAATAATCTAGCATAAGTCTGGTAGCAACAATTCCAGTTACCCCTTGGTTCTTCATAGGAGCGGCAACCAACAAAATTCTATCGTTCTCTAGGTCATTCTGCTCGCTTAAATAATTTTTAACGCCAGAATAACATTCTTCCCCTAATCGTTTTCGTTCTGTATTCAACTCGTATAATTGTTTTGCAAGACTTTCAGCTTTTGAATTTTTAGCAGTAACAAGCAATTCTATTGCAAGTTCTGCAGTTTTCAATCTTCCAGAAGAGTTGAGAATTGGCGCAATATTAAAACTTATATCTTTTTCGGTAATTTGCTTGCTTTTCCAACCCAAAGCATTAAACAAGCAAACCAAACCTAAACGTTTGCTCTTAGTTACAAATTTAAGCCCCATTTGAATAAAAGTTCTATTTTCACCTTGTAAAGGAACCATATCGGCTATAGTACCGATTGTCAAGATATCCAAAAATCTTACCCACAGTTGTTTAATTGCTGGTAATCCAGCTTCAACACATTTTAAAAAAAGCAAAAGCAAGGATTTTCCGCCAGCAACATGATCTAGGTTAAGAGATTTTTTTAACTCATCTTTACTAAGTTTCACTGAATCAGGAAGAAATTCATCTACATAACTACTAACAAATATTGGCTTGTTTACAGGATTCTTAAGCAAATTTTTGATTGCAGGAACTAAATTGCCAATCATTTCTTTTTCTTCTTTATTAAAAAAAACAGGAACAGAATTGTTAATCACTGTAGGATTGATATTTTTTAATGTAGTAAAACCTTCACGAGGCGTAAATCTCACTATTGTTATATCGTTTTCGCTGAGGTCGAATGCAATCAACGGTTTAGAAAGTTTTTTGCAACGAGCCATTTCTAAAGCCATAGATAGTTTAAAAGCTACAGCTACACCTGCTATATTTTTTTGTGGACAAATAGAATCATGACGTTTAGGATCTACTACAGCTACAGCATTTGGCATTTGTGAAGGTGGTTCATGATGGTCTGTAACGATTACATCTATACCTTTGCTTTTAGCATACTCAACTTCATTGTAATTGCTAATACCACAATCAACAGTAATTATAAGTCCAACCCCTTCTTTTGCTGCAACATCAATATAACTAGGATTCAAGCCATAACCATCTTCAATAACAGGTACTGTATAATCAACAAATTCATAAAAAGAGTTAAGACATTCTGTTAAAACTACGGTAGAAGTTATACCGTCTACGTCCCTATCTCCATAAACCCTTATGCTTTCATTCATTTCTGTAGCTTTTAAAATTCTATCTATAGCACTACACATCCCATCCATAATAAATGGGGAAAACAAATATCTGCTTTTGGGATTAAAATAACGTTCTATAGAAGCAATATCTTTTACGCCTCTATTTATAAGTATCTTTAAAAGAATATCAGAAAAACCGACAGATTTTAATCTATCTATGTCTTTTCTTGATACTTCTTTTAATTTCCAAATCTTATCTGTCATTTCATATTTCTGATTTCTTTAATTTTATCTTCATCTGCAATTACTTCTAAGAATGCATTTACAACTTTTGGGTCAAACTGGGTTTCAGAACATCGAATCATTTCTTTTCGAGCATCTTCTAATGGCATAGTATCTCTGTAGGCTCTTTTGCTAGTCATAGCGTCAAAAGAATCTGCACAACATATAATTCTAGCCAACAAAGGTATTTCTTCTCCCTTTAGTCCTTCTGGATAACCTTTTCCATCATATCTTTCGTGGTGATATTTTATCAAAGGAACTTTTTCTTTCAAAAATTTAGCTGGTTCAATTATCATTGCCCCACGTGTTGGGTGAGTTTTTATTTCTTTATATTCTTCATTAGTAAGCTTATCTGCTTTATTAATTATAGATTCTGGAATACCAATCTTACCTATATCATGTAATAAAGCCCCTATATAAAGAGTTTTAAGCTCTTCTTCTTGCAAATTCATCTTTAAACCTATTTCGTAAGAATATTTTGCTACTCTTTCACTATGTCCCATAGTATAGGTATCTTTTGCATCTATAGAATTTGCTAAAGCCCTAACAGCAGACAAATAACTAGTTTCTAAGTCTTCATAAAGTTTTGCATTATTAACAGAAACGGCGATTTGAGAAGCTAAAGTTACCATCATATCAAGATCACCTTTGTCAAAAGGTTCTCCTGAAAGTTTATCTGTAATAGAAAGGACTCCAAGACATTTTTCTTTTACTTTCAAAGGAACACAAATAGAGCTAGAACCATAATCCAAAGAAAAATTCTTATCGGTAGTATGCATATCATTTACCATTATGGGTTCGCAACGTTGAAATACTTTACCTGCAATTCCTTCTCCGCTTTTTATAGGCTTCATTTCACGCCCTAAATTTTTGCCTTTGTATAGTTTTACATTAAGAAGTTTTGTTTCTTCATCGTAAAGAATAATAGAACTTGATTGAACTCCGCCAAAGATACTTTCTGTATGGTCTAATATTAGTTCTAGAAGCTTGTTAATATCCAAAACAGTTCCTATGTTCTTTGCTATTTCATGTAAAGTATTTAATTCAAAAACTTTATAATTCAGATTCTGCCAAAGCATAGCATTTCTTAAAGCTATAGAAGTTTCTTTTATTATTCCTTCAATAAGCCTTAAATCTGATTCAGAAAAATTCTCACCAGATATTTTATTTTTACCATAAAGTATGGCAACTACTTTTCCTTTCACAATAATTGGAAAATAAAAATATTTATCTGTATTAGATTGTTTTTGTAAAGAAACGTCAGATTCCCCTTCTGATGGTCTTGATAAAATTTCATTAACCACAAGACTTTCACCCGTCTGATAAACCTTAGAAGCTATATTAGACTCTATAGGAACCCGTTTATTTGGTGTTATAGATTCTGGATTCAAACCTTTAATGATTTTATATTCAAATTCGTTATGAAATTCATCAACAAGCAAAACAATACAAGTTTGAATTCCATTTAGAACGTTCAAAACGTTTTCCACCAACTTTAAATAGATTTCATCTATTTCATGAACAAGAGCAAGAGAGTGATTTATATGTTTTAAAGCAGAAATTTCATATATTTTTCTTTCCTGCTCTTTATTTTTGTCTACAAGCTTTTTTTGACTATCTTCAAAATTATTTAAAACAGTAGAAAATGCAGTGCATAAAGGTAAAGTTTCGTTAGAATTTTCAATTTCTGCTTCTATATTATAGTTTCCTTCCGCAACTTTATTAATACAATTTGTTAGTTGCAAAAGAGGTTTATTTATATGTCTACCAACTACATCTGAAACATAAATTGAAAATAAAAAACCTATTATAAGACAAATAAAGCTAAACTCCAGAACTTCAGTGCTCTTCTTTACAAAATAATCATTAGAGAAAACAATCTGGATAAAACCTATTTCTTTTGCGTTTTCTTTATCTACAAGTGCTTTTTCAATAACTACAGTTGGTGGGAAATACCAATAATCACTTTGTCTATATTTTGTATTTGGTGCTGCTTCAGCTATTTTTGTTTTGCTAGAATCAGAAATCTGAACAGAAATTATATCGTTGTTGGAAACTTCTTGAGTAGTTAAAGACTTAACTAACTGTGTTATTTTTTCTTTATCTTCAGCATTAATATAATCAAGTATTAATGGGCTAATAGTTCTGACCAAAGTAGAACCTTTTTCTTCCGTATAATTACTACTAAGTTTTTTCCATCGAGATAACTCAAAATAAGTAAAAATTATAACTATTATGAAAGACAATATTAAAGTTAATGAGAATACTTTATTTCTAAGCGACATATCATAAAATATATTGCTTTGATTATTACTATTTCTAATCACTTATTGTTCCTTTATTTTCGTTTCAACAGATATTATTTCAGCATCAGATTCATCTATTTTTTCATTTTTTACCCTATCTTCAGAAGGATAATCACCAACTATAATAGCATCAGGAAGAATACCCCTAGAATCTGATTCGGTATTTACATATTCTTTTTTTACTTCATTCTGTAAATCTTCTGATTTTTCAGAATCTGTAGCGATAATTGCAGCATCTTCTATATCTTGTGTTTTTTGAGAGTAATCCGCAACCTGATCTTTGTTATAAGCCCTAGCTTGTGCTACTGCTCTTGCTTGAGAAAGAATCGATTCTCGTATAACCGACTCTAAAATTGTATTTCGAGTAGGTAATGGATGCATCATTCCCGAAATAACAAAATAAACAATACTACTAGTTAATACAAAGAAAAGAGTTGGAGCTTTTACTAAATAATTTGGTTGAATACCCCACCAAATTGCTAATGAAATAAAAACTAAAAAAATTCTAGTAATTACCCCTTTTCGTTTTGTCTGTGGAACAATAGGAACTATTCCATTTAACATCATTAGCAATAGCCCTAGAAAATATATTCCTCCTGTCAAAACAAAAAGCATTACCCATTTTATATGTTCTTGAGTTTGATAAAAAGACAATATCATATAAGCTAGCCCATAAGATGTAATAATTGAAATTGCTCTGTATATATTATAAAATTTTGAGATATGAGCCTTATAATCGCTGGTCATACAAATATCATCCCAGCTATTTTGATGTTCTAGCCTAATTCTTCCTAAAACATAACAACTAATAGCATCTCCCATAAATACAGGCAATAGGCAAAATATTATTAGTATGTTATTCCAAAATGAACTAAATTCGTTTTTAGAAAGAATAATCCATGTTAGAATACAGCCCAATATACTTGTCTGATTGCATGAAAGTGCTAGAAACAATAAGCTTTTGAGTTTATTTAAACCCGAGTTGTCAGAAGTTTGTGATTGCATGAATAATATAATAACATTTACAAGAAATAATTGCTACTCACATTTTCACTTTATTCTTTAATGCTAAAAAAGTATTTGCCTCTTTGATAAATAAGAGTAGAATATTTGTTGGTATTATTTGGTGTTGTTTAGATAGAAGAAATTATATCATTAATAAAAGGAATCAGAAATGGAAAACATTATCAATAGTTGCCCATTAAAACATTATGCTACTAAATTTGTAATTCAAACAGCTTTGAATGCTGCTACAATAATCGAAAAAATCTATGCAACAAACTTTGAAACAGAATACAAGCCTGGTGACGAACCTGTTACATTAGCTGATAAAAAATCAGACGAATATATAGTTTCTTCTTTAAAAAAAGAATATCCCAATGACCGTATTTTAAGTGAAGAAGAAGGACTATATACCCCTTCTTCACCAAATAACAAAACATGGTTTATTGATCCAATCGATGGGACAAAAGAATTTATAGCTAAAAATGGCGAATTTGCTACACAAATAGGTTTAGCTATTGATGAAAAATTAGATTTTGGTCTAGTTTATCAGCCAATCGGCAAAAATCTATATATTGCAGCTAAAGGTGAAGGTTGTTGGTGGCATTCCAATGACAAAGGCTGGGTAAAACTAGAAGTAAAAGAACCTAATTTTGATAATTTAAGAATAGCTGTTAGTCGTTCTCATCCTTGTGGTATTGGTCAAAAAGTTCATACTCTTCTTAAAGGTAAAGGAATAGTTTGCCATGGCGGTGTAGGATTAAAACTTATGGCGATAGCTAAAAATCAAGCAGACTATTACATTAATAATTCAAACAAGACCAAAGCATGGGATGTCGCTGCTCCAGAAATACTTTTTAAAGAAGCTGGTGGGCTTATGAGCGATATTACAGGAAAAGACTTCTGCTATAATCCTATAAATTACAAGCACGAACATGGAGTTATGGCTATCGCAAGTAAAAGTCTTTACGAAAAAGTTTTAGATATTACCAAAGAGGTATATAAAGATTAGTGGAGAGGCTTTTTAAAAACTAGCTTTTTACTCTGATATTAGTTTTGCCTAATTATTTTAAAATTCCCCTTAATCCCCCTTTATGAGGCTGTCTAAAAACTAGCTTTTTACTCCATAATTAGTTTATTCTAATTATTTTAAAATCCCCCTTA
>CAJOQX010000258.1 GCA_905236865.1 Candidatus Rifleibacteriota bacterium
CTTAAATCTTATTCTTTTAACTTATATCTAAATAAACAATAACACCAAGAGCCATAAGGCTCTAAACAACCACAACAATCATAACCTATTTTTGAGTAGTTTTTATTGTCTATAAGTGCCAAAAGGGCACTACTTCGATAACCCTGGGCAACAAAGTTGCCCAGGGAAAAGAACCCACAATTATTCTCCCTCTCTCTTTTTATGCCCAAACCACCGTTTATGGTGGTTTGGGCATAAAAAGAGAGAGGGAGGTAGGAAGAGAGAGTTCTATCCCTAGGGCGTTTTCAACGCCCTAGGTTAATAATGTATTGTCCTACGGACAATTTAAAACTGTGACCGCAGGTCACTACTCCAATAAATATCCACCTGCATAGTGATTGGTTTGATTTACTATAAAAGTTTAATTAATCAGTTTTTCATATTCTTCATTTGTAATGCCTGTTAAATCAATTATTTCTAGTTTTGATTTACCTTTTTAAACCATATTTTTAACTATTGATTTGATTCCTTCTTTTTTGCCTTCATCAAAACCAATTTCTCTAAAACCTTCAGCTATAAGTTTCCATTCACGTTCTTCATCAAATTCAGTCAAAAGCATAGATTTTATCTCCACACGAATTTCAAGAAACTATAATTTTATCGAAATCTTCTTCAGTAATCCCAGTAGATTTTATAATAGTTTCTTTTGTAAATCCATTTGAAAGCATATTTTTAATAATGCCTTTTTTGCCTTCTTCCATACCTTTTTCAAAGCCTATTTCTTCAAAACCTTCAGCTATAAGTTTCCATTCACGTTCTTCATCAAATTCTGTTAAAAGCATAGATTTAACCTCCGCTCGATACTTCTTTAAAATGTCGTCAAGAACCTCTTCCTTTATACATTTATCTACAGCTTTATCAACAGCAGTAGAAAAGTTATACTTTTTAGAGAATTTTCTAACAGTATCAACAAAGTAAGAATATTCTCTTAGTTTCTTACATTTTACCAATAATTCCTTATTTCTGCCATAGTTGACATTAAGCATTGTTGCTGTCTATTCATAACTATTGGTTTTATCTGGATTTCCAAAAGCATCTGATAATTTCAGAGTTATACAGTCTCCTATATCTTTATCTTCTCCATTATAAAGGACTATAAAATTCGGAGTAGGTATCTTAACGAGCTTTGGCCAGTATATCGTTTTCCTGTTCATCTTTATAGCAAGCATTGATTCATAAAGCTTGGCAAAATATAAAAATCCACGTAATGGCATATTAGGATTGAATGTGCTTTGGTGTTCCAACAATACTATCTGACTATCTAGCATAAATGAAACATCATTTTTCATACTCATATATATGACATTATCTAGAGTATTAATCAGTAAATCATCCTTATTTTTGTAATTGGAATTGTTCAGAGCGTTATACAAATCAAGAAGATTCTGTTTGTTTTCTTCTCTCCCGAAAATGAATCTGAACAAACTATCTTTATATTGACGATTTACTTTATAGTTTGCTGTTTCTTCTTGTAAGAAATAAGAATCAGAAATTGTTTTGTTTGAAAAGTTTAAATAATACATTTTTTCTCCTTTTGATTTTAAAATTTGAGATAATTTATTTTTCTCTATTAATAATCAATCGAAAAAGGAAAAATGGACAAAATAGTTGAAAAAATATTATTTTTTTCGTTGTCGGTAGTTGGTTTTTGTTGTTTTTTATAAAAGCTTTAAGCTATAAGCTACAAGCTGTAAGCCAGACATAATAAAAATATTTCATACTTATTGTCTGAAGCTTAGAGCTTGTAACTTAATTCAACAATAACTACCAACTACAATGAAAACAAAAAATAATGAATTGCCTCGACACCTCTCGCAATTGTAGATGTTAAATAATTAGTTGCATTTTATTAATCAACCTAAGAAGAAAACCTGACCTAAACCCCTCCTTGTAGGCTGTCTAAAAACTAAGAATTTGTTAAAAATTCAGTGTACAGAGTAATGTCCTCGCCCCCTTTCATAAAGAGGGACTAAGGGGGATTTTAAAATAATTAGAATAAACTAATTATGGAGCAAAAACCTAGTTTTTGCACAGTCTCTCACAATGACGGTTAAAAAACAAAACTTTCTCCTGCTAAACATTTCCCTTTCTTCCTACACCCTGTGCCCTAACCCCTTGCTAAGCTACGCTGTCGCTAAACAGGGTTTACTCTAGTTAGGTCACCTCTCAGTCACTACGTGACAGCTCTCCTCCAGGAGAGCCTTTAGGTCATCTTCCTTCTAGCTTCAGGACACTCACCACCCATCAGCAGAAAAAACGCCTGAAATCAGGCGTTTTTTCAAGCCAAGCTACGCTTGGCTCAGTCCTTCGGCGGGTATAGGAACAAGCGGAAGCCACAATCCAAGCATTTATCATAGGGAAAGAGGCATCCCGTCATAGACGGAAGAAAGTAGTCCTCAGAAGAGTCATAGCTACCGCCACTCAAATAACGGTAAGATTCATCAAAAACTACTAATCCATCTCTGCTCCATTCCATCACGTTGCCATGCATATCATAAAAGCCCCAAAGATTTGGTTTCTTAGTTCCTACTTCATTGGTTGTAGAATTAACATTACTAGTATACCATGCATAATCGTCAAGAACAGTAACCTCATTGCCATCAGCATCTTTACAATAGTTGCCTTTGCTGCCAGCTCTGCAAGTATATTGCCACTGTTTCCGCGAAGGCAGTTTGAATGAATGGTTTGAAAGGCCTTTAGCGGTCAATTATGCTGCAAGCTGATTGTTGATTTTTGCCATAAACCCAGTATTTTTCTTCATTATGTTGGTCCAGCTAACTTGTTCTACAGGTC
>CAJOQX010000259.1 GCA_905236865.1 Candidatus Rifleibacteriota bacterium
CTGTTTCATTTTCAGGATTATATGAATTGTGAGATAAAATACGTTCTAAATAAATTTTTTTCTCTATCTTATCTTCTAAATAAGTTATATAAACTACTATTTTGAATAAATCTTTTTCTAAAAAGTAACTATCTATTCTGCATTTATATTTTTTTAAAGTTTCAAATAGTCTAGAATCTTTAGCTTGAGTTATAGCCCCATCATATTCTACAAAAGTGTCAAAGTATTCATTTACAGATTCTGTATCAGAAGCAAGAACTATTGATTTATAATCACAGACAGAAGGAAGCCAATTAGGATTAGCATCTCTTTTAGCTATTATTGATTCCATTACATGATGGGCAATCATAGTTGCTATAAAAAAGCTATCATTATTACTACGTGTTTTTCTTGAAGCCAAATTAATAATCTGGGTTAATGGGAAAAAAGATACAGATAATATAGTTAAGACAACTAATAGCTCTATTAGACTTAAATTCTTTTTATTTGCCATTATAACCAAATATGAATCCAGAACTTTAGAAAAACCAAATTTATTATGTAACCACCCTTTACGAGAGTATCTAAAAACAAGAGATTATTAAAAAACTATTAGGAAAGAGAAGATTATTACTTTTGTGGTTCATTTACTCCTGTTTCTTCCAATCGCTTTTGTTCTCGTTCTAAGCGTTCAGAAAGCCTCTGACAAGTTAGATATTGTGGCTCTAAAACTTTTGGTTTGAAATCATCCTCTTTATCTTCAAATTTTTTCAATGCTAGTTGCCCAAGTTTTAAAAGCAAATCATCACGTCTTTTGGTAAATTTTTCTATTTGATTTGTATTTGTTTTCTGTTCTTGAGTTTTAGGACTAAAGAAACTTTTCAATTGAGCAAAAAAACCACTCTCAGATGATGCTGTTTGCTTTTCATTTTGCTCTGTATATTTCTGAATAAAGTAATTCATTCGCAAAACTTCATTTCCGACAGAAACTAAATCTGCTCTATCAAGCTCGCCACCTTGATATAAATCGTATACCGTTCTGCCAGCATCTCTAATATGATTGTCTAATTCCTTTCTTAAATCATTCAAAGCAAAATTTATAGCAGACTTATTTGACAGCTCAATAGCTTCTTCCTTTCCCCTATGGAAAAATCTTGTTACCGTAGAAGCCAAATCAGTTTCTTTAGGTGTTTCAACATTTTTAGAAGTATTTTCAGAATTAGCTTCTTCCGTAAAGTCTTCTTTAACAATGGTAGAGATAGGAGGTTCTTTTCCAAAAGTATCTTCCATAAGCTTTAAAGCTCTCTGGGCAGCTTCTTTTGTTGCATCATCACCGTTAATGCTCATTCCCTTCAAAAAACTAAATGCTGTTGTATCATGATAATTAGCTAAGGCAATAACTGCTTTTACTTTAGCCTCTTGACTGCTACTATTTCTTGCAGCATTCATAAGCATTTTTATCGCTTCACCTGCTTGAATATGAGAGAGAGCATAAATTGCACTTCCTTTCATCCATTCTTCAGGAGAATCAAGCATTTTTTTAAGTTCGGCAAATACTTTTTCTTCACCAAAAGACTGTAAAGCTTTAGCTGCAACAGCTCTTATGCGATTATCATGGTCTGATAACGCAGAAAAAAGACTTGGAATAGCTTCTTCTGCTTTTAGATATTCAAGAGCTTCAATTGTATTAGATCTAACTCTATTATCAACATCATTTAAAAATTTACTTAGAATAGAGGCATCTTCTTTTTCAAGGAAAAATTTCAAACAACTTATTAAAGTAGCAACTACAAAAGGATGATCTTCTGTTTTGAGCATTTCTAACAATTTTGCTTTATATTCTTCTTTTACGCCTTCTTCATCTTTTTGAGCTTTATTTTTTATCTCCATAACAGCAGAAAGTCTTGTTCTAAAGTTAGGAGAGTCTAATCTATCAATTATAGGTATAGTTGCACCTTCAGCAGACGAAACAAGCATTTTTTCAGCCATACTGATTTTATCCAAAGCTTTTCGAGCAAAAAACCTGACAGAAACATTTTCGTCTTGAGTCGCTTTAATTAGATTTGTAACAACTTCGTTTCTTGTTTCTTGTTCTGGGAAATCTAATTTCATCAATGTCATTGCTGACAAAGTTCTTAAATCATCGTCGGTATTGTGTAAATCTTTTAATAATCTCTTAATTTTAACATCCATTGATTTATTCCTTATGTTCTACCATTATAGGATTATATAAAGTAGATCTGTTTCTGCCGTTTTCTTTTGAGTAATACAAAGCAGTATCAGATTTTTTAATTAATTCCGCTTTTGTTGTTGCATTTTCGGGATAACAAGCAGCACCTAAGGATACTGTTATAGGAACATGAACGCCATTAATTCTAAAATCAAAAGCTTCTATTGCTTTTCTAATACGTTCGGCTGGTACTAACGCACTAGTTCCTGCTTTACCTGGACAGATTACAACAAATTCTTCTCCGCCATATCGAGCTGGAATATCGATTTCTCTAACACTTTTTTCTATAAGTCTAGCAACCGTTTTAAGAACCCTGTCACCTTCTGGATGTCCGTAAGTATCGTTGAAATGTTTAAAATGGTCAACATCAAGTATTAGCAGAGAAATCTGATCTTCGTATCTGTCAGCTCTTAAAAGTTCTTCATCTAATCTTTGCTGGAAGTATCTGTGATTATACAACTTCGTCATCTCGTCTGTAACAGCGTATCTATATAATCTAGCATTGTCTATTGCAATAGCAACCTGATTAGCTAGATTAACAAATAATTCAAAATCGCTATCAGAAAAACTGTATGGAGTAGATTTTGAAACATTCAAAGCCCCCATAATCTTGTCTTTAGAGATAAGAGGAGCACACATCAAAGTTCCACCTTTTATGTTCTGCTTCTTTATTTTCAAAAATTCTTCATTTTCTTCTACATTTTTAACAAACAAAAACTTACGATTCTTAACAGCCCAGCCAGCAACAGAATCACCAATTTCAAGTTTTGTATCTCTAGCTATTTCTTCGCTCAAACCTATTGCAACACCAATTGTCATTGTTTTTTCTGCATCATCAATAAGCATCAAAGAGCCTTTTTCTGCCTTCAATACTTTTGCAACAATATCTAGAATCATATTTTGAAGTTTAACAAAATTCAATTCAGAAGTAACAGCTTTTCCAACTTCATAAAGAGTTGAAAGCTGTAAAATCTTACTGTCAAGTTCTGCTTTAGTATTTTTAATATTAACTCTCATTTCATCAAAAATCTGAGTAAGCTCACCTATTTCATCTGATGACGTAGATTTCATTTCTTTATCATAATTACCCTGACTGATACTAGAAGCTCCATCTACTAACTTACCAATGGGAACAGTAAAACCTCGAGCCAAAAAGATTGCTATAATAATAGAAATCAATGCCGTTAAACCCAACATACTGATTATTTTTTCCCTAAACTTATATGCGGCAGCAAAAGCAATACGTTCAGGAATTTGTAATACTATTGTCCAGTTTGGAGCTTGATAAAAGTCAAATTTTTTTAAGGAAACAGCAGTAATCAGGTAAGATTCACCATTTATAGTCTTTAGATTAGTAATGTCTGAGTCTACAACTTCAGAAAAAGCTACATCTGAAACCCCAGCCGAATCATCAGATCTTGCAATTACAGCACCGACTTCGTCAAAAACAAGTCCTTGTGATTTAGAGTTTTTTAAAGCATTTTTAAGTAGTTCTTTTATGCTAGTTAAATTTACTTCTGAAATAAGAACGCCATTAATACCTAAATTAGGAGAACGAATAACAGACTCAAGTGTCATTGTCGGCGGTCCGTCAAAAGTTGTTCTAACTTCTGAAAGTGAGCCTTGATAGCTTCTTTTTACAGCTTTAGAAAAAAGCCAATCTTCAGGCAAAGCAACAGACGGGTCTGTAGTAGCTAGAATTTTTCTATCGCTATTAATAAGATACATTAGTTTAAAGAAAGAAAAATGACGCATTAATGAATTGAAAAAATCTTCTGAAACTTCTTTATTTAATGCTTGAACAACCTTTAATTCTCCTATAGAATTAAGCAGTTTTCTTGTAAATTCAAGGTTTTCATAAATACCACGAGCCAATGTATTAGATAGTTCGATATGAGAAGCAGTTACTTCTCTTGTTATTATCTCTTTTTGAGCATTATATGACCAAAAACCTAATAAACCCAACGGAATAAGGGTTACACCTAATATAATAATTGTTAGCTTTACTCTAATACCAGTAAAGTATTTTAATATGAAATTACTGTTTAAGCTTGCCATCAGCTCTTTTTATCTCCATTATCTTTTTGCATACTCATTCTTATGCTTTCAATATTTTCTTCAACTAGTGGATAGTTCGGATTCAAAGCTTTTAACTTCAAGAAAAAAATCAAAGCCTGATCAAGGTTTCCCATATTTAAAGCAATTAACCCCATTTGATGATAAGCTTCCAAATCTTTTGGGAATAGCTCTGATACTTTATCAAATACCTCCATTGCCTCATCATTTTTTTCTAATCCAGCAAGAGCCTGTCCTTTCATAAGTAAAGCATTTTTGTCGTCTGATATTTCGCTTAAAATACCATTTGAATAAGCTAATGCTTCATCGTATTTTTCTTCAATAAGGGCAGAAAGAGCCTTTTCTTCCATAGTATTTTTATCAAGAATACCTGCATTTTTCGCCATTTGTTCTTTTTCTTCGGCCATTTTAACCAAGAATTCCTGTTCTTCACAACGGAATATTTCTTTGTCGACAACTTCAGTATAAGTGCTGTCTAATTCCCTTAAAGTATTGAAATGCTGTTTTGCTTGCGAATAATCTTTTTCTTCACGATAAATAACCCCTAAATTTTGGTGAGTCATAACGTGACCAGGGTCATATTCCAAAACTTTATTAAAAAGGGGAATTGCTTGCTGATACTTTCCCATCTTAGACAAAGCTACTGCGATATTAAAGATAGAATCAACATCGTCAGGCTTATTTTTAATTACTTCCTCCCATTGTTGAATTGCTTGAAGAGGTTTTCCGCCTTTCATAAAAATAATACCTAGATTGTAATGCGAGAAAGTATGACCAGGAAA
>CAJOQX010000260.1 GCA_905236865.1 Candidatus Rifleibacteriota bacterium
CAGCGAATTTGGGGATAATAATAAAGCTAGTATTGCAGACCAATCTAATAGAAAATTTGACAACGAAAAACCAGATGATAGAAAACAAAAATATAGAAATGGAAGCGATAATAAAGGATTTGAAGGGGAAAAACCAGGAAGCTCAATCGAAATTACAGATATCGGAACATATAAACCAAGAAAAGGAAAAATTATCACAGAGAATAAATGTCTTGACGGAAGAGAACAAAACTCTGAAACTCCAACTTCAAAATCACCAGAAGAAGGAGAAACTAGAGGAATAACTGATGGCAAAGATTATATAGCATTGCTTGACAATTTGTGGCATAATTTACAAAACATTAATTATGCCGATTTGACAAAGTTTTTATATGAAATAAAGAAAAAAATACCTTATGATCAAGTTAAGCAATTTTTTGAAGAAAAAATTAAAAATATGCCTGATTATAAAAAAGATCATCCTATTATAAAAATATTAAAAAATATTTTAAAATAAATAACCTATAGAAGTTAATCTATTAGTTAAATTAAGAGCCTCTTAAGGAAGAGTTTCAAGGAAATAATAATTAATAATTTCTTTATTAGAATTACTAATTGCTCATTGTTTTAAATATCTGACGGTAAATCCAGAGACAAATGTTTATAACAACAAAAACAATAACTACCAAAAACAATAAAAACTAACGAAAGATTCTACAGCTCTATCTTTGCCCAATCGCTAAGAGTTGAAATTAGCACCAATCAGCATAATCTTTTTCTCTGAATTAAGATGTGGTTCATAATACTTTTTCATTAAAATCTGATCTAAAGCAACTTCTGCAACATATTAAATATTAACTTAGATGAATAATCTAAGTTAAATTTGCAAAAATATTTGATTAGGGTAGAGCCAAGCAAAGCTTGGCGGTGTGATTGGTTTTATTGTCTATTAATTATTTGCAATTTCCCAAAAACCTGTTTTGTCAGAACCAATTCGCTTAATAATTTTATTATTTGTCAGCTTTGAAATGCTTCTATAAACAGTTCTTGTCGTTATTCCAAGTTTGATAGCCATTTCTTCGGCAGTTAATTTTTCATTTTTCTCAATAATATTTAATATTTTTTTATCTGTTGCAGAAAGCTTTATTTCATTT
Source organism: Candidatus Rifleibacteriota bacterium (assembly GCA_905236865.1). GTDB lineage: Bacteria > Muiribacteriota > Ozemobacteria > Ozemobacterales > Ozemobacteraceae > RUG334. The sequence continues at coordinate 1,134 of CAJOQX010000260.1, forward strand.
TCTGTATTACGATAAAAAATAAATCTAAAACCTTCATTTGTTTCATTATATTCATATTTAATGTTTTGATTTTTACATTGTTTAAATACTCTTTCAAATCCTGTTGAAAACTGTTCTATCAAACCATTTTTATATAAGACATTTGAAATAATATTGTTTAAAGGTATTGGTTCAAGATTTTCATAAGCAAAATCTTCTGGTTTATAAGGTTTGGGAAAATGACCTGGTGAATAAATAGTAATTCTATTAGAGAAAATATCAATTTCAAAGTTTGTTCTAGAATGGTAATTTCCATGACTAAATGCGTTTACTATTATTTCTCTGACAGCTTCCATAGGAATTTCTGGTGTTTCTGTTCTTTGTGCTTTCCCGTTAAAATCGGCTTTCCATTTTATGTTTTTGGCAATATATCTTATTGCTTCATCAATACATTCAAATATATTTCCCTCAAATCTATTTAAGTCTATTATTGTTAGTTTCGTTTCTGCTGCAAAAACAGCCATTTTCAGAACAACTGGGGCATTCTTGGAAAATAAAACGTTACCAGCATTATTAAGAATATTTTTGTTAAATATTAATCCTAGTTTGCCGAGTATTTCTTTCTTTGTTGTAAATTTGTAACTTATTCTTTTTATTCTATTAGCTTCTTCTATTACATTTTTTAGTAATTCTTCATTAATATTGTCAATATCCACATCTGAGTCTGATTTTTCCCAGGCAGAATAATCATTGTTGTTTTCGGAATAATATTTTCTAAGCATTTGGTTATCCATCTGTCTGTCTTCATCATGAAATCTTATGTAATATCGACCGTAAGCTGAATATGGAGTTTGATTGCCTGAAAAACTAACTTCAATGAAGTTTCTGCCATCTACACTTTTTCTTTCATTAATGGAATACAGAAACGAAGGTTCAATATTAATGCTAATATCACGAGATAATTTATTTAGTGTATCTTTACCTATTTGTTGTCCTATAATTTCACCATTATCTTTGACTCCAAAATAGATACAACCTTTCATGTTTTTGTTAAGAATTGCACATATTGATTGAATTCCTTCTTTTGTTTCTGAAGTGCTTTTTTTAAATTCAATTTCTTCGTTTTCTTTTCCAATATTCATTTCACTGACCTTTACACTGACAATCTTATAATTTTACACTGACATTTATTTGAAATTTACACTGACATTATACTCTGTTAGCTTTGTCATATCAAGATTTTTATATTCGAAATACAGGGCAAACACAAACTTTTTTCGTTATTAATCAGTGTTGTAGTAATACGTCATTGCGAGAAAAATGAAGTTTTTCGTGGCAATCCAGAAAAGTATTTTTTAATACGTCTGGGACTTATGCCTTTAGGTTTTATTGGTGTGATTGTCCTAAAGCCTCCACAGTAGGCATCTTTCCGAGAGACTGTGCTAAAACTTGAAATTTGATGAAAAATCAGTATTTATTTGTTTGTAGCCTACCCATTGTCGTAAACGTATAGCTTTCAGGGTAAGCTCTTATGCTATACTTTTTATGACAAATTAGCTTTTTATGAACGGTTGTGGCAGGTGTAGTTTTCCTAAAGCTTCTTCTTTAGAACTACCGCCAATAATTTGATTACGACAGATAATTGCGAGGGACTACAGAGTGAACAAGAATTGAAGTTGGCATTCCAACGAGCATATTTTTGTATGATTCGTGCCATTTTTCG
>CAJOQX010000261.1 GCA_905236865.1 Candidatus Rifleibacteriota bacterium
CTCCTGAAAAATATTTTCATAGCCAAATTGAAAATCAACCTCCTATTTATACAAACTTAGAGAGTGGTTTTGAGTTTTATGTAAATAAAATAACAAAATATCCGTTAAAAACAGAAATTAAAGATATTGGGGAAGAAAAGAATACAAAAGCAAATACTGGTTTTAAACCAATTTTTATAGATTATCTGAAATTAGACCTTTTAAACACTGAATTACAAGGTTTAAAAGAGAAATTGCTATCTAAAAAAATTAAAGCTTTACCTTCAACTTTAAAATTAGAAGCTTTGTTGTTGGAGTATGCTTATAAGATTAATATCTTTAATAAAACATCAGAAATAGATATTAATGGTAAGTATAATGATGATACTAGATTTATTCCAAGATTATTATGTAGATTTTACAATAAATATATGGAGCCTGATTTAGTGATGAGAGCTACATGTCAAAAACCTGTATTGTATCAGTTGTTTAAACAAGGAAAACTAAGGGTTTCAAATAAAGTTTTAGTGTCTAGTATAGATTATAAAATTGCATATCACGAAATTTTCCCAGCGGTCAATATTCCTAAAGCAGCTGAAATGACTCTCACAAAGAAAAATGAGTTGAACAAAAAAGTAAAATTAAATGATAATGCGGAAGAACCTAAAGTTTTAAAGTTAAAAATAAAACCTTTGTCTATTGTAATTGATAATAATAAAGCTTTTGAAAACATATTTGATTGTTTGATGCATTGTTGTTATTTTGATTCTTTTAATTCGAGCTTTGTTTTAAATAAATTTAGCTTAAGGTTTTTTTCACCTAAAAAACCAAGCTTTATTAAAAATTATCTTGAATATATAGATTTACCAGTTTTAGGAACTGAAATAATTAAAGAAATATCTGTAGGCAATACTTTTGAGTTAATAGATGATTCTATTTTGACTATAAATGCAACTTTTGATACGGAAGTTGCTCCACCAGATATTTATATAGACAAGATGAGGCAAAAAACAGATAAATTTATATGCTTCAATTTTAAAAATCCCAAAGTAGATATTAATGGTTTTGAGCCTTATATTAGCTTGAAAATGAAATTGCAGGTTCAATCATTTGTAATATACAAAAAGACAATAGAAGTTAAGAAATATAATGATGTTATAAAATTTCCAAAACTTCCTATTCGTGTACGAAGTTTAAAGTTACGTAATAATTTCACTAATCTAAATCAATTAAAACCAATATATGATTTTACATTTAACCATCAAGAAAATACAGATATATGTATAAACAAAAAAGAGTGGCATATTTATGAAAACTTGCTTAACAATAAAAAATATGTACCAAGAAATGATGATATAAAAGTAGCAAGAAATTATATATTGAAAAAAGTGGCAAATAAAATACCTGAATTAAAAGTTAGCAGAATGAATTTCTTTGTTGTTGGTGAAAAAGCTATAGATATTCTTTATAAGCATACTATATGGCAGTTTAAAAATAGATCACATAAGGTTTTATGTGATTTTAATGAGAAATTATTAAAAATAGAGTCATCTAAATATGGAAATGATTACATGGAGTCTTTTAATATAATTCCTATTCCTAATAACGTTGATTTTCGTTTTCATGAGGATGTTGTTGTAATGAAAGCAGAAGATAAAGAAAAACGAAAGACCTATAAAATTCGCAATAACCATATAAAAGATTTATTGGCTTTAGCTAAATCACAAGCTTCTAAACTGTCTAGTTTCTCGCAGGATAATTATTAGGATATAGATTGTTATGAGTTTAATCATTTCGGGAAAAAATGGTGATGCTATTTTTGACATTCCAAGTAGCAAAGATGTTTATAAATCTGATTTTGTAGATAGACGTATTATTACAAATGCAGGAAAGTCTATTTTATCTGAAAAAAATATACCTATAAAGCCATCTACAGAATTTAAATACCGAAAATGTTATATATTACATAAAATAGATTTATTTAAAAGCCAAAAAGAAACTATAAAAAGAGATTTACAGAATTTAAGCTATTTTTTATCTTTAGGTAAAGAAACAGATTATTTATATCAATTAAACCATTTTTATCCTTATGATAAACTTCGTCAAAAGAAATCAGATTATTATGATAATTCAAGACTAATAAACAAAATAGTTTGTTTTAAATCACCATTTGATAGAAGTTTAGATTCTTTACCGACAGAAAAACAATTATTAAAATATTCTGAAGAAATAATACTTCCGCAAAAATACATTTTTTGGAAAAAAGAGTATTTTTTTATAAAATTAGTTCATAAGTCAAAAGCAACAGCGGACATATTATTCCCTCGTGAAAATAGAATCAACAACCAATATCATGATAAAAAAAATGATTTAGTAATTACGAATAGAAATGTAACTATATTAAATAACGATATATTTTCGGGCTACATATTTGATTTAATTCGATTTGATTACAAAGAAAATTTAGATATTAAATTGATTGAGCAATCATTTAAAGCGGAATTAATTACGACTGAAAATAATATTATTAAAGAAAAAAGTTTAACAACTTTCTTTATTCTAAAAACAATAAAACAATATTATAAGCTATTCAAAAACTTCCTCTTAATGGGTAAAGATGTTTTTCCAAAAAGTATGGTTTTTGAAAAATATTATATTGTATATCCTGCTAAAATTCCTGTTTTTGACAAGAACTTTTTTATAGATAATAAAGTTAGCTTTAAATCAGATATTAGCAATTTTATATCAGATAATATTTTGAGTTTTTTTGATTCTGTTAAAAATTCTGTAAATTCATCTTCTGAAACATATATCAATGAAAAATTAGTTAATTTATCAAGTTTGATATTAAATAAAAAACAAAATAGATTGCAAAAACAATCTGTAAATAAAAAGTTATTATCAACTAAAGTTGTGTCTAAATATGACACAGAAGTGATAAAAGAAAAACTTGGTTTTCAGACAGTTCCTAATTTTAAAATTGAATATGACAAGGAAAATTGTAAAAGAATTCTAGCTTTGAAAGATTCTAAGATTAAAAATGAACCAAATAGAATTCCATTAATTTATAAATCGCCACGAATTGCTTTAAAACTAAATTTGGTCTTGCCAAAATATGAAACTAGAGATTATTTTTGCCAAATGCCTGTTAAGCGTAAGGTTCAGAAAAACATATTAAGTAAATTTACAAAAAAATTAAGAGCTAGGGTTGATGGGGTTAGATTTGATCATAAAAGCCCAATAAAATTTGATTCTAAATTAGATGATACTCAGCTTCGAATTGCCAAAAAGTATTTTACTAGACGTTATAAATTTCAAGGTAAATTTAAAAACTATGCAAAATATCAATATAAGAAAACTCATGAAGTATTTTTCTCAAACTCATTTAAGAAAAGTAAGAAAATTTTATTTTCTATAAAATCATTTAAAATACAAAAAAATAGATTTAAAACTAAATATGAAGACAGCTTTAACTATTCTTTTAAATCATTGATTTTATGTGGAGAAAACTATGCCCAAAGGAGTATAAAATATGAAATTATAGTAAACAGAATTGAGTTAAAGAAAATTATTGTTTCTGAAAAAATAAAAAATATAAAGAGGATAAAAGGTTCTACTGAATATTCTACAAAGAGGAAAAGAATAGGTGTAAAACATATTCAAAGGTTAAGTGAAATTTTCTTAAACATTCTAAAACAAAAAGGAAATTATAATTTAGCTTATCTTACTCCTCAGAAAAGAATTATTCCGTTTAGAGGTAATATTGATATTTGTCCTAATCCATTTAATTTAAGAGTTTTGAAAAATAGTGATGAATCATATAGCAGAAGGAATCGATCAACAGATAATTTTAAGATTATTAATACAAAAACGGTTTTTCCTTTCCCATCATACTTGCCAAATCAGGTAAAAGAAAGTATTGCTCTAAAATTAGAAATAATAGGCATAAATAATATTAATTATTTGGAGCAAAAAGATTTTATTCCACCACCAAAATGGGAAACTTTTGTTAAGAGTTTTGATTGTAAACTAAAGCTAGGTCCATTCCCATTTGGATTTCCAGATTTTTATTTCCCTGCACCTGTGTTTATTTCTTTGGCAACTAGAGATAAGTATCTTGCAAAAGATAAGATTGTTCAAAGCATTGTAAAAAAGAATAATTTTATATTTAAGAAAGAAAGACTTATTTTGCCTGAATTAAGTATGAAATTGCCTAGAAGAATGCTTTTCAGCGGAATTACAGCAAAGAACTCTCCAAAAGAGTATTTTAAAATAAATCCTATTTCTCCTGATTTTAGTAAACAAAAATATGAGAAAATAACTTATTTTGATTTTTATTTACAGAGTAATGAATCTTCAAATAAAATTTATCTAGAATATATCAATTTCTTTTTCCTTAATAATTCTTTGTATAGGAAAAGTATTTTTAAATATAGAAAAATAAGGTTGAATTTTTGCAATTTGACAGATAGAGATTTTACCGAAATAGATTATGCTCCAATGCCTATATTGGCAGGTTTTGCTGTTAAGGATGAAAAAATAAAAACTAATAAGTTAAATGGCGTATTTGAACAAAGCATTTTGAAAAAGAAAATATCAATAAATGTAAAATCTAATAATATAGTTTTAATTAAACAAAAATTTATTCCTCGTAAATTAGTATGTATTTTACCGAATAATAAGGTTTCTAAATTGTCATACAGTTATGCACAATATTATAAAATAGATGGTTTTATTCCTAATTATTTAATTAGATATAGAACTTTCCGTTTTCCATATATTCCTGAATATACTGGTTATTACAAAAAATCTGATGATTACTACGATAATTTTGATGGAAGAGAATATTCTATTTGTAGATTCCAAGACGACCTAAGACTCTCTGAATCTGAATGTGAAACTGGAGAAATGGATTTACGACATGACTATGATGAAAAATGTTATTCTGTTTTTATAAAATCGAATTTAAAAAAGGATAATTTTAATTTAGATGGCATTTCAATAAAAGATAGTTATGACGATTATTGTGATGAATCAGAAAATCCATTTTGGGCAAATAAAATTGAAACTCCAGAATACTATTGTCAGCATTATATTCCTTCTTCTTTTTATAATGTAAAAGTTCTATTTGGTTATAAATTTAAACGAAAATTTAAATCGCTTACTTTATTTAAAGA
>CAJOQX010000262.1 GCA_905236865.1 Candidatus Rifleibacteriota bacterium
ATAACCGCCAAGGATGGCGGTATGCAAGCGAGCCACAGGATGTGAGCGAGTCGCAAGTGACTGAGGGGGCTGATTGCTAAAAGCAATCGGTTGAAGACGCTGCAATGATAAAAATAGAAATTGGCAAATACTCATCAATAAAAGAAAAAGTTTGCGTTTGCCCTGCAAAGTATTATTTCATACTTGTAATGCTAAAACTAATTTGATACAATAAAAGAGTTGAGAAACAGCTTTTTTATTATTTTTTTCGATTGTTTGTATTTTAAACCTTTGATAAGCTGTTTATATAATTCCACAGGAGAATCTATTTATGAACGAAAAGAAATGGCTATATGATTTTAGAGTTGCTTACAAACGTTTGACTAATCAATATAAAAAAGATACAGAAGAATATTTTAATTCTGTAGTTTGGCTTGGTAAACTAAGCCGATTTAGAAAAAATCAAAAAAATGATAACAATATTGATTATGAATCAACTTTTGATTGTGTGAAAAGCTTTTATAAGAAAAGCTATGAAGAATTAAAGCATAGAACAGAAGCAGAATTAAAAGGTGCTAAAGATTACGTAAAAGAAATGTCTTTTTCTGAAGCGGAAGCAAAAGAATGGATAGAAAGAATTGAGAAGAAAAACGAAAGAGCTTTGAAAGATTTTGATAATTTATTTGGATTTAATCTTAAGCTTTTTGATTTTAAAGCTACAGAAAATCACGATCTTGAAACTGATTATGATTATATAAGAAATATTACAAAAAAGCTGTTTGTTAAAAATAGTTTAGAAATTTATCCAATAGAAAAAATACGAATAATAAATGCTAAAGGCATAGGTATTGGAAAATTCAAAGATAAATATCTAAGTTCAGATTCTCCTTTTGATTTTCTTACAAGTGGAACTTATTTTTGGATTTATGGAAGTGATGGTTGGTGTCCTGTTGCTTCTGTAATTACAGAAAGCAGTTCTTATGAAAATTTAAAAGAACCTAAAGATAAACGTGGAGGGTTGTCTGTATTAAATAGCGGAATTATAAATATAAGATATACAAGTTCAAATGTAATTAAAAATATAAGTGAAAATTTTAGAGATGTTATGGGATCTAAAATAGGAGAAAGAGAAATTCCTGAATTAAAAGGAGAATATGATATAGACAATGAGCTTAACCTAGACAATGTTTTTGAATATATTGGCGGTGGGGCTTTGCTAATAAACAATAAAAAAGCAATTTCTGGCGAAGAACTATATAAATATCAAAAATTTGACCAACTTATTAAGAAAGGGCATTCAGGCTTTAATTCAGCACAGCTATTTAATGCCGTATGGCGTATAATGGTTGCAAAATTAAATGAGATTCCTTTTTTTATTATAACTAATAATAAACCTGAAGAATTGCAAAAATTATTTTCTAAGCTTGGCTTTTCAGAATTAGTTTGTTTTGATGGTGGCAATGAAGTTTTTGTTGCTGACAAAGAGAATGACATAAAAGGTATAAGACAAAACAGTCCTAGTGGTTTTGCTGTAAAGGTGGATAAAAGATATGAATAATATAAAGTCTTTTAAATATCGTCATTGCGAAACCTCAAATTATACGTCATTGCGAGCCGATTTAATCGGTGTGGCAACGTGGAATTCTATAAATATATATTTATTTTTTATTTTCAGCTTTATTTTAGTTTCAATAACCCTCGAAGCCAAAGTAATTAACGGAGTAGATATTCCAGAAGAATTTATAGCCAAGATTGAAAAATATCGTTGTAACTATCATCAAGATTGCTCTTCAGGTGGAAGGGGTTGGTGTGATTTTTGGATTAAAGAACTAGATTTTTTGTTGAAAAAGAAAATAAAATATGATGCCACTTATTATTGCAAGATATGCCGTGTCTTTTTCCCTATATCTTCAAGTTGGAAAACCAATGTTTCTAATAGTGAAATCCTCTGTCTTGATGGCTTCCCTGAAAACATAGATTTTAAGCTTCCACCAGAGTGTCCTTACTGTGGTTGTATGTATCCGTATAGAGAGCTAACTTTTGAAGACGCTATTATGTATGAAGGGGCATCTTTTCGAGCCCATTTCGACCAGATAATTACAGATTTGCCAAATCCTTGCGAACGGTATTTATTCATGCTTGATGACACATTGGCAACAGCAACCACTGATTACGAAAAATCTCAGATTTATTTTAAATATGCTTGCAGTCCAAATGCAGTTGAAGCAAAAGACAGTCTTGAAAAGTCATTAAAGTATTTTGACAAGTTCTTAGAAAAAGAAAGAAATGGGAAAAATATAGATTCAATATTTGAAGAAGAAGGATTTCGCTCTGAATTTGCATTCTTTAAATTGGAACTTTTAAGACAGACAGGTAATTTTGAGAAAGCTTTAGAATGTGTTTCCAAACTTGAGAAAATTGAATGGGTAAATGATTATATACTTGAATTTGAAAAAGAACTTATTGCAAAAAAGAATACAAAAAGGGCGTTAGAACCTTTTGGAAACAAGATTCACTTAGCTATAAAGAATGGCAAAAGTCTAGCTAAAATAAATATTCCAAAAGATGAAAAGATAAGACTTGCCAAGGAACACAATGTGCATTGGCATAATGGTTTTATTCAGGCAGTATATGAAGAGAACTATAGTGCAATAAATTATCTTGGTAAAGCCGACAAGAGTTTTCTTGAAGATGTAGATTACTATAAAAATACTGCCCTGCATATAGCTTCAAAATTGGGAAATCTTGATCTGGTCGTGCTTTTGTTGAATCTTGGTGCTGATATGGAAGCTAAAAATATAGTTAGACAGACTCCTATTTGTTTGGCTATTAGGTATGGCAATCTATCTGTATTTAATTATCTGTTAAAAAAAGGTGCCAGCTTGAATCTTATAGATGTAGAAAAAAAT
>CAJOQX010000263.1 GCA_905236865.1 Candidatus Rifleibacteriota bacterium
GCAAAGCGATAGCTTTGCGTAAAGCTACTCAGTCGTTGTGACCAATGCGTTTGGCGATGTATTCCTTCAAATCGTCGATAGCAACACGTTCTTGAGCCATAGTATCACGGTCACGAACAGTAACAGTATTGTCTTCAAGAGTCTGAAAATCTACAGTTACGCAGAATGGTGTGCCAACTTCATCCTGACGGCGATAAAGCTTACCGATTCCAGCAGTATCATCATAAACTGTTCTGAAACCGCTACCCAAAAGAATATTTTTAATCTTATGGGCAGTAGCTTTGATATCTTCGTTATTTTTCTTTAATGGAAGAACAGCAACTTTTATTGGTGCCAATGCAGGGTGAAGTTTCAAAACAACACGCGTGTCGCCTTCTTTTACTTCTTCTTCGCAGTAAGCATCCATCATAAATGCAAGAGTTGCACGGTCAACACCGCAAGAAGGTTCAATTACATAAGGAAGCAAGTGCTTATTAGTCTTGGGGTCGAAATAAGTGAGCTTGTTAGTTGCATCAGTGTTGGGAAATTCTCTACCATCAGCAAGAACAAGCTTTCCTCCCTTTGTATGACAGCTAAGATCGAAATCTGTGCGGTTTGCAACGCCTTCAACTTCGTCGAATTGCTTGTCTTCTTCGGGTCTGTCGGGGAAGAAACGATAGTGGATGTCTACAGTAGCCTTTGCGTAATGAGCAAGTTCTTCCTTTGTCTGGTTATATAGTCTAAGGTTTTCTGGCTTGATACCGTATCTGATATACCAATTCTTACGAGCTTCAACCCATTCTTGATGGCATTTTTCGTCTTCGCCAGGCATTACAAAGTATTCTATTTCCATCTGTTCAAATTCACGAACCCTGAAAATGAAATTCTTTGGAGTTATTTCATTTCTGAAGGATTTACCAATTTGAGCGATACCAAATGGAAGCTTGCGGTTGGTTGAATCAAGAACATTCTTGAAGTTAATGAAAATACCTTGAGCAGTTTCTGGTCTTAAATAAGCAATGTTGTTTTCATCAGCAACAGGACCATAAGTTGTTTTGAACATCAAATTAAATGGCCTTGGTTCTGTTAAATCGTGAGTTCCGCCTTCAGAACATTTTTCGTTTGGGTCAACTTGGTCTGCTCTGAATCTCTTTTTACATTTGCGGCAGTCTACCATTGGGTCAGAAAATGTAGCTTCGTGACCAGAATATTTAAGAACTAATCTATTTAAAAGAATTGAGCTGTCTAAGCCTTCCATGTCGTCACGTTCATAAACGTTGTAACGCCACCAGGCCTTTTTTACATTGTTCTTTAATTCAACACCAAGTGGACCGTAATCCCAAGTGCCTTGTAGTCCGCCATATTGTTCGCTACCTTGGAATATAAATCCACGTCTTTTACATAAAGAAATGATTTTGTCAAGATCTACCATTTTCTTCTCCATAACAAAGCTAAATTTTTAACAAGGGAATTATAAGCGTCAATAGCCTAAAATGCAAGTGGGTTTATATATTCAAAGAATCAGGAAAAAAATAAATGTTAATTAACAAAAATAAAAGTATTGACAAAATTCTTAGCTATTGTTAAACTCAATCTCTCATAGTTTAGATTTTGTACGGTACTCAAAGGAGTCTTTGTTTTATATGTTGGCTTTCGTAATTAAATCGATCCATCTTCTTGTTTGTATTGTTCTGATTGTTATTGTTCTTTTCCAAGCTGATAAAGGTGAAGGACTTGCTGGTGCTTTCGGTGGAGGAGCTTCTGCAACTATATTTGGTGAACGTGGTGCCGAAACTCAGATTTCAAAAATGACTACTTGGCTTGCAGTTGTATTTATGTGCACTTCACTAGTTCTAGCTGTATGGGGACCTGGTTGGGATAAGGAAGCTAGAGATGCAGAATTAAAAGTTCAAATGAATTATAACACTATGCCGACTATTCTAGAACAGCAAGCACAGCCACTTCAGGATGTAAATAACCCTGTTCAAATGCCACAACTTCCAGCAAACAATGTAGTTAATACAGAAGGTTATGTTCAGACTACAGCACCAACAGAATCTACAACATCTTCTGTTGCTAATGATCAAGTTCATGAAGTTCAACCACAAAAAGCAGTAGAAGATTCTGCTCCAGTTTCTACTCCATCTTCTGTTACTGTTATAGAAAAAACAGTTCCACAAACAGATACTCTACCTCCTTCTAATCCAGCTCCTTCTGTTCCACCTACACCAAATGTTAATATTCCAGGTGTAAACGAATAAGCTGATTTCATTATTGGTTATTATTTTTGTTAAAAAGAAAGCAAAAAGGTATTTTGATAAATAAGAAATAATCTTTTTGCTTTTTTATTATATTTTATTTGGATTGTTTTAATTAAAAAATGTGTAGTTGTAATAAAATATATATTGTTGCTTTGTTTTTGGTTTGTTTATTTTGCAATACTAATAGTCTTTGTGCTAAATTACCGTCTGGAAATATATCCGAGAAGAAACAAAATACTAAAGTAGCTAAAATGTTAACTACTGCAAGAAAATATGTTTCTAAGGGCAAAAATCAAGAAGCTATTAATACATATTGGAAAATATTGGAAATTAACGCTCATGAACCTTATGCATACCTTGAACTTGGCGAAATATATAAAAAGTTAAAAATATATGACCGTTCAATAGAAATGTTAAATTCAGGGTTGGAATTAGGCAAAGATGAAATAGATTCAGATACGCTCTGCAATTATTATTGTCTTTTAACAGAAGCTTATGTTATTACAAATCAACAAGGTTTGGCTAATAAAAGTTTAATTAAAGCGGCTGAAGTATCTCCTAGAAATCCTTTACCTCGAAAAATTTTAGGAGATATATATTTAAAAAACAACAGGATTGCTAATGCTGCAAAAGCTTATAAAAAGGCTCTAGAACTAGATTCCTATTATGAACCAGCAAAAGAAGCACTAGAAAATTTAAAGCTTGAATATGGTGACAAATTGCCAAAGGCAGATAAAGACAAAGATTATATAAAAAGAGTTGCAGTAAAACTTAAAAACCAAAAACAAAAAGATGAATTAGTAACAGATAATAATAATTCTACTAAAAACAAACAAATTTCAGATGTAAAAGATGATAATGTTGAATCAACAAAGATAGAAGATTCTACAGAATTAGAAACAAATACTAATATTCAAACAAATGAAGTTGAAAATAATCTTTCTGTTAAAGAAGAAGTTTTAGATAATTCAAAAGATTTGATTACAGAAGATAATAATACTAATACTGGAATTAATCGTCCTTTACCTCTTGAAGCTAATGAATTGGCTAAAATAAATAATCAAAGAAAGAAAAATAAAAAACAGCAAAATAAGAAACCCAAAACAGCTGAAGAAATAGAAAAAGCTATGCAAGAAAGTGAAACAACGTTAGACAAAAATGATAATAGTGAAATTTCTAATAAAAACCAACAGTATGTTGATTTATTCTTAGCTGGAAATCCTACAGAAAAAGAAGAAGCTATAAATTATTTTATTAGTCAAGGAAAAAGTGGTTTATCAGAAATGGAAGAACTACTTTATGATTCTAATCCTCAAGTTAGAATTTTAGCAATTAGAGCTTTACCTTTGTTTGATGATTTTAAGGAAGAAGTTAAGTCCATGCTTCAAGATGCTTCTGATGATGAAGATTCTGAAGTTGTTGAAGAAATAGAAAAGGCTCTCAAATTACTATAGAATATAGTTAAGCAGCTATTTCGCTATGTTTGATATAGTAATCAGCTTCTTTTGCATAGTCACTATCTGGCTGAATAGTTTTTATTCTTTTAAATCTATCAATACTTGTTGGAATATTGTGTTTTCTTTCTAATTCTCCAAGTCGCAGTAATATTTGAGCATTTTCTTTACCGTGACAGATGGCTTTGTTTAAAGAATCCATTTCTTCGTTATCTCTGTTAATTTCTCTATATATCTTGGCTAGACTGATATAAACTTCACTATTATTTTCATTTAACATAAGGATACGTTGATATTCTTCTATGGCTTCTTTATATAAGCCTTTTGCAGCATAAAGATCAGCAAGGACTCTATGACCTTCTAAATGCCCTGGTTGGACTTTGAATACTTTATTTAAGGTTTTTTCTGCTTTATCAAAATCTTTTGTCTTAATTTGAGAAAAAGCTAATTTAAGCCAAAACTCAGATTTGTTAGGAGCTAATAGAGTCAAATCATAATATACTTCTGCTGCCATATCAAATTCTTCTGCTTTTTCGTAAAATTCGGCAAGTGCTTTTCTGTAGCCTACGTTTTCTTTTTCAGAATCAACGAGTTTTTCCATAGAAACTATGGCTTGATCTATATCGTTTCGCTTAGAAAAACATTGAGCCATTAAAAATAAAGAACGATTTGTCAAATCTTTATTTCTTGAAGCTATTCTAAAATGATTGATTGCGGCTGCATATTTTTGCTGTCTATAATAACAGCTTGCTAAATTAAAATGTGCGTCAAAAGCACTAGGATTATTGTTTATAATTCTGAGGAAACATTGATTGGCTTCGTTTAATTTTTCCTGTCTCATTAGAATAAGACCTTTAGAAAAACAAGCTGTTTCTTGATTTGGATTAATAGCTAATATTTGATTATATTGATCAATTGCACCACTAAAATCACCATATTTTCTTAATTGTTCCGCAAGTGTCAAACGAATTTCATAATTATCTGGTGCAGCGTTAGCAGCAAGCAACATAAAAGAAATCTGCTTGTTTGAATTACCTGTTTTCTCATATAGACTAGCACTAGCTAAAAATGCTTGAACCATACCTGGTTTTATACTTAGTGCTCGTTCTAGTTCTATTTCAGCATCTTCATATTTTGAATCTTTTATGAGGCAAATAGCATACTCAACAACGACTTCAGCGTTGTCTGGAAAAGCCTTTACACATTTTTTATAAACTCTTTCAGCATCAAAATAACTGCTGTTTTTCATGTAAAGTCTTGCTAAACGCAACATAAGTTTCAAATCCATTGGAGACTGAAGTGTTTGTTCTTGAATTTGGCTTAGAAGCCCATTTAATACTTTTGGGCTGTTTAACATATTTTTTGCCTCAATATTATTATATAAGATATAAGTTAGAAGATATAAGATGGAAGTTATAAGATTTTTTTATCTCCATTTATGGTCTTATATCTTAAATCTTTCTTAATTTACAGGGAATGTATCTTATCTACTAGAGATTTTTTATCGCTTGCTTTAAAGAATGCAGAACCCATAACTAATATATCGGCACCAGCTTCATAAATCCTTTGAGAATTTTCTAAGTTTATTCCACCGTCAACTTGAATTTGTGTTTTTAAACCTTTACAATCTATCATCTTGCGAAGATTTTTTATTTTTTCTAAAACTGGCTCTATAAATTTTTGTCCACCAAAACCAGGATTTACAGACATCAATAAAACTTGATCACATTCTTCCAAAATGTATTCAACTTCTGTCAGAGAAGTTTGTGGATTTAAAGTAATTCCTGATGCCATTCCTTTTTCACGTATAGCTGTAAGATACCTATGAGCATGTTTACAAGCCTCTATATGAAATGTTAAACGATTTGCACCAGCTTCTTTATATGCATCTATCCATCGTTCTGGTTCTTCAATCATTAAATGAACATCAAAAATCATATCGCTATGCTGGCGAAACATTTTTATTACTGGCGGTCCAAATGTAAGATTTGGAACAAAATGACCATCCATTACATCAACATGAACCCAATCAGCACCAGAATTCTTTATAGATGCGAGTTCTTCCCTCATTTTTGAAAAATCAGCAGAAAGAATAGAAGGAGCTATCAATGCTTTTGTTTTCATATATTTTCCTCATTACCAGAAAAGAATAAGAAGAACCATTGTTGCTAGAACTAAACCAATTATTACAAAAGGATTTTTGAAATAGTTCTTTTCATCAGCCCATTCGTTAGATTTATTCTTTTTTGTTATAGGTGTTTTTGCTTGAGTTGGAACTAATTTTAGTTTAGGTGAAGATTTTTTATAAATCTTATTATTAACCTTATTGGTGTTGTTTAAAGATTCATTTTCTTCAACTGATAAAGCTAGATTTCCATCTACATTTGTTTCGGCATATCCCATTTGCTGCTTATTATTTGTTCTTCCGTTTATTGTCCTCAAAGAAGCAGATACAGCAAGTTTTTCATTACTAGCTTTTGATTGAAGTTCAACAGTATTTGCGGTAATACTACTTGTTTCATTAATCTTGTTATTAAGAACATCAACGATATGTGAAGCCATCGACATTTGTCTAGATTGTCTATTTCTGATACTCGCCTGTCTTATATTACCTGCTAAATCTGCAAGACCTTTCAAAAAGTCTTCATAACTATTAAAACGGTAATCCATTTCTCGAGTTAGAGTTTTTCTAATAAATTCAACTATTTTTCTTTGTTGATTTGGTTCTAATTCTGAATGTCTTATTCGCAAATCTCTTTCAAGATTCATGTCCCAAAGTTCATGAAGTCCACCAATTTTGCGGATTGGTGATTTTCCTGCTAATAATTCGTATAAAACCGTCCCGAGGAAATAGAAATCTGCTTGTATGCTTGCATTTTCATTACGTTTTATTGGTTTTGACGAAATAAGTCTAAGTCGAGGCAAAGAAAATGAGAGAACTGTAACGTGACCATCTTTTTTTCTAATTACGTTAGAAAGGTTAATGTTCCTATTTTCTATTTTATGTTCGAAAGCACATTGTAAAACCGTTGCAAGGTCTTGTATGATTTTTATAGAGTCTGGTAAAGATAAAACTTCTTCTTTCATTACATAGTTTAATTCTTTCCCAGTTATAAGTGGCGATACAACGTAAGGACGTTCATCGAATACATCAAGATCTAATATTTCAGCTATATTTGGATGTGAAAGACTTGCAAAATTTTTAACTTCTTCACTAAAGATTTTAACTCTTTCTGTATTTACAGCCATTTCTTCTTTCATAAGCTTCAACACAACTGTTTGACCTGTAGCAGCTTCAATAGCTGTAAAAATTTCATACATATAGCTTTCTGAAAAAACAGATTCTATTTTATATTTTTCATTAATTATCTCGCCAATCATAAATACCTCCAGACTCTAAATTAATCAATTTTTCGTTCTTCTACAGGAACGTCATTAATATATATCTGTATTTTACTATTCGGCACAATTGGTACTTTGACTTTAATATTATCTAAAGGTTTATGGGTGCCTGAATAAATTTGTTCTCTACCTTCTGGTTTTATGTGAATAAATTTTACCTCTTTAGGCATAAAGCCATCAGGCATTGAAAATATGACTTCCTTAGTCGGTTTGCTTATTGGAGCAGGTTTTGGCTTAATTGGTTCAGCATTAATTTTTACTGTAGGTTCTGTTGGTTTTTCTTCTTTTTTAACAATTTTGGTTTCTTCATTAGTAGAAGGTGTTACTACTGAAGTTGGAGTAACATTATTGCTTGTTGTAGTTACAGCTACTTTATTTTCAATTGTAACTTTTGGCGTAAGAATAGGTATTTGACTTGTACTAAATTCAAATTTTTTGATGTCATCAACAGTTGCATTTCCAGCATCACTTCCAGATGAAACAAGAAGATTAACCACTTCACCCTTTCTTAAATAAGAGTAAGGAGAAGGATTTGTAGAAATAATTTGATATTTGGCTCTGTTTGAATCAGGTTTTGAGACAATCCTACCAACATTTAATCCCCAAGATTTTATTTTTAATTTAGCCGCATCAATGTTTACGCCAGTAAGATTTGGCAACGGTAATTTTTCTGGTTTTTTACCCAAACTTATAAGAAGGTCTACATTCTTATTGACTCCATATTCTTCTGAAGAAAGAGGTGACTGACCGACTATTCTATCAGGAGAAATCTTGTCAGAAAAAACATAAGCTAAATTACCAGAAGAAAGCTGAGAATTCATTAAAGCAACATCGACTTCTCTCATACTTTTCCCAATAAGATTAGGAACACTTACTTTTTGAAGTCCTAAAGATACTGTAAGTAGAACTTGTTTTCCCGATTTAACTAAAGTACCAGGTTCTGGATATTGAGCTATTACATGGCCTTTAGGTTGTCTATCATCATACTTTTGTTCTCTTGTAATAACTTCTATTTCTTTGTTTTTGACTTCATTAGTTCGCATTACCTCAACGGTATGCATACCTTTGAAATCAGGAACTAACACATTACCACCACTTCTATTGAAAAACTCATTAAGTTTTTCATAAGCAAAAATACCACCAAAAACAAGAATAGCCACTAAAATAACTAGCAACATAGTCATTTTTAGCATTACACCAAGACATGAATCTGTATTATTTTTCTTGCTCATTGTTTAAGTGCTTTCCCTGCTAGTTGCCCACAAGCAGCCATTATTTCCTGACCTCTTGACTTACGGACAGTTACTGGAATTCCAGCTTTTTTCAAAACTTTTCTAAATTCCTTTTCATTATTTTCTGGAGATTGCTCATACTGAGAACCTTTGAACTTGTTAAATCTAACTATATTTACATGAACCAAAAGACCTTCGCAAAATCTTACAAGATTCATAGCATCGTTATACTGGTCATTTACATTTTTTAATAGTGTTACTTCCAAAGTTACTCTTCTATTAGTTTTAGCTATATAATCACTAATAGCTTCACGTAACACTTCTAAAGAATATTTTCGGTTCATTGGCACTAGTATATTACGAGAATTATTGTCTGCTACGTGTAAAGATACCGCTAAATTAACTTCTCCTGGTCTAAAAGCAAGTTCTCTAATTCCGTCAACTACTCCAGAAGTTGAAATTGTAATTCTTCTAGTAGCCAAACCTAAACCATTATGGTCAGTTAAAATATCTATAGCTTCAAATAGTGCTTTTCTGTTTAAGAAAGGTTCACCCATTCCCATAAATACAATGTTAGTAGGTTTTTTACCTGACTTTTTTACCAAAATCATTACTTGAAGTATAATTTCTTCTGTTGATAGATTTCGCTTAAAACCTTGTTTTCCAGTTCTACAAAAAGCACAGTTTACTGCACAGCCAACTTGTGTAGAAAGACAAAAAGTCATACTATCTTCACCTGGAATAGCTACTGCTTCTACTAATTCTCCATCAGCTAGTTTTATAACAGCTTTGCCTGTATTGTCTTCTGTATCGACTTCATATTTTTCTACTGGTGGAAGTATTTTTGGATAGGCTTCTTTTAGTTTTTTGCGGTCTGAAACAGATAAATTTGTCATTTCGTCAAAAGAAAAAACAAACTTTTTAAATATCCAGTCACGAATTTGGTTGGCTCTAAATGCAGGCATTCCAAGTTCTGTAATTTTATTTTTTAAATCGTCAATACCAGATAAAAATAAGCTTTTTTCTGTCATTTAATACCCTCTATTTGATTATTCAACTATTCCAAATTCTGCTTCTAATTGAGCCAAAGTATCTACTAAAATCTTTAAAGAAATCTGGCATACACCACCTACCTCTTTAAACCATTTTTTCATTATTTTAATGTGTTGCAAATTACATCTCTTTTTATCATCGCTTAATGAAGGTAGTTGATTTATATCTAATTCATATTTAACAATAACCATCTGTACAATATGCATTAAATATTGATTAAAATACTTGCTACTAGTTAATATTTGAGCTTTAGTTTTTATTAGCCAATCCATAAATTCTTTAAGTTCATCATCAGGAAATCTTTCAAGGAAATCATCTATTTCCCTAAAATTATCTCGTTCTAAACGTTCTTCAAACTCTAATATACGCCATTGCCCTTCTAAGCAGCTATTAACAACTTTTTGAACAGCATCTCTTGTTTCTAACATTATTTTTCTTAATGATTTCCATTGTTTTTTTGTTTCATATTCACTTGGGAAAA
>CAJOQX010000264.1 GCA_905236865.1 Candidatus Rifleibacteriota bacterium
AAAATGAATATATTAGTTACTGGTGCAAATGGTTACCTAGGGCAAGGTATTGTAAAAGCTATATTAGATAACGGTCACAAGGTTATAGCCTGTGATTTTAACGACAAAAACATAGATTCAAGAGCAAAAGCAGTTGTTTGCAATCTTTTTGAATTGGAAAATCCTTACGAATACTTTGAAAAACCAGATTGCGTATTACATCTTGCTTGGCGTGATGGTTTTGTTCATAATTCTGATGCTCATTTTAATGATTTGCCAAAGCATTGTTTATTTTTACAAAAATTGCTTAAAAATGGTCTTAAAAGAGTTGCTGTTATGGGAACAATGCACGAAATTGGTTTCTTTGAAGGAAGTATAAACGAAAATACCCCTTGTCATCCTGCTTCTTGCTATGGTATTGCTAAAAATGCTCTTAGAGATTATTTGCAAATGATAGCAAAACAAAATAATGCAGAATGGCAATGGCTTAGAGGCTATTATATTGTCGGAAATTCTGCTTTTGGAAATTCAATTTTTTCAAAGATTACAGCTTCCGAAAAAGAAGGGAAAGAGGAATTTCCTTTTACCACAGGTCAGAATCAATATGATTTTATTGATTATGAAGACTTTTGCAAACAGGTAGCTGCTGCCGTAGGTCAAAATAAAATCAATGGAATAATAAATATTGGTTCTGGTAAGCCAGAAAAATTAGCAGATAGAGTTGAACGTTTTATTAAAGAAAATAATTATAAAATAAAATTAAAATACGGTGCTTTCCCCGATAGAGATTATGACTCTAAAGCTGTTTGGGGCAATGATAATAAAATAAAAGAAATTTTAAACGGTAATTCTTATAAGGCATAAACTATGAAAAATATCTTAATTACTGGTGGTGCTGGTTTTATAGGCTCTCAAATTGTTACAAAACTTTTTGAAACAAATGAATGGAATATTACTGTTCTCGACAATTTGTCAATACAAATACACGGCAATAATCCTTCGCAATCATATTTATATAGACTAATTGAAGATAAATGTCACTTTATTAACGGTGATATTCGAAATTTTGACATAGTTAGCCAAGTTGTTAAAGATGCTGAATGTATTATTCATTTGGCTGCAGAAACAGGAACAGGGCAATCAATGTATCAAATTAACCGATACAATGAAGTAAACATAATGGGCACTTCCAATTTGTTTCAAGCTATTTCAAATTTAGGTAAAAGCTCAAAAGTAAAAAAGATTATTCTTTCGTCTTCTCGCTCTGTTTACGGTGAAGGCAAGTATAACTGCTCAACTTGCGGTGTCGTTTTCCCAAAATCTAGAAACCGTGAAACTATGATAAAGGGTGATTTTAATTTATATTGTCCAAAATGTGGGAAAAAGCTAGATTTAGTTTCTACTACAGAAGATAGTCTGATAAATCCTTGTTCGCTTTATGCTTTTACAAAGTATTCACAAGAAAAAATGCTCCAAACATTATGCCCTGCAATGAATATTGATTATACGATATTTAGATTCCAAAACGTTTATGGAGCAGGTCAGTCGCTAAAGAACCCTTATACAGGCATTCTTTCTATTTTCTCGACTCTGATGTTAGAAAACAAGCCTGTAAATATTTTTGAAGATGGTTTAGAAAGCCGTGATTTTGTTCATGTGAAAGATATAGCAGATGGAGTTATAGCTTCTTTAGATAATTCTCAAAGCAATTCAGAAATTATTAATCTTGGTAGCGGTATAAATACTACTGTTTTAACTATAGCTGAAATATTGAAGAAAAGTTATGACAGTCAAAGCAAGTTAAATATTACTGGCGATTTTAGAATTGGCGATATTGCACACAATAAAGCCGATATTTCTAAAGCTCAAAAACTTCTTGGCTTTGTTCCAAAAATATCACTAGAAGAAGGTTTGTTTGATTTTTGTAAATGGGTTAAAAATCAATCTACAGACAATAGTGGCTATGAAAAATCTTTGAATGAAATGGAACAAAGTGGGTTATTTTTTCGTAAGAAATGAAATTAAAAAGGCTAGATTTTTATGACAATCTAGCCTTTTTTGCTTTTAATTGTTTGTTTTTGTTTTGGGAAGAAGCAAATCTAGTAATAACGCAGAAACAAATATTATAGAAACAGGATTGTTGGCGTATATTTTTTGAGCTAGTTCTGGCATAAACTGAAACATTTTTTCGTTTGATGAAAGTCCAATACTTAAGCATATAGAAACAGAGGCAAGTATCGTATTTCTTTCAGATACCCCATTTTTAAAAAACATTTTTATACCACTTATAAAAATCTGACCAAACATTAGAATTGTACAACCACCAAGAACAGATTGCGGAACAGATTTTAAAATTGCTGCCAAAGGTGGAAAGAAACTTGCCATTATGAGAATAAATGCTCCTGTCGCAACAACATATCGGTTCACTACTTTTGTCAAGTTAATTAAACCAACATTTTGTGAAAAACTTGTAGTTGCTGAACAACCAAATATAGCCGCTATTGTAGATGAAAAACCATCACAGGCAAGTGAACCTGATCCTTCTTTTTCTGTCATTTCTCTATTTAAAGCTCCATAACAAATGGCAGATGTATCTCCGATTGTTTCTGTAGCAGATACAAGAAATATAAATATAAAAGATATTATGTTCCCAAAATCAAAAACAGGATATCCTGTTGGAAATATGACAGGAAAAGATACGAAAGACTTTGTTAGTATACTAGAAAAATCAATTAGTCCTAGAGGAATTGAAACTATACAGCCTACAATCAAACCAATTAACGGTGATAATGCTTTTAATGTGGATTTGAAAAGATTTAAAGCTATAAGACAGGATATAAGTGTTGTGCTACCTGCTATCCAATATTTTAAAGCACCAAAATCAGAATTGGGTGTATTCAATAAATCTGAGCCTCCACAAAATGATGTCATTCCGACTGGTAAAAGTGATATGCCTATACCTATAACCACGCAAGAGGCTACTACAGGTGAAATAATTTTTTTCCAGTATTTATAAGAAAGCCCTAGCAAACCCTCTATTATTCCACCTACTATTACAGAACCCATTATTACATTGTAATCCAATCCTTTACGAGCTGCTACAGACAAAAAAGTAAAACTAATCCCCATTATAATAGGTAATCTGCTGCCAATTTTCCAAATTCCAAAAATCTGGATTAAAGAAGATACACCAGCAACAAACATAGCATTTTGGACAAGAAGTGTTAAGGTTTCTCCTGATATTGGCTTACCATTAAGAGTTGCATAATTAGTAATTATAATAATTGGAATAACGTTTGCCATAAACATAGCTAAAATATGTTGCAAACCTATAGACAAAGCAGGAATAAATGGAACTTTACCATCTAATTTATATATATTTTCTATATTGGAATTTATTCTATTTTCTTCAGCCATAAAATACCTTGATTAATAATTTGTTATAAACACTATTATTATATACTTTTCGTGTTTTTGTAAATAATTAATTATTAATTTTAAAAGATTTTAATAGAGAAAAGGGAGTGCTTTACAAAATTAAAGAATATCGTTATACTTTATATAGTAGCGTGTGAGTATTGCAAGTATCCACACGCACTATAGGTCACTTAGTTAAACGGTGTAGCCGAAGCTAACAGCAAAACGGTTACCCAAAAGAGTATTGACGCTACTCTTTTCATTGCTACCCTCCTTTTCTCAGTAGGTATAGCACTTAGGAAGCCTTATAAATCTGGCTATACATTCAGGTTTATAGGGCTTTTCCCTTTATTGGGTTTTCAAAGAGCTTTGTTTTTTATTTTGT
>CAJOQX010000265.1 GCA_905236865.1 Candidatus Rifleibacteriota bacterium
GATTTTAAACCTTTATTAGACGAATACCCATTTGAACCTTTAAAGAACTTAGGATTATTCAAAAAAGCTTTTGTTTGTTGTGGGGTATACTGTGGTGTGATTGCTTTATATGATGGTAAAACTTTGATTAGATAATATTTTAAAAAAGCTTAATCGAAGCTACCCACCACCAAACACACATCACTAACCACTTACCACCAATCTTTCTCCCTTACTTCTTAACAAATCCACTTTTTCAAGAAATGTCTTTCCTAAAAAGACCTTTATGCTTTTTTATATATTATAATTTATACTCATAAAAATAGTTTGGGTTTGTACACGAAATAGGGTAATATGTTAAGTATCAAAATCTTTGGTAGCTGAAAGTACAACTTGTTACTATAACTACTAAATAACACAAAGTTCTGTAATTGTGGTCGTCATTGCGAGGAGCGTAGCGACGTGGCAATCCAGTACTTTCATATTCTAATTGTCGAAACATTTATATTACTTTTCTTAGGAGCAGAGCACCATGGATTCAAATCAAATAGTTAGCAAAATAAATTCTTATCTTCACATTGCTTCTCAAAAGCTTGTTGAATTACTGAATGATGCTCTTCCTAGAACCTCAAAAAATTGGTGGAAAAAATCTGTTATAGATAAATTAAGCAATCTTCAAAGAGAAAAAGCAATTAAAGAAAACTATACAAAATTAGAAGATTTTGATTTGTCTGCTCTTTTAAGAATATTAGACAAAGCCTGGTATGAAATAAACAATTTCTATTATCTTAACCCAAGGGAAAGAGAATGCACAGTAGATATGCTTAGGGTAAGAAACAACTGGGCTCATTGTAGTGCAAATCTTCCAAGCAAAGAAAGTATAATTGAAGATTTGAATATTATAAAGCTTTTCTTTGAGCAAAGAGGGAATGACAATAGTGTAATGGTTGATATTTCAAATTTTATAAATGAAATCAACAAAGCAACATTAGATACTTTACCTATACAAGCCAGTATTAATTATGTTGCTACAAGCAATATAAAACAAATTATTTCAAAAGAAGACTCAAAAATAGAACAAAACAGCCAAGTATATCCAATTTCAGACCCAACAAAACGTGGTTTGGTTACCGCAATTAGCAAAATAGGCGACATAAATGAATATACCGTTTTTATAGATGGAAAATTCCAAAAGTTCTTTGAAAATCAAATAAAGTTAGTTGAAGACAATCTACCAAAATATAATTGGCTAAGTTTAAACGACTTCAGAAGTTTATTAACTGCCTATCAAATAAACAACCCATCAAGAAGTGATTTATATTCTCTAAACTCTGCAAGAATCGATTTTGTTCCTTATCAGTTCAGACCAGCATTAAAACTGATTCACTCTGATGAGCCAAGAATACTTATTGCAGACAGTGTAGGTGTTGGTAAAACAATAGAGGCAGGTTTGATTATAAAAGAACTTAAAGCACGAACCAATTTAGAAAAGATTCTAATTATTTGTCCTAAACCATTAGTTACTGAACGTAAATGGGAAATGGAGATGAAACGCTTTGATGAAGAGTTTATACCTTTAGATGGAGCAACATTAAGAAGATGTCTTTTAGATACAGACAAATTTGGATGTTGGCCAGAAAAATATAATAAAGTTATAATACCTTATTCTATATTAGATAAAAAAAACTTATCAGGTAAAAATAATAAAAAACGTTATTCAGTTGGTTTAACCGACTTAAAACCTGCTCCCCATTTTGATTTAGTAATAGTAGATGAAGCTCATCATATTAGAAATGGTGGAAAATATGCCCAAAATAGTGGGAATAAAGGAAATAAGAAACAATATTCATATTATTATGCTTATCAATGTGTTAAATATTTTTGTGAAAATTCAGATGCTGTAGTAATGCTAACAGCTACGCCTGTTCAAAATTCTGACGATGATTTATTTACTTTATTAAATTTACTTAGACCTGATATAGTTATAGATAAAACTTCTTTTGATACAATGTCTGAACCAAATGTATTTATTTCTAAATGTTCTAAATGTTTAAGAAGTGCTGAGGGGAATTGGCAAGAGAAGGCATTAAATACACTTGAATTAATAAAAACAACTATATGGGGAAGAAATGTAATATCTATTAATCCTACCTACAAGAAGGCTATTGAATTATTAAAGAAACAAAATCTTACTAGAGAAGAAAGAGTAAAACTTATTACTATGGTAGAAGAACTTCATAGTTTTAATACTATGTTAAATAGAACTAGAAGAAAAGATATAGAGGAAAAGAATTTCTGTAAAAGACGATCAGATACTATTGAAGTCGATTTTACTGATAAACAGAAAGAATTACATAGTAAGTTACTTGAATTTATAGCTGAAGCTTTAACCCAATATCATGGTTCGGCTAGTGGGTTGCCTTTTATGATGTCTACAATAAAACGACAGGCTGCAAGTTGTATTTTTGGATTAGTTCCAC
>CAJOQX010000266.1 GCA_905236865.1 Candidatus Rifleibacteriota bacterium
CTTTTACAGCAATGACGAATCCAGAAACACAAATTTTCATTATTTCATAACATACATGAATAATTTTATGATCACTCTTGAATTTACTTTTTTAACTTCAATTTTCAAATTTCCTATTCCCTTTACCCAGTCTCACAATAATCGATACAGTAAAAATAATTGCTAAATGTTAAAAAATTTATTAATATGTAATAGAATCAAATAAAAGGGAATAAAGATATGTCTAGCAAAAAGCCATTACCTATAGGAACCGATATTTTTGAGAAGTTAATAAACGACAACGCTTACTATGTTGATAAAACAGGGTTAATAGAATATTTGAAAGAGAAAAAGGGTGACGTAAATCTTTTCACTCGTCCTAGACGTTTCGGCAAAACCCTTAATATGACCATGATGTATGAATTTTTCAGAATAGGTGGCAACCCTGAATTATTCAATGGCTTAAAAATCTCTAAGAACAAAACCCTCTGTGAAGAATGGCAGAACAAGTTCCCTACATTTTTTATGACCTTGAAAGGTGTTGAAGGTCTTGATTTTGAAGACGCAAAGCTAAGATTAATGGGTCTTATTGAAAGAGTTGCAGAAGCAAATGAAATTCTAAACAATAGTGATAAGCTAAACGAAAAAGATAAAGAAAGATATAAAAGTCTAAGAAACATAAAAAAAAGTAACCCAAGAATACAGAATGATTTGATTAGCGACAGCTTAAGAATACTTTCAGAACTAATATATAAACATTGTGGCAAAAAGACTATTTTCCTCATAGATGAGTATGATGTTCCCTTAGATAAAGCTGAAAACAACGGCTATTTCAAAGAAATGATTTCTCTAATCAGAGGAATGTTCAACAATGCTTTCAAAACCAATCCTTATTTGGAAATGGCTATTCTAACTGGTTGCTTGAGAATCTCAAAAGAAAGCATTTTTACAGGAATGAATAATTTTCAAGTGTTTTCTGTAGCTGATGATCTTGCAAGCGAACATTTTGGTTTTACTCAGGAAGAAGTGAAAGAAATGTTTGATTACTATGGAGTTTCAGCAAGGCTTGATGATGCAAAGAAATGGTATGATGGTTATAGAATTGGAAACAAAGACGTATACTGTCCTTGGGATATTATTCTCTTTTGCAGTGATTTAAGAGGAAAAATAGATATTTTCCCAAGAGCTTATTGGGCAAACACTAGTGGGAACAGCATATTAAGAAAATTCTTAAAAGAAGCTGAAGATTCGACCAAAAGAGAATTAGAAACTCTTGTTGATGGCGGTGTCGTTTCTAAAAAAATCAAACAAGAACTAACATATCAGGATTTATACAAAACTATAGACAATATCTGGAGTGTTCTTTACTGCACAGGTTATCTTACAAGTGCGGGAAAAACCAGCGATACAGATTTCCAGCTGAGAATTCCAAATAGAGAAATCAGAGTCATATATGAAACTCAAATTATGGAATGGCTTAAAGAATCATTCAGAGAAAAACAGCCTTTACTTAATGAACTTTATGACGGACTATATGATGGAAATGCAAAAAAAGTAGAAAAAGCCTTTACTGAAATTCTAGAAGATTCTATCAGCGTCAGAGACAGTATGGCTAAGACTGATTATAAAGAAAACTTCTATCATGGTCTTCTACTAGGTCTTTTAACTCCCAATAATAAAAAACTTATCGTTGAATCAAACAAAGAATCAGGCTATGGCTATCCTGACCTAATTTTATATACTCCAAATTATTCTGTTGGAATAATCATCGAACTCAAATATGCCGAAAGCCCCAAGAAATTCAAAGAAGCTCTTGACGAGGGAATGAAGCAAATTGAAAATAATCGATATATCAAAATCTTCGATGACGAAGACGCCTATGTAGTCAGAAAGTTTGTTATAGCCTGCTACAAAAAACGATGTAAGGTTGCGATAAAATAGCAAATGCTTGTAAACAAGCATTTGCTATTTTATCGCTAGAGATTAGAGAAAAGAGATAATAAAACAAGCTTGGGATTGCTCCCAAGCTTGTTTATTTTTATTGAATTGGATTACCAGGCATATTCCTTAAGATAGGCAAACCAGATAAACCGATTTCCCAAACGCTATCGAAAGAATCACCATTTTCATAGTTATCTTTGAAAATTTGAGTTTTCCAATCAACATTATCTGGAAGATTAGCACCATCTTCTCTATCTAAGGCTACAGTTTCAGGAAGTGGTATTTGCGAACCAGGCGTTTTAGACACTCCGTCAACAGTTAGAGTCATATTTTTGCTGGCATAGTTATTAGTAAGATAATTACTATAATCAAAATTACCATTGTAATGTTGAACAAGCCTATTTTCTTTTGCATTAGTAGCATTAATTGTATTACCACCAGCATAACAATTATCCAAACTACCAACATCAAAATAACCTATGAAGCCGCTAATATTAGTTTTTTCATAACCGTTGATAGAATCATAACCTTCGTTAGAAGTGGCTGTAATATTGCTAGTAGTATAGCAGTTAATAAAATGTCCGTCTGAAGTAATCCCAACAAAGCCTCCAACAAATATAGAAGAAGACAAAATACTTATATTACCTGTAGAATAAGAGTTAAATATTCCTATTTGCCCCCAATAACCAACACGACCTGCAAAACCACCAACACAACAGCCGTCATCACCTTGAATATTATTATCTATATTACCATCAACAGTAACATTTCCTTTAGAGAAACAGGAATTTATTTTCCAACCAGTAAGTTCTACATCATAAGCAGAATATTGGTCATCATCGAAAAATCCTATAAATCCACCAACACTAGAGTTATTATGAGCACTTACGTTACCTGACGCATAACAATGATGCATATTTTGAACAGATGCTGAACCTGCTAAACCGCCAACTTTTCCAGTTCCTTCAACATCAATAGTAGAATAACAATTTGAAAGGGTTAATACACTTACGCCTCCGAAAAGTCCGCCTGTTTCACCTTTTCCTAAACCAGTTATTTTTCCACCTGTTACCCAACAGTTACTAATATTGTTTGCAAAAGATCTTTTCCCTGTTACAAAACCTGAAGTATTACCAATATTTGCTGCAAGAGCTCCACCAGCCTTACCTTTTATTCCTCCAGAAGAAACTTCAACCCCTAAATTTTTGATTTCACCCAAGAAACCACAAAAAACACCTATATATTCGCCAGGTCTGTTTATATAAAGATTAGTAATTTTGTGTCCGTTTCCATCATAATAACCACTGCAAGCATCGCTTGTTTTGTTATTTATGTTATTTCCATAAGTGCCAGTCCAACATTTAACAGGTTTCCAGCCTTGTCCACCATCATAAGAAGAACCATAAGCACTTAAATCTATATCCTGAGTCTGCTTGAAATGGTAGTATGTAATAGTATTCTTAGTTCCAACATTTTTCAAATCGTTATAATAACCGACACAATAGAGCTGTTCTGCGTTAGAAACTAAGTAAGGTTCTGATTCAGTGCCTTTTCCGTCAAAAGGACAAGCGTAAATAGCAAAGTTAAAAGCAGGAACATCAAGACCGTCAACATCTTTGAAGCCAGTCAAACAACCACTAATCTTTTCAGGGTAAGGGAAAGATGTATTCTGGTTTAATTCGTAGCTAAGTTCACCATTTCTCATATAAAGTTTACCTTTGATGTTTTCGTTTGTGAAAGTTATCTTTCCATCACCAATTTTATCTATATAATCAGTGGCAAATGTCAAATAATTTTGTTTTGTCATCATCTGATACGTTCGCTGAGTATCTTCTGACCAAGAGTCAGTTTTTTCAAAAGGAGAAGTCATATAGATTTTTGATTCGCCTCTAGTCATCATATTAAATTCAGCATCAGGAATTGCAACACCTTCAAAATCTTTTACTCCTGTAATTATACCCTTAACTTTTTCGTTATGATTCCAACTAACGTTAGAATCTAGTTCATAATAAGCTTTTGCTCCATCAGCGACTAACTTTCCTGATTTACTACCTGAATCAAAAGATATTCTCGCACCGCTAAGGTCTAGCAATGTTGTTGAATTTTTAAAACTCTGTATATTATAGGAAACCTGAATAGAACTTTTTATGCTCTTAACATTTGCAAAGCTACAATTATTAAAAGTTGGGTTAGCTCTTGTTCTGAACTCAAAATTACATTCTTTTACAGCCAAGCCATATTGATCTTTTACGCCTGTAATACTTCCGTTAATAGTTAAATCAGCAGGCCAATACTGACCGTTATCTAAAGTATAAACAAGACCATTATTATCTGATGAGAGTTTACCCTGAACATTAGCATTTAGGAAAGATACTCTTGCATTGCTTAAATCAAACAAAGAAGCATTATAGCCATTTGAAACATTGAATTTTCGTGAAGTTCTCAAATCTGACAAATTGTCGGATTGAGCTATTTCACATTGTGCCAAAATATCAAAAGTTGTAGAAACATCACCTATAGGAGCGTTCTTGCTATCTGTTAATGAAGAAATGTTAATAGCAACTCTTGTTCCGAAAGGCCATTGGAAACCTGTATCTAATTTATAAACTAGATAATCACCTTCAATATTTAATTTACCACTTGCATTATTACATGAAAGAATAACTTTGGCTTTGGAAACATCGCTTATTGTTCCACCATTAATTTTAAATTTAATATCAGATAATGCGTGATAAACAATTTCAGGTTCATAAGTAAGATAAACAGCACCACGAGTAGCAAAAGTAAACTCTTTCTGTCCTTGTAATCCGTTGCCGTCTTCACTTAAAATTTTGTCTGAAAGTTGAATTACATAAGTTTTTGCAGTTTCAAGAGTTACACCTGTAATTTTTAATATATCATTATTATCTGTGCCTGTTGCCCAATCAAATTGAGTATTATTTGAAATTATTGACTTGTTGTCATCTTTTATACATATCTTAACCAAATCAACAAAATTCTGATTATGATTGATTTTTGTAGTGAAAGTAATTTCTATAGGTGAGTCAACTTCGACATTTCCTGAGTTGTTTGCTGGAATTACCGATTTTACAACATTAGCACTTGTAGTAAATTCAAAAGGAAAACTTGCTATTGTGTTTCCGAAATAGTCTCTTAGATTACCTATTTCTCCAGCAATCTTCGTATTTACAGGCCATTCTTCGCTGTGAGTATAAATTACATAGTCGTTTTCAAAAGAGAATTTGCCTTTTGCGTTATTAGGATTTCCTGAAGAAAAACTAATTGTAGCATAGTTCGTGTTAATCATTGCACCATTGAAAAAGGCGCTGATAGTTGTTTGATTTGAAACTTGTTCTGCTTTATAAGAAGGAATTAGTTCTTTCAAAGTGATAAGCCCTGAATTTGAAGCAATTGCAGGATCGGTTGTTCCAACTGGAACAAGATAGAAATTACCAGCAGATTCCATTCCTTCAGCAAAAGAAATTGGGTAACTTAATGATTGATAACCTTCTTTTGTATAGGAAACGTCCCAACTTCCAGCAGGCATATTATAAACTGTGTATTTTCCGTCAGCACCAGAAGTTGAAGTTTGCCCCCAAACCTCAACTATTACGCCCTGAATAGGTTCTTTAGTTTTTGCATCGTAGACTGTTCCAGCAATAGAAGTATTAGCTGATTGCATAACAATCTGTGGAACTTCTACTATTTCAGTTTTTTCAACATTTTGTTCATCGCTTCTCCATTTGAAATGTTCGTCACCTATCTTTAAATAGGCAACAACACGATGTTTCCCAAAAGGAACGTTTGGTAAAGTATATTTTCCGTCTTTGTCTGCTACGCCTTTTATATCGGGAAAATCTTCAAGCCAAACATTAGTGCCTTTAAAGTCTTGAACAGCACGTACAGAGGCATTTATAACTTTAGTCGCAGACCCGTTTTCAACTTTTATTGAGTCAGAAGCTAAATCAGTGCTTGCTCTTAAGGTTTCAGTAGGTATACTGACTGTCCCCTGTAAAGTTCCAGTCTTGGTAGTTGAAGCAGGGTTACTGCCGCCACCGCCTCCACCACCGCAACCAATTAATAGAGTTGCACAAACTGCTATTAAGGCAATGAGAAAGAAAATATTTTTTTTCATAACAAATACTCCTTTTTATTAAGATATAAGATATAAGATGTAAGTTGAGAATTGAGAACTGAGAACTGAGAACTGAGAACTGAGAATTGAAAATTGAAAGAATTGTTTTTGCTAAAGTTAGTCTTTGCCAAATCATCATTCCAACTACTCCAACTACTCCAACTCTTCCAACTTTTCAACCAATGACTAACATTTTTAGTCTTTCAAAAAGTAAATACCACAACTTCAAACATTTTTGGTCACTCCCGAATTTACTTTTTTTAGCTTACAAATTGAATATTGAAGCTCAATTTTATTGTGTTATTATTAGTATCAAATAAAGGAATTCAAATTATGCAAGACAACAGATGTCAAATATGCGGTGGAACACTAGCTTTAGACGAAGGTTCAAATACTGTTATATGTGAATATTGTGGAAACAAGTTTAATTTACCTGAAAAAAAAACTAAACAATGAAATTTTAGAAAAACTTCAATTTGAATCAATATACAACTTAGCTCTAAGATTGCAAAACGAAGGAACAAAAGATTATAATCCTGAAAAATTACAAAATGCTGCAACTATATATGCTCAAATAAGTGATTATTTAGATGCCAAACAAAAACAAAACGATTGCCTAGCCTTAATAGAAGATTGGAAAGAAAAAGAAAAAATCTACTTAAAATATATTGATTATTCTATTTCTAAAAAAAATAAAGTTCCCCTTTTAATAGAAGCAAAAGAAAAACTTTTAAGTTTAAAAGGCTATAAAAACTCTCATCAGTCAATCGAAATGATTGACCGTATTTTAGATAGAGAATTTCTATTAGTAGATAGAATAAAATTTATTATTAGTATTACTTATATAATTTCATGGTTAGGATTATTTTTTCAAAGTCCGCTAACAGATAATGAAACATTACTAATTTGTTGGATTTTTTCCCTAATATCAAGTTACTGTGGAACTTTCTATATTGCCGTAAATTCAAAACCTGGTTTTAAATTACTTTCTGCTATAGGAATATTCTTTTTATTAGGTATTTTTACTGTAGGAATTCCTGATGCGTTTTTAGCCCTTTTTGTTTTTCCATTTTTATTAGGAACAGTTTATTCAATAACTTTTCTATTTAAGAAAGTATTCAAACGCAATAAAATCTCAAAAGAAGAAAGAAAATTAATCCCTAATAATCCTATTTAAATCTATCATCAATAAATTTATAAATTCGATCATTTCTAGTCAATCAATTCATGCTTATGGTCAGAACTTTTTGGGCAATAGGTTTTTGCAAAAGAGGCATCATTTTGAGTTTGCCCGCAAAATCTACAAGTATAAGAACTTTTGGAATTAATCAAAACATGAGTTTTAGTTGGTGAATGGGTACAACTTGCAACCGCCATGCTATTTTGAAGTTTCATACCACAGTATTTGCAAACATAATAATCGCTATAAGCAATTATTTCATGCTTTTTACTTGGCGATTTCTGACAGGGTATTCCTGCCAAACTAGAGCTACCAGCTACTCCACAATGCTTACAAACAAAATCTGGCAGGGAATTACCTAGCGAATCAGTTCTCCCTGAAGGAGTCTTTTTCCCAAAAAGACTTATTACTATGAAAAAACCGATTACAAAGATTATTACTGATGACATGGTTTCTTATAAACTAATTATATTAATTATTATTTCGTCTTTTTACTGATTTTGATTTAAATCTCTATAATATCTCTGTAATTCTTTGTCATAACATATTTCTAAATCATTGAGTCTTTTATCTATCATTGATTCGAAATTACCCTTATATAAATCTTTTTCATATTGAACCGGTTTCATATTTATATTAAAAATTGTTTCGTCAACTTTTAAATTAAAATACTCATTTATTCTTTTTATTAAATCATCAAAGAAAAACATATAAATATTATGGGAATAATCATTATCGGATTTAAAACTATAAGAAGGGTATTTTTGCTTCCAACTTTTTATTTTATCTTCTAGTTCATTATTTTTGTATTCGTCAATAAACGACTTTAATGCCTTATCTCGGTTAATTAAAGCGGATTTATTTGCTGCAGGCATATCTGAAGTTTTCTTATATTTAATACCTGGTAAACCGTAAAAGCCTCCAGCCAACAGTATTTGATGGGTATAAACAAATAGAATTATAAAAATATAA
>CAJOQX010000267.1 GCA_905236865.1 Candidatus Rifleibacteriota bacterium
ATCTTTTATTCTTACTGTGGTCATAATATCTCTTGAATGTTTGTCTGGAGAAGTTCCATTGCCTCTTTCAAAGCTAAGTTCTTCTTGTTGAGCATATACAGAGAATTTTAATTCATTTTCGTTTTCATCTATGTATAAATCTCTAATACAAAGTCTTAATTTTGCTTCAAATGGTTCAAAAGATGTTTTTCCATTTCCAGCATCTTTTTCTACTTGAACTGTTTGTCCAACATCAACAAAAGCAAGACCTGGGTCATTTTCTGGACCATTTCTATTAGATTCACCTTCCCAGCTAGATTCTGCTTTTGAAAAATAACCTGGTTGATGAATTGCACTAGCATAAACTAAGAGATTTGGCTTAGAAATAACCTTTGCTTTTCCTGATTCTTCCCAAGCTTTAACCATAGCGGCAATACGACTGAATCTATTTATGTTTTTCATATAAAATGGATTCATTTTTTCTGGCATTTTTGCATAACCAGTACCTTGATCAGGACCTGGCCAATCAAGCACTGATTGTGCTGCACCAGGAATTTCAATAAAACCCAACTGACCAGCTCCAAGACCTTCTCCACCCCAAGTAATACCTAAATCGTTAGCATTTTTCTTGGTAACTTGAAGAATATAAGCTTGAAATACAACTTGATAAGGGTCAGTAATTGAAACAAGATTGCTTATTTGTTTTTCATCAGTAACAAAGCCTTTTACAACTTCAGTTAAATTTATGAAATCGTTTTGATTCTTTACAGAACCTTGAAGAATAACTCTAATTCCTGCACTTTCTGTGGCAATTAATGATTTATTTTCAGCACCGCTTGGGTCTATTTTTGGCGAAACTACTGTAACTCTGACATCTGGTTGCTTAATTGCAGCTTCTATTCGTTGCTGTAAAGAGCTAACATTGCCTTCGCATTCAACTAAACTTACAAGTTGTTTTTTCCCGACAAGACTTTTAGCTACAGTTTCAGCTTTCTTTTTTTCTTCTAATGAACCTGCTAATCCTTGTAAATAAGCAGAATCAGGGAATATCTTTAGAGAGAGATTTTTGTTGTTTACAATTGCTTCAAATTTTTCTTGAATTATATTTTCTTCAGAGAAGGTTTCAACATCATAAACTCTTTTGCCTCTTTTATCCCAAAGAATAAGCTGAGTAGAATCAGCTTTATCGCCTATTCCTGAAATTATAACTTCATCATCTGAAACGTTAAGAACATCGACTACGTTTTCTTTAACTGCCAATATTTTCTTAACACCATAAGATGGAATAGCAATAGACTTTCCTAAAGGAATAACCAACTTTTCAGCTGCTTCTGCAACGAAATTAAAACTAGTAAGCAAAGATAAAAGCAATATTGTTGAAAATACTTTTACTGTCTTATTCATAATTATTCTTCCTCACTAGTCTTACTTTATTTCAACATTTGGAATAAGTATACTGTTGTTAATAGAATACACTTTTCGTGGAGCAGGACCGTTATACTTTGTTATTTCACGGCTCTTTTTACTACCAACAAAAATGTCTACTTTTCCATCATCTAAATCATCTTCATCATCATATTGGTGAATATGTTGGTGAATTACAGGAGTATCTGTTTCTTGAGGTGTCTCAGCAACTTGATTATTAGTATTATTATCTTCTTTTTTACTTTCAAGTGCTTCACCATGACCTATGTCGCTTAATACTATCTGTTCTGTTGCACCTCTAGTTTGAACTACATTATCTTTATCAGTTGGATTTTTTAAAACTAATCTAAAAGTAGTTCCTGCATCTAGATACATCAGTTTTTCCAAATCTTCTGGAGTAAGGGCAAGAGTTATAAGTTCTGCTTTAGAAGCGGCAATAGCTGGTGTTAGGGTAGCTACAGCTCCTTCAAATTCATAAGTGTTGCCCATTGCTAAGACTTGGATATCTTGCAATACTAATTTTGTGATGGTTTCGCCATTTTTAGGCCTGAATGTTGCTATTACATCAACTATATCGCCTTGTTGAATGAATCCGCCTACGGAAGAAGCTTTTGAAACAGCGATAGATACAGCTCTTTTACCAGCAGGAATAGCTCTTGCTAGATTTGGAATAATATCTTCGTCAAGCAAACGAGCTGTGGTCATTATATCATCAGGTAAAACAGTTACTGAAGTGTATCTATTTGTTAATGAAGCGATTTCAGTAATTGCAAGTGCAGGAACAGAAGAAGCTATAAGTTCTTTTACTACAAAACAATCATTTAGTATTTTGGCTTCAAGTCTAGTTCTTGCTGCAAGTCTTTTCTTACAAACTACAACTTTTTTCTTAATTATCTGTTGCTGTACAACAGGTGCATTTGTTTTGCCAGGCTGTTGCTTTTTCTGTATTTGATTCCATAGGAAAAGCGATACCCCTAACGAAGCAATTAATGCAACTAGAATTGCTTTTTTATTCACAGAAAAATCCTTCCTATTTAATTCACAATAATAATAAATTTTATCATAGAAAAAAATCTTAGGCAACTTTTTCAATTTAGCAAAATTTAAATGGGTGTATACTTGTTAGAGATGAGAGATGAGAGATGAGAGATGAGGGATGAGAGTTGAGAATTGAGAATTGAGAATTGAGAGTTGAGAATTGAGAGATGATATAATATGTGCTAAATCGTCATTGTAATGACAAAAACTCGTACATAAAATGATAGTGAAGTATGTTATTGGCTAATTTTTGCTTTGAGCAAACCAATCAAGTATTCTCGCTTTTCTTGTTCTGTCAGTTTTGAAAAATCTTTTGTAAAAATCTTTTTGTTGATTTTCTTGGAACTTTCTTGTTCTGGAGAAGTTTCTGGAATATCTTTTGTTGTTATAACTGAATCGCAGAGCATTGTTACGCTATTATCAGCTACTTCTGCAAAACCTCCAGAAATTGCGAAATAGGTCTTTTTTCCATTAGTATTTGTAATAGAAACTATGCCAGCATTCATAATGCTCAACAATGGCTGTCTGTCAGCAAGAACGCCCATATAACCGTCATAACTAGGAATGGTCAATGATGTTCCTTCAATGTTATAAGGTGGTCTTCCTGGTCGAATAATTGATATTTTCAGAGTTTTACTCATTCTTTATAATTTCTTCTGCTTTAGCCTTGACGTCCTCTATTCCACCGCACATAAAGAAAGCTTGTTCTGGATAGTCGTCATATTTACCGTCTACTATGTCTGCGAAAGCGTCTATTGTTTCTTGCAATGGGACATATCTACCCTGATGACCAGAGAACTTTTCAGCAACGAAGAAAGGTTGAGACATAAACTTTTGGATTCGTCTTGCTCTATTAACAGTAACTCTATCTTCTTCAGAGAGTTCTTCCATACCGAGAATGGCAATAATATCAAGCAATTCTTGATAACGTTGTAGTATTTCTTGAACTAGTTGAGCGGTCTTGTAATGTTTTTTCCCTAATATATCTGGCGACATAAGTCTTGAATTTGAAGCTAGTGGGTCAACAGCAGGATAAATGCCCAATTCAACTATTTTTCTGGAAAGAACTGTTGTTGCGTCTAGATGGGTAAAAGTAGTTGCTGGTGCAGGGTCTGTAATATCATCTGCAGGAACATAGATTGCTTGAACAGATGTAATAGAGCCTTTATCTGTTGTAGTAATCCTTTCTTGTAAAGCACCCATTTCAGTTGCTAGGGTAGGCTGATAGCCAACTGCTGACGGAACACGTCCCAATAGAGAAGAAACTTCTGAGCCAGCTTGAACAAATCTGAAAATATTATCAATAAACAAAAGAACGTCTTGGGATTCCCTGTCTCTGAAATATTCTGCCATTGTCAGAGCAGAAAGGGCAACTCGTAAACGAGCTCCAGGAGGTTCATTCATTTGACCAAAAACTAGACAGGTTTTATCCATAACACCAGATTGCTTCATATCTAGGTAAAGGTCGTTGCCTTCACGAGTTCTTTCACCAACACCGCCGAAAACAGAAACACCACCGTGTTGCTTAGCGATATTGTTGATTAATTCCATTATAAGAACCGTCTTGCCAACACCAGCTCCGCCGAATAATCCAATTTTACCACCTTTTGCGTAAGGAGTAAGTAAGTCAATAACTTTTAGACCTGTTTCAAATATTTCTGAGGCTTTGCCTTGTTGCTGAAAAGTCGGGGCAGGTCGATGAATAGGCCAGCGTTCGTTATTATCGGATATTTGTTCTCCACCGTCAATGGTTTCACCAAGAACGTTGAAAATTCTGCCAAGAACGTTTTCACCAACAGGAACAGAAATAGGTTTTCCTGTGTCTATAACTTTTAACTCTCGACTTAGACCGTCAGTAGAACCCATAGCGACAGTTCTAACAACATCGTTTCCAAGATGGAGAGCAACTTCCAAAACAAGTTTTTTATTGTTGTTGGGGTTAATTACTTCTAGAGCGTTATGTATGCTAGGGAGGTTTCCTAGTGAAAATTTCACGTCTACGGCAGGTCCCATAACCTGTATTATTTTTCCTTCGTTCATTTGACACCTGTATTCGAATTCGTCATTGCGAACAGTCATTGACTGCGTGGCAACCTACAAATAGTTTTAAATAGAAAAATGTTATAAGCAAAAGATGTTAACTTTACTTGTAACATTGTTTTCGCTTCGCTATATTTTATTTTGCATAATTCTAGCAATATAAAATTGCATAGTCAATAGTTGTATTTTTTTGCTTATGGTTTTCTTAAAACCTACCCCTAATTAAGCTGGCTAAAGCCTAGTTTTTATTGTAGTTAGTATTTTGAGTTTACGCCTCTTGGCAAGGTGTTATGGTATAGGGCGTAGAACACAGGGAATTGTTTTAGCAGGAGAAAGTTCTTGCTAGATGTTACTTTTACTGAAAATCTTGATACTCTGACTAACCTTTTATGCTAAGGCTTTAGGGTATATCCCATCACCAAACACCTACCACACAGAAAATCTTGGTTTAATCCAAGATTTTCTTCTTATAATCTTTCAATCGTCGTGTTTCAAAATCAAAGTTAGCACCGACAAGGGTTATCTTTTTCCCTGAATTTTGAAATTTTAGATAATATTCTTTTTTCATAATCTGGTCGAAAGCTTCGTCAGAAGATTTATCCAACTTGAATTCAAAAATAAAGACATTGTTGCCGTTTTCTATATAAGCGTCTATTCTTCCATCGCTGGTCTGTTCTTCGGCACGAATATAGTAACCTATAATCTTGAAAAGGGAATAAAAGACTGTCTGGTAATATTTTTCGTTTCTTATCTGCATTTTATTAGGAATAGTAGAGAGATAACTGTTTACAGTTTCCATCATCTTATCAACATTATTCTGCTTCATAGCCTGTTTCATCAGGTTTGGGATATTGTTGCCAAGATTCACA
>CAJOQX010000268.1 GCA_905236865.1 Candidatus Rifleibacteriota bacterium
CCGCATTTGCCGTGTAAAGGAAGAAATTGAACCCACTTTACAGCACGGTTGTCAGTCTAGCAATCGACCAGGACTTCGTGGCAAGTAATCTTACCCGTAAGTGACCCTGGAAAACGCTTAGAAACTGATTCCCTTTAAGGAACAGGTGTCGGCTCAATTTGACCTGCACCATCACGAACAACGCAGGGAAAATAATCAATATTTAATTACTTTCAAAGAACTACCTTCATCTAAACTCTAACAAATTTATCGGTAAAATGGCAAGAGAAATTTAATATTTTTTTTATTATTTTTTATTTTTTTATTTTTTTATTTTTTTACTTAATGATAGTGCTTTATAAAAATATATTTTTCTGATTTGCCACGCCACTGCAATGCGTAGCATTGCAGCCCCTTCAGTCACTTCGTGACAGCTCCCCCACCATTCGTTGGGGAGCTTCTTTGGCTCGCAATGACATATTATTTCAACACTGATCAATAACAAAAAAGTTTTCGTTTGCCCTGAGTCAAATTAACAAACTTGATACTTAGTTAAGGTAAATGCTATAATTCGCAATATGAAATTCGTAGATGAAGTTACAATTGAAGTATCCTCTGGAAACGGCGGAAATGGTGCTGTTGCTTTTCGCCGTGAAAAATTCGTTCCAATGGGGGGTCCATCTGGCGGTGACGGCGGAAAAGGCGGAGATTTGGTCTTTGAAGCAACCGATGATTTGACTACCCTTTATGATTTGAGTTTTATAAGAACCCATAAAGCAGAAAACGGTCAGAACGGTCAGATAAAAAATATGGCTGGTGCAAACGGAAAAGACTGCATCGTTAGAGTTCCTGTTGGCACTTTGGTATACGATTTAGAATCTGGTCGACTTTTGGTTGATATGGAGCACAAAGGGCAACGTGAAGTTCTGTTAAAAGGCGGTCGTGGAGGAATGGGCAACGCTAGATTTGCCACTCCTGTTCATAGAACCCCTAGAGTTGCAGAAAAAGGGGAACCAGGTAAAAAGCTAAGATTAAGACTAGAACTTAAACTTTTGGCTGACGTTGGTCTTGTTGGTTTGCCAAACGCTGGCAAGTCAACTTTTTTGAGAGCTGTAAGCAATGCTAGACCCAAAGTTGCAGATTATCCTTTTACTACACTAACCCCTAGTTTGGGAATTGTAAAACCAGAAGGTTTAAACTCTTTCTGTGTAGCAGATATTCCTGGTTTGATTGAAGGGGCTCACGAAGGAACAGGTCTTGGAACTCAATTTTTGAAGCATATTGAACGAACAAGAATATTGCTTCATCTTATTGATGTTAGTCAGTTAGATATGGAAAATATCACAAAAAACTATGACATTATTATGGAAGAACTTAGACAGTTCTCTGAAAAATTGGCAGAAAAGCCTGTTGTAGTAGCTGCTAACAAAATGGATTTGCCAGACTCTAGAGAGTTATTCCCTGATTTTCAAAAAGAAATGGAAGCTAGAGGAGTCAAGATATTCCCAATATCAGGAGCAACAAAAGAAGGAATCGAACCATTACTAAAGTATTTAAGCAATCAGCTCAAAGAATTGAAAACTCCAGTTATGCTAGAAGCTAACAAAGACGAAAAGCTTTACGAATTTATCGAACCTTTTAGGATTGAAGAACTCGAAGAAGGATATTGGGAAGTTACAGGTCCAGATATTGAACGTCTTGTGGCAATGACCGACTTTGCCAACGATGAAGCCATAGCTAGATTCAAACAAAAAATCAGAAGAATTGGTTTTATTGATGAGCTTCGCACTCTTGAAGCCACTGACAACGACATCATATCTATTGGCAAAATGGAATTTGAATACCACGAATTTTTTGATTAGTTTAAATCAATATAATGAAAACTGAAGAATACAAAAAATATTTAGATTTAATTCTTGAAAAACAAGCTCAATTACCTGATGGATTACAGAAGCATATACAAGCTGTAGCTAAAATGGCTGTTGCTTACGCAAAAGAAGTAGGTTACGATGAAGAAGCAGCAAATTTAGCTGGTATGTCACATGATTTATTACGTTCAGCAACAGCAGAAGAAACTCTAGAATATGCTTTCTCCACTGGTTTTGTCATAACAGACCTGATGAAACATGTTCCAATGCTTGCACATGGTCCTGCTGCTGCAGGTTGGCTTATGAAAAATATTCCTCAAATAGGAGTAGACGTAATTTTAGCAGTTAGAGACCATACATTCCCTGCTGATAATGCACCAATGCTTACAAAGATTTTAGCAGTAGCCGATACTTTAGAACCTTCAAGACAGATTCCAGAACGAGAAGAAGTAAGATTGATGGACATACCTTTTGAACAACGTTTTGTTGAAGTTCAAAGATTAAAAAAACTACCAAGAAAAGATAAAAAGAAAAATATATAATTTTGAAAAAATATCTTTATGTAGTATAATTCGACTTAAATTTGTATAATGTATTAAAATAAGAAATTTTATGTGTACATCATTCTTAAAGATTGTTGAAGCATAAAGTTGTTGTAATTGTGGTTTTTAAATCTTTCTTCTCTAGATATGAATGTTATAAAAAACCACCATTATGTGTAATAAAAAGTTAGAATAATACTTCAGGGGTTATTTATGGATTGGGGCGACAATTTTTTTAGTGGTATATTCAGTGCTCTATTCGGAGATGATGATATTTTTTCCGATGCAAGCAATAATGCTGACGCCCAGTTTGGAAGTAGAAAACCTGGCAATTACAACAAAAACAAAACTTCAAATAACCCAAACAACTCTTTTGGCGATGATATTCCTGAAGGAAAATATACAAGAGATACTAGTTCAAACAGTAATAATTCAAGACCAAATGTAAACAGAACAACCAATAGAACAACTAGCACTTCAAATGTAAATAGTAGATTTGCTAGAAATACGAGCACCAGTAACCAATCATATTCTAATCGTAATAAACAAAAATCAGATCAAGAATATTATGATGTAGATTGGGATCCTTATGCAAAGTATCCTAAAAACAATAAAACTTCTAGCAGTAGCTATAATTCAAGTTCTCAGAATAACAATTCAGCTTGGGACAACAGTAACAATACCTTTTATAATTCTTTTGAAGATAACAACCAATATAGTCAGAATTTTAATAGAGACAAAAGTGCTACTGCAAGTCAAAGCTTTAGAAGACAGCATGGTGAACGCAATAAAGTCGGTGGTTATCCTACTCTATCTAAAAAAGGTTTTAGAACAGTATGTAACGATAAAGCTTCTTTTACTTTTGGCGATCCACATTTTTCCACTTATGACCATGGCATAAGAGGTGTAGCTTTCCCATATTCTCTACAGGTAGAAAATCCAAAAAACAGAAAGATAGTAGTTTCTGGCAAGTTTTGTAATAGCACTGGAGCCTGGATAAAAAGTCTTATGCCAGATATGGCGGATAGATTTGGTGACTTAGTTATAAACGAAAGTGTTAATTGTGTAGATAGCACTTTTAATGTTGATTCTTATTTGTTTATGCCTTATGGTGTTCTTGCTCTAAAAAAGACACAAAAAATATATTTAAACGTAGATGTTTTTGTCGATGGACCAGGACCTCAACATTTGCTACGTTACGTATATGGCTTTGATTATTATATCTATGATGATGACCCAAGAGAATTTCAGACCAAAACTGGTGGCAATTTAAATACAAATCAAGAAGGTTTTGACGAGCTGATTGGTTTGATTGCCCATGTAATAAAATCAGATGGAATTACAGCTCCTGAAGAAATTCGTGTTGTAATTGATTTCTTCAAAAAGTTCAACAAAGTTGATAAAGAGTATTTGAAAAATCGTTTGAAGTTCAAACTAGCAAATCTTTCAAATATAGAATCAGATTGTCAAACAATAAAGAAAAGTTTTAACACCCAAACAAAATTAACGTTTTTAGCTTTATTCTTTAGAATAGCTATTTCAGATGTTTTAGTTCCGCATAAAGAGTTAGATTTAATAGAAAAGATTTCAAACTTAATGGGTATACCTCAATCCGACTATAATTCCTTAAAAGCGGAATTTTTACCAGCTTCAGATAAAATTTGGCATATATTTGGACTTACTTCAAAAGCAACAAAAGAACAATTAAAGAAT
The DNA here is from genome assembly GCA_905236865.1 of Candidatus Rifleibacteriota bacterium. Taxonomy (GTDB): domain Bacteria; phylum Muiribacteriota; class Ozemobacteria; order Ozemobacterales; family Ozemobacteraceae; genus RUG334. Next base: position 4,103 of record CAJOQX010000268.1, read on the forward strand.
GCATACAAAGCAAAATGTAAAGAATGTCATCCAGACAGATTTGCTAATGCTTCAAAAGAAGAATACAAAAGAGCAGAAGAAAGATTTAAAGAGCTCCAAGATATGTATACATTCTTATTAAGAAAGTTTTAAGTATATTTTTATTTTTATTAATTAATAACTATAATACTGTCGATACGTGAAGTATGAAAAAGTCAATACTATTACTATGCTTGTTCGTAACAGGTTTTATGATTGTAGGGTATGGTCCTAAATCTTATTCTGATTTAGCACCTTATAAACGTATTCCAACAAAAACAAGGATAGAAAGTCTATTAAAAGCAGGTAACGATTTATTTCTTCGCAGACTTTACAACGAAGCTAATTCTATATTTAAAATGGTTCTCGATCTAGATAAGAATAATTTAGATGCAAAGATGATGATGACTAAGATTAATAATGTCTATGAAAGAGAACGTAATGAAGAAAACAAAAAAGCTCTTTATCAGAAATGGGGTCATTTGACACCTATCGATAAAATATATACAAATTGGCATTGGGGTCCAGAAGTTGGTCATTTTGAAGTAAGATATTCTGAACCCAAGCCTTACATTCCAGCTGTCAGAAAGTTTAGACCAAGAGCTACAGATGAAGAAATCAATGAAGCTCTAAATGCTTATAAAAAATCAAAAACTGCTGATAACGCATTTGAGTTAGCAATGAGATATTGGTCGCAAAGAAAAGAGCCCGAAGCAATAAAATATTATTTTGAAGCTGCAGACTTATCTTCAGATATTCTTGAGCGAGATGATAATTATATGCTTTCAATGATAACTGAAGAATTAGAAGAAAAAATAAACAAAGGCTCCAATAATCCTCAAGACTACTACAATCATGGTAGATTAGCTTTGATTCAAGGCAATACAAAAGATGGCATAAGAAACCTAATTAAAGCAGTAAAAATGGACAAAAAACTAATATCTTATGCAAAAAATTACATTGATAAATATATTACAGAAGATTTTAAAGAAATCATGGGAATTCCAGCAGAAATATATAGTTTTAGACAGGCTTATGTATTCAATAAAAATAAAGATATGGTTTATCTTAGATTGATTATCTGTCCGATGAATAAAAGACAGTTAATACCGATAGACACTACGATTCCTGCAAGTTTTACAGGAGATATTTCTATTGAATCAAAAGATGTTCTTTATGTTTATAAGAAAAAAGGCATAGGGGATTCAATTAGGCTATGGCTTGCTCTACCAGAAAAAGAAGGTAATTATCCAGAATATCACGTTAAATTGATAATAAATTTGAAACGTGGAACCGAATATGACGAAGATGGTGGTGGTGTCGAGCTGTCCAATTTTGGATTATCTTCAGAACAATTAGACAACTGGAGTTTTGTAATATCATCTGAATTTGATAATACAGATCCAACTTTACCAGGTGATTATGAAAAAGTTGAAAATGGCGTAAGAATACATGGTTATCAACTTTGGGCTACAGATGGGAAAGGTCCTTATATAAGCTTCAGAGATTTTTCAGAATCTCTACCAAGCGATGCAAATATTTGGAAAATAATTGAAAATAAAGAAGATGATATGAAACCTATTTTCTAATGAGATAGCATTTCAACTTTTAATGGGTCTACAGTTCCAAGCATTGCAAAACCGATTCTTATAGATAAAAGCGAATTATTTAATTCCAGTTTTTCCAAAAATGATGTATCGGAAGATATCTTTTTATCCAATATATGATTTGTTACATTAACTGCAGCATCTAGTTTTCTATAATATTGATTAATTTGAGTGCTAGCATGGCAATTACGACAGGTTTTCTGCATTTCTAAGCGTTTTGCTCCCCAGTCGTCGGTATGGATTGCCTTTAAATCAGATAATTTCCACGAAATACGACTAGAAACATTGTGAGTTGATTTTGTTTCATCATTAGCTGATTGAATATGACAAGCTTGGCAATTCGGCTTCATAAGAGCATCTTCTGTAAAATTCAAATGTTTTTTTGTCAAATCAGCACTGCTTATAGCTTTATTGTAAGCTGTTCCATGGGCAGACATATTCCAAGTCTGTAAAGCAGGACTAAAGTCTGTATTATGACATTTACCACAAGTTGAAGTATCTCTAGCAACCGACAACGAATCAGTATGATAACCATGACAGGAAGCACAGTTTCCGCGACTACCGTCTGGATTTACTCTTCCTATTCCGTTATTTGGCCATGAATTATCAGCAGATTTTCCTTTTTTCATATTTATAACGGTTCCATGACAGGTTACACAAGAAGTTTCAAATAAATCTGGATTATCTTTTCTAAAAGGCAAATATTTTATTCTATCAAAAGTATAAGCATGAGCAGAAACAGCAAATTCTTGATATTGTTCTTGGTGACAAGAACCACAACGAGCTGGCGAAACAACCAACTGAACATTAAAACTGAAATGACCTTGTTTTGCGGTCTGGTCACCTTTTTCTGCTTTATGACATTCATAGCATCCTACACCGTTTTTAGCATGAGCACTTTTTTCCCAAGTTTCAACAAGTTTAGGCATTCTTATAGAATGGCAATTCAAACACCTAGCCGTTTCATCAGTTGTTACAGCATAAGTTGAATAAGGCTTCAAAACTTTTGTTTCTGAACCTATTGTAATTGTTTTTGTTTGTTGAGCAATCGCAGAGATTATAAAAACAAGATTAAATATGAAAATTATAATTATTGTATTTTTCATGCCTCTTATTCTACTATATTTGAATATTAAGGGCAAATATGATTTTTTAGAGGTTGATTCGAGTAAATTATACTTAAAACTTTTTTCAAAAACTAAATGGATCAGAATGAACAGATTCCATATTTATATTTTTACTTTTTATCAAATCATTTGCTTTTTCCATCATTGCTACTGGACCACAAAGGAAAACTTCAATAGAGTTTAAATCATTTTTATTGTTGTCAAGCCATTCATTTAAATAATCCGTCACAAATCCAGTTTTACCTATCCAACCATCTTCCAATGCTGGTTCTGACAAAACAGGATAGTAACAAAAATTATTATTTTTATTCTCTAAATTTCTGTATTCTTCTTCAGAATATAAGTATTTTCTACATCTGACTCCATGAAAAAGAATAATTTTTCCCGAATATTTAACTTCAATTAAATAGCTGATAATAGCTCTCATAGGGGCTAAGCCAACACCACCTGCAACAAGAACAACTGTTTCTGTAGAATATAAGCTGTTAATATCAACCGACATATCGCCAAAAGGTCCACAGAACTCTATCGTTGTTCCTATCTCCAGACTATGCAAATAATTGCTCATTATGCCACCATCAACAAGTTGAACATCTAGCGAAAATTCTTTTCTATTTTTTGGAGATGATGATAAGGAATAAGCCCTAATAACATCTTCATTAGGTAATTTTCTTGTTATTTGTAAATATTGTCCAGATTGATAATCTAGTTCAACTTCATCTTCTATTTTAAAGACCAATTCTTTTATTTTATATGCAAGATTTCTACTATTAATCAATTTAGCTTTAAAACTTTTCGCTTTTAAAAGAATATTAGGAATATCTAAACTAATGTTTTCTTTTAATTTTATCTGGCAGGCTAAACGATAGTTTTCAGCTATTTCTTTTTCTGAAAGACAGCTTTTTTCTAGTGAAGTCACATAACCACCACCAGAATTTATTCTAATTTTACATCGTCCACAGTTACCTTTACCACCGCAAGCTACAGGCAAAAAAACATCATGTTCTTTCAAAGCTTGAATTAGTTTTATGCCTCGCTTTGTTTCAAAACTTTTAAATTCATTTAAACTGACTTCGACATTTCCACTTTGCCCCAAAGCTTTTTCAGAAAAAACAATAAATAGGCATAAAAGTATAACAAAAACACAAACGGTTAAAATAGAATATAACAACGTCATCTAAATTAAACCTTTCATTGCGGTAGTTAAACCATAGAATGCCATCGCAATAATTGAGGCTATTAGCATAGTTATACCTCTTTCCCCCAAATATATTGAAATACTAGAGGTATCTACCCTTCGTCTTAAAGAAGCAATTAAACATATTACCAAAAGCCACCCCAAACCACTACCTAATGAATAGACAACTGAAGTAACAAAATCATATTCTCTTAAAACTATAAATAAACTAACCCCTAAAATAGCACAGTTTACAGCTATTAGAGGTAAAAAAATACCAAAAGAAGCATATATTTCATGGAAATATCTATCAAGGAAAAGCTCAAGAAATTGAGTAATTGCAGCAATTGATAAAACAAAGAAAAGAAGTTGCAAATATTCGAGTTCTAGTGGAACTAATATCCAATTATAAACAATGAAATTTATAGATGAAGAAATAAGCATTACAAAAGTAACCGTTATACCCATTTGAAATGAGGTTCTTAAATTATTAGAAACAGAAATCAATGGGCAAGTTCCAAGGAAATAGTAAAGAGCTATATTTTCAGCTACAGCAGCAGTAAAAAGAATTTGAAAGATAAAAATAATCTGATTAAAATCCATCAATTTTTCCTTCCAAAACTGCGAAGCCAATTTATAACAAATAAAAATAGAGCAAAAACAATAAAAGCTCCAGGAGGTGATGAAAAAACTTTACAACAAATATAATCATCAGGCATTACATTAAGATTCCAAATAGTACCTTTTCCTAATATTTCTCTAATAGTAGAAATACTCATCAAAACCATAGAATAACCTAATGAAACTCCTAGTGCGTCACAAAAGCTTTCTGTTGTAGAATGTGAAGATGCATAAGCTTCCATTCTTCCCATTACTATACAGTTTGTAACCACTAAGCCAACATAAGCCCCAAGCTCTTTTGCAATTTCAGGATAAATAATCTTTAGAAGCTGTTCTGCTGTAATTACGGTTGTTACAATAATCAGTATATAAGAAATAAGTCTAAATCTGTGTGGAATAACAGAACGTAAAAAGGAACAAATAACTGAAGTTACAATTGTTGTTATTCCTACTATTAATGACATATAAAAGGCATTTTCAACTTTTGTAGTTGCAGCCAAAGTCGAACATAACCCAAGAGCAAGAACAAAAACAGGGTTTTCAGGAACCATACCACGCCATATAATTTTTAGGTATCTATTCAACTTTTATTTATTATTGTCCTTTTTACCTTTATCGTCCTCTTCCTCTTCTTTTATTCTAGTTAAAGTAGGAGCTGACCAAAAACCGTTTATTGCTGCCTCATGAGGCAAATATATTCTCATTAACAAATGGAAATCTTCGTCTATGGGTGTCTGTAAATAATTACTTCCTTCACCTTCACCTTCGCCATCCTCGCCACCATTATTTTCTGGTGGTGTTCCACATTGCAGAATTATATCAGTATAAGTAGCATTCTGACTCAAACCTGACAAATCTGTAACAGAAAAGGTAGTGTTTTCATTTTCTGTAATGACATGATTCGTTGAATTATAAACAGTGATAGACCAAAAACCTGTTTCGTCAGATAATGGTGGAAACATATTTTTTTTGAATCTCAATCTATAAGTATAAGTTCCATTCAAAGTTTCATTGTCATCGTCTTTGTATTTGAAATAAGTAATACAAGTGGCATTTGGATGAGTACAAAGATAATTTTGCGCACAGAAAGCTCTATAATCATATTCTGTTCCAAAATTAGCTATATTATACGTATAAAATTTCCACATACCAGTATCGTGATTAGTAGCTGTAAATAAATAAGGCTGACTTTTTGATGCCCATTCATAAGTCATTAAACCATCTTTCATAGATTCAAAATAGCTAGAGCCTCTATCGCCCAAAATAGCAGAATTAAATTTTAATCCAGGTCCAACACCAACTAGTTTTATTCTTCTTATTATATCTATATCTGCATCTGCTGGAGGATTAGTCACCATTAATTCATTTGCTAAATTAAAGTATTCATCGGCAGTTAAAGATTTTAGCTTTGTAATAGGAACATATTCATTAGGGTCGTAGTAAGGGCTATATGGTTGAGGCATACCGCTTTGATAGAGTTTGAGTGCTTTTAATCCCATTTGCTCCTGTATTGCCTTAACATTTTCAAGATCGTCTTCGCCCAAACATCTGATTCTTCCTACAAGCCAAGCAATGTTTGTAGGAACTTTTACCTGAGTCATTCCCAAAGGTATTCTGCCAGTATAACTAGGTCCAGTAATCAAATAAGTTACAGCATTTGAATTAGTGCCCTGCCCCATTGTAGTAACACAATTAGTATAAGCATCGAAAAGTTCAAAGACACAAAACCTATCAGGGATTGGATTTGTAAAAACAACAGCATCATCTTTTAAGTCAAGAAATGCTTGTGAAGTTACTACATCATAATTTACATGAGCTGTTTCCCCATAATTTGCGTCGGCAATAAATTCAGAATGGCAAAATTGGTTTACAGGTGCGGCAACTGGTGTAGGACACATTGCATTAGTAAATCTAACTTTTGTTAAATGCATATAAACAAGAGGAAAAGTATATGTAAAAGCTTCTTTTACATATCGAAGTGTTAGCTCTTCGTCTAATGGCGTATAGGAATTATCTTCGCTGGAGCTATCTTTAGAACAGCCAACCAAGGTTGCTACACACATAAGCAGAAATATTAATTTTATTATTTTTTGGGTTATCTTCATTTGTTGCCTACTCTAGTATTTCGGCAATTACAAATAACTTTCTTAAAATAAATAAACTAATTTTATTTTTATTCTAAAATAAATAAACTTGCAAAGTATCATACAAAAAATTAAAATATAATGAATTTACGTAAGGAAAAACAACTTTGGTCGAACAAACTCAGGAACAAGAATTAATCGAACAGCTAAGTTCTGACAAAAGAAGTCTTAGAATACAAGCTGTAGTAAAATTAACTAGAATTGGCAAATCTGAAGCCGCTTTAAAATCTTTAGCTTCTCTTATGGCTACAGGAGATAGAGAAGAAGTATTTTTTATTACTCAAGCCATTTCAAAAATATCACAAAAACTAAAAATAGATCCTAGTTCAATTGTTTCAAACAAAACTAAAGTTCCTGTGCAAGACTCTACACTTCCAGATAATCAAGAGCAAAATAAAGAACAACATATTTGGACTTCTGAAGATTTTTTGCAAGCAAAAAATGAAAATACTCCTGCTTTACTAGAAGTTATAAGAAATAAACCAAATGAAATACCAGAAGAAGTTTTACCGTCTGTAGCTGTATTTCTAAGTAAATATGGAGATAAAAAAGATTCGAACTTTATTCAAACTTATTTAAATCATTTTGAAGGCAATCTTTTGTTGCCTTTTATTAGTGCAGCCGAAAAGATTGATTCAAAGATTCTTATTCCTGTTTTGCCTGATTTACTTGCAAGCAAGGAGGCTCTTGTTCGTTCAAGAGCCGTTATGGTTCTGCGGAAAATAGACCCAGATGAAGCCGAAAGGCATTTTTTAAATCTGCTTTCTTCAGAGCAAGCTGAAAATAGGATTGCTGCACTAGAAATAGGCTTTCTTTTCCCATTTGAACACGTAAAAGATTATGTATTGAATTTATTAAGGGAAGAAAAAGATGCAGATGTTTTTAAAGCTACTGCAACTTTAATAGCTTCAAATCCTTCACAAGAATTAGCATTAAGACTCTTAGATATTATAGAAGCTACGCCACCAAACCAAAGAAAACCGATTAATTCAATATTTAATATACTTACCACAGCTTTAGTTTCAGCAAAGATTATTCCAGCCGACAAAGCAACTCCTCAAGCTTTAGTTAGTGTTTGGAAACAACAGAGATTAAAAACTTTTTTGAATAATTTAGAAATTCAACTTTATTCTGCTATAGGTGAAAAAAGAGAAGCTATTATCAGCTGGATTGAAAAGAATTTATCGAATCATGAAGTTGCAGAATTTCTCGAACGTTTAGCTTTAAATCCTCAAACAGAAGACGTTTATCAGCGATTAACCAAGAACAATAATATTCATGATGACTTAATTCTGCCAGATTTAAGCTTTTTAACAGAAAATTCAAAGGGTAGCACAGATCAACATCAGTCTATTACTAATAAACTTAATTCAGCTAAATCAGACAGTGCAAAAATACTCCCAAAAGAAGGAAAAACAGACGTTTCCCCTGTTGTTCAGAGAAATCCAGAGTTAAAAGATACTCCTACTACAAAAGAAACAAAACCTAAAACAGAAAAAAAATCAGAAAAAGAAATAGTTCGTAGTCTGAAATTTATGGATTTTCAGCAATTCGTAAAAGAAAAATCTAAAATTCTTGAACTAGCTGAAAACGACAATACTCCTATTCCAATAAGGGCAGAAGCTCTTAATTTATTATTAAAATTATCGCCAAATCCAAGCTTAAAGGATTTAGCTTTAAAAGCAATAAACAAAGAAGACACTAGATTAAAGACGGCTGGCTTTAAAATACTAGAAAAAATTTCTCCTGAAGTTTTAAAAGAAAAGTTACCTGAATTAATGCTTAGCGATGATATACATATTAGATTAAGAGCTATTCGTGTTGGTCTAAGGATTGATTCAGAAAGATCTATTGAATCTCTTGAAAATCTTGTTAAATCTAAAGATGAAAACAGCCGTTCTTGTGCCATAAGCTGTCTTGCTTTATGTCCTTTTAAAAAGGTTTACGAAATATTACTTAACGCTTTACACAGAGAAACCAACGTTTTAATTGCAAATCAAATAGGAGATATTCTGTTAAGTAATCCAGATCCTGTAATCCTATTTATGTTAGATAAACTTATTTTACTCATTTCTGACACAAATATAGAAATGGTTATTTCTAAATTAAGAAATAAATTAGAAGAGTTGCTTTCTGTCATTCCTGAAGATTCAAAACATATCGGGCTTAAAGAGTTTGAATTTGTTAATGGAAATTCACATAATCATACATTTGTAAGCAAACCTTATTCCGTTGAAAATGTTAGAAAACTTTCCAATAAGAAAGTTTTAGAAAACAAACAAGGAAAATCTAAAAAAGTTTCTGACGATAATACTTCTTCCAATAAAACTGCTAATCTTTTCAAGAAAGTCTCACCATCAACTTTAGTATTAATCTTAATTGGTATTGTCTTTAGTTGTATAATTACTTATGCCATATTTAGCAATTTAAAAAAATATGATTTAGATAATCGAAAAGATTCAATACATAGTAATAAAAGTAAAAAATCTACTAGTCATTTTAACTTAAACAATAGATATACTAGAGTTTGTAAAATTGCAAAAATAGTTTCTGATTACAACTTGGTTGTAAACTATGAAGGCGAAGACGTAATAATGAATTATGACTATAAGGTTACTAGAGATTATAGTGTTGGAGATATGGTTGAAGTAACATTTGTTACTACAAAAAGAAATAGTAAAGGCGAATTTATTGCAAAAGGAAATTCTATAAAAAAAGTTAATCGATAAGAAGAGTAAAGTTACAAAATGAATAAAAGTTGGTTAGATAGACTAGAAGCGAAATATGGGCAATATGCCTTAAATGGGCTTATCTACTATATTGCTGGTTTTATGATTTTGATTTATATTCTTAATGAATCTAGAATCTTAAAATATGAACATCTATTTTTAATTGCCCCTTACGTAATTAATAATAATGAGTATTGGCGTTTGATAACTTTTCTTTTCATTCCAATAAGCCAATCTCCGTTTTTTTTATTTTTTGAACTAATGATTATTATTATGTGTGCTAATGGGATTGAAGCTGCTTTTGGACCATTCAAAATGACGCTTTACTATATACTAGGAGCAATTTTTATGATAATTGCTACTCTTATCAGTCCCGCTATTCAACTAGATAGTTACCTTATGTATCTAAGCCTTTTTTTTGGTTACGCTACACTTTATCCTGACGAAGAATTATTGTTTATGTTTATTATACCAATTAAAATAAAATATCTTGCAATTCTTTCAGCAATAGGCTTAATACTCAATATTTTAGCGGCACCTTGGACAAGTAAAATTGCTTTATTGCTTTCCTTTACAAATTATCTAATTTTCTTTGGAGTTCCTGCTTTAAAAGGTATTAAATACGAGAGGAAAAATAGAGCGAGGAGAAAAGCTTTTGAAGAAGATTGCACCCCCTCCAAAGAATATATTCATAAATGTTCAGTTTGTGGAAAAACCGACAAATCTAATCCTGAAATTCTTTTTAAATACTGTGTTTGTAAAAAATGTGGAGAAAACGGTGTTTGTTTTTGTGAAGAACATCTAAAAGAACATAAAGAGATGAGAATTGAGAATTGAGAATTGAGATATCTTAAATCTTACATCTTAAATCTTTTATCTTACATCTCACATCTTTCTTATTCTTCTTTTGGTTTTGGTAAAACTAGCTTTGCCAACTCTGCCCAAGTAATAGTATTTTTAAAAGAAGCAGCAATTCCAGCTTTCCTACCTCTTAAGCTATCTTTTGCATTAAAAGCTTTTCTCATGGCATAACTAAGACCTTGCAAATCAAGTTTTTGCACTTTTATAGAAGGTGAATCAGCATAGAGTTCACCCTTAGGCATTTCATACTCCTTAGTTTTTACAGGAATTATAGAATTCATTGGTAAATTAGAAATTGAATTTAAATAATCTGCTCCAATAACTGGAAGACCGCAAGCTACTGCTTCTCTAGCATTAATAGCAGAATTGAAAGCTAGATTCCCAGCCACATAAACGTCTGATGAAGCCAACAAACCAGCATAATCTTCATCAGTCATTGTATAATCAATAACAGTGACTTTCGCAAACATAGAATTTAGTGCACCAAGTTTTTTACGAAAATCTAAAACTTCATAAGCAAAATCTTTTTTTATCTTAGGGAGATGGGTAAGCTTTATAATCAATTCAACTTTTTCGGTAGGTGCAAACTCTTTTATATAAGCTTGCAAAACATCTTCTAATCCCTTTCTATTTAAAGGATTTCCAGAAGTTATTATTCTAAAATAGCCTTTTTTATTAATATATTGGCTTGGACACACAGCTTTTGCATTAAAAATTTCGGTATTAACAGGAATAGGAGCAATTCGTATATTTTGTGGTTTAATTCCTGCTTTTTTACAAGCCTGAGCGTGTTTATCAGATGGAACTACAACCAAACCAGTTCTATGAAGTCGTTTAAGCTGTGCCAAATCTGGATTCATAGGGTCAAAAGTTACAATCCAAGAATCTTGAGGTCCTGCATGTTCTTGTGAAAAGCTATAAAGAGAAGAAGCGTAACAACGGGATTTACTAACATCTGGTTGTTCCAAAGTCTTACTAACTGATTCAGGAAGAACAAAATCTTTCTGCCAGGCATAAGAACGTCTTTCAGAACCAGCAAACATTAAATTTTGTTTGTTTGCAGATTCCAATATTGCTGTTCCAACTCTTCCTGTAAATGTAGGAGAACGGAAATTTGCAATAACACAAACATTGGCTGGCTTTATACTTTTTGTTGATTTCCTTTTTCCACCCCAAGAATCTTCTCTTCTTCTGTTCATTCTTTCAAAATTCTTGAAATTACCATATTCGTTACCTAAATCTTCATCATCGAACACATCAAAATCATCATCATCGTTGTAATGTTTTCGATTGTTATAATGAGGCATTTTTTCAGTTTTTTTATTAGTTTTACTTGCAACTAAAGGTTTATTATGAAATTTTGAAAAACTATTATATTGTTTAGGTTTTTGAATATTCTTCATTTATAATTTATCCCCCTTGATGTTGCAAAATCTATTAATTTATTAAACTGTTCTTCTGATAATCCACCTTGACCTAACCTATCTAAGTGTTTGCCGTAGTCACCATGATAATCACTACCACCAGTACAAGCTATATGTAATTCTTGGGCAAGATTGTAAAACATTTCAACTTCTTTTTCTTTATGTTCAACATAAAAAACTTCTATTCCATCCCAAGGAATATTTTTAATATCTTCCCAAGTTGTATTCCAATTAGGTATCAATCCAGGATGAGCTAGAATTGCTAATCCTCCAGCATCGTGGATAGCTTCTATGGCAATCTCATAATCGATATAATCTTTAGGAACATAAGCTGGACACCCATAACCTAGATATTTCTTGAAAGCTTCGTCAAAATCTTTCACATATCCTTTATCTTCCAAATAATGAGCTAAATGTGGTCTGCCTAAAACTCTATCTGGTTCACTCCTAAACCATTCCTCAAGTTCGTCCATATCGAAACCTTGTTTTCGTAACAAATTTAAAATTTTAATGGCTCTAACATGGCGAAGATCACGTTGATTATCTAACAATTCTGAAAGTTTAGATTTTTCAGGAGTAATAAACAAACCTAGAACATGAATAGATTTTTCTGCTCCTGGTCTACCGCAAGAAAGCTCTGTTCCTGCTATGACTTTAATATTTTTATTTTTTGCAGTAGCCTGAGCTTCTTTTATACCACTTATCGTATCGTGATCTGTAATACCCAATACGGATAAACCGATAGATTCTGCTTTTTCCACAAGTTGAGCAGGAGAGAGAGTGCCATCAGACGCACTACTATGAGTATGAAGGTCTGCAAAAGCAACGGGTCGTTTTTTCACTAAATCATTCCTTTCGCTTAGGTCACTTTTCATTCTATAGTAATTTTATAAAAAATGCCATACTTTTGACAATTTTAAATTGAAGCAATATAATCATTAAACATTATTATTTGAAAAAAATCTATAGTTGATTTTCTTTATTTGTAAAAATTTGTTATTTAAGGGGAAAAAATGAATAATATTAAATCTAATTATTTTTTTTCTGATGTTTTATTTTTTTTATTTGTTTTTCTATCAATAACAACCTTTGTAAAAGCTGATGAACGAAACATTCTTCCTCGTTTTCCTGAAATAGTTATAGAAAAAGAGTTTTCACAATATTTTAAAGTAAAAGACTGTTCAGCAAAGGCAAGTATAGAAAATGACATTGCTGAAACAAAATTAAAAGCAGTTTTAGCCAATATTTCAGAAAAAGATGTTTCCAGCTCTGTAAAGTTTAGAATTCTCTATCCTACAAGTTTAAGCAAAATAGAGATAAAAGTTAATGGGAAAAAATACAAATATAATCAAGAACAGCCTAACTACGCTTTTTCTTTAAAACCAAATGAAGAAATAACTTTTGAAATGAATACCCATGTTTACATAAACTATAGTGTAGATGCTGTTGGTAAAGCCATACAAAAAAAAGAAAAAGAAGAAGCTGAAGCTCGTGGAGTTAGAAAACAAAAGAAATCAACAAAGCAAAAAGGCAAAGAACTAAGCGATTCGTTTTTGCATCTGTTTAAAGCAAACGATAGATATGGAAAGCGTTTTCAAATTGGTCCTTTAGTTTCAAAATGGGGGCTTTTCCCTGTAGATTTTGAGAAACTAAGTTTAGAAATAAAAGTTCCAGAAAATTATACAATAATTACAGATTATGAAAATATTTGGAATGATGTTACAAAATCAAAAAAGTCTTTAATATTTAAAACTACTGATGTTGATAACTATAGAGATGCTATATTTCTACCAGAAAGTGACAAAGAAGAACAGCTACGAACAATGAGAGTTTTAAAATCTGGAATATTAAGCAAGTAAAACAAAGGGCTGTTATAAACAGCCCTTTATTTTATCTTATTTTATAACTTCTATTACTTGCTTGAAGCAGTCAACACGCCCCAACGGAACGCTGACCTGAACCCCTTGAACGTAGTCTTTTACTCCGAGAAGGGCTTCCCTAGCAGCAGCTATACCAACTTCTCTTTGAGCGTCTAGCGTATCTGCTTTTCTCATTTTTTCCATTATATGGTCAGGAACAGAGGCACCAGGAACTTCATTATTCATAAATTCTGCATTTTTCAAACTGACAAGTGGCCAAATACCTGCAACAACAGGAATACGACAATGTTTGATTCTGTCTAAAAATCTCTTTAATAATTCTGGATCGTAAACAGGCTGAGTTACAGCAAATTCAGCACCAGCTTTAACTTTCATTTCAAAGCGTTTTACTTCAAGGTCTAAATCAATAGCTCCAGGGTTAGCACCAACACCGCAGAAAATAGCTGTTGGTTTACCAATTAGGTTATTACCTAAATCTCTGCCATGATTTAATCTGTGAATTATATTTACAAGACCAATAGAATCAATGTCGAAAACTGCCGCTGCTTGTGGGTAGTTTCCAACCTTTGGGGGGTCACCTGTAATAGCTAGAACATTACGCAAACCAAGAGCATAAGCCCCCATTAAATCTGATTGTAAACCTAAAATGTTTCTATCACGACAGCAGAAATGAAGAACTGTTTCTAACCCAGCTTCTTTTTCGATAAGTAGTGCCAAAGCAAAAGAGCTAAGTCTAGCTGAAGCTCTTGGACCATCGGGCAGATTAACTACATCAACTCCACATTCTTTGAGCTGTTTAGCTTTATTAATAGCTGAAGTTGGGTCACAACCCTTTGGAGGAGTAAGTTCGGCTTCAATAACAAATTTTCCATCGTGAATTTTCTTAGCCAAACTAGATTTTTCTTCTGAGGGTGTAACAACAATACCTTCTGCATCTTTTTCCTGAACTTCAAGAATCTTTACAATAGAAGCTTTTCCGCCAGTAGTATTAGCTCTAGCCGCATTAGCGACCCATTTAATATGTTCAGGATTTGTTCCACAACAACCGCCAATAAGATGAACCCCAATCTGAATAAAACGCTTTGCATATTCCCCAAAATATTCAGGATTGCATAGATAAATCGTTCTATTATCAACCATTCGTGGAAGTCCAGCATTAGGTTGAGCTATTAAAGGCAGACTAGTAAGCTCTCGTAGTTTTTCCATTGCGTCAAACATTAGTTTTGGACCAACAGAACAATTTAAACCTATAATGTCAGCACCGCTATTATTCAATTTTGAAGCGATAGTTTCAAGATTTGTTCCATAAATAGTGCAACCATCTTCGCTTAAAGTCATAGAAGCAATTATTGGTTTGTCAGTGAGTTTTCTAGCTACTTTTACGGCTAATTCCAGTTCGTTTTCATCAACAAAGGTTTCAAAATCAATTACGTCTACGCCACCTGCCAATAAAGCTGAAGTCTGTTCTTCAAAAGCTTTTTCAGCTTCTTGAATTGTAATTTTTCCCATTGGTTCTATTCTGCTACCAAGAGGACCTATTGAGCCACAAACCCAAGCTTTATCTCCAGCTACTTCACGAGCTATTTTTGCTGCTTGAAAGTTTATTGCTTCTAATTTATCTGCAAGTCCATGTGGAGCAAGTTTAAAACGGTTTGCCCCAAAAGAGTTAGTTTCTATAACCATAGCACCAGCATCTAGGTATTCTTTATGAACTTCTTTAACCAAAGCTGGCTGCGAAAGATTCAATTCATCATATACTCTATTTATAAAAACACCTTTTTCGTAAAGACGAGTGCCCATTGCCCCATCAAATATAATGATGTTATTGTTTGCATATTCTCTAAAATCTTGCACGTAAAAACTCCTATAGGAAAATTGCCTTTATTTTACTTTTTTTGGAAAGTTAGTCAAGTTTTATTTAGATTCTTCAGCTGTTATTTCAGTTTTTGATTCACTAATAGATTCAGTAGTTTCTCCATTAGTTTCGGCTTCGTTAGAAGTTTTCACACTTTCTTTATCTGTTTTTTCTTCTGTTTTAGTTTCATCAGTAGCTTTTGTTTTGGCTAAATTATTCTGAGTATTTTTCTTTTGTTTTGCAATTTCATCTAAATCCATAATAGCAGCTTGATGATAAGTTAAATCTATTTTAGATTTTTTAGCTTTTAACAAAAGATTAACAACGTTTCCTACTCTACCGCCAGATTTTTGATGTAATTCCAAATCTTTTATCTTTACAGAAATATCTTTCTCTTTGAGTTTTATAGCGCTTCTAAGAAGATCGTTTATTGGAACTTTTCTAAATTTCATAACAGCTAGTTCCCAATAATTAATTTTAACATCTAATTTCAAACATTGGTAAAAAAGCAACATTGCGTAGTGACCAAAATAGAAATAAAATACCAAACAGAAAAGTATTACGCTTCCAACAAGCCAATACATTATGTAAGTGTCCATAAATCAACCTTTCAATAATTCTTTATGGATTGGCAAGCCACAAAAAATGACTCACGATGACGAATGCTACAACTTATGTTTCTATTAATAAGTAACTATAAGACAAACAAACTCATCTATAAAAATGAATAATAACACAGCAAGCAGAAAAACGCATTATTTTAGATGAAGTTGAACTTTAAATATTTCCCCTGCATACAAAAATTGATAATAACATAAAAGAGTATAACCTAGAAAATCAATCTGTTCATTCGGAACTTTGCTAACGGAATCTATTTCTAACGGCTTAGGAACAACAATAATAAAAGCTTGAGACAAACAAGCTGGCTGCGGTAGATTAGGGATAACAAAAGTCTTTTTGTCTTCACCTTTTAAATGACCATTAGTATAAGAACAATAAATATATTTTGCTGTTCTTGCTTTCCAAGGCTCAATATGGGTGATAGTCACGACACCGCTACCTTCTTCGGTAACTTCATGAAAAGAGGCGGTTAAAATATTCCCTTTTTCATCTATAAAAGGCGATTGAGCTATTTCTGGCAACCAAAGTTGAGAAAAACGTTCATCAATGTCGTAAACATTAAAATTGCTAAAAATATTATTGTGGGTGTATTCGCCATTTTCACCAATAACAAAGAAAGAAGTACAACCATAATTTCCTATAGTAAAAGATTTTGGAGCTAACGTATCCATACATATTCGGTGAGCATAGTATCTAACAACAGGAAACCAAACGGGATGACCAACTTCTTCATCTATACCTTTCATTTGCTCGGCAGATACATCTTTTTCCAATTCCTCATTATTAGGGAAATATATGGTTGGGCGTAAAAATCTAGCCTGTTCAAGATATTTTTCTGGATTTTCTTTTCCCAATTCAACCGCCAATTTATATAGACTACAATAGCTAATAGCTCTTAACATATCATCGCCAGGCATTCCGACAACTTTTCTCATGGTGTTGAAAGCCCCTTTTAAATCATCGTTAAATATTTGTGCTCTAGCGTGATTTACGTGCATAAGCATATTTGTAGGATCTTTTTTTATTATTTCACTAGTTTTAGCCAAAGCTTCTTTATAGTGCCCACTTAACATCAAAGCCTGAAAAACTTTTACTTGTAAATTATATAATCTAGGAAATTCAGCTATTCTATCTTGTAAAACCTTTATCGCATTGTCGAAATCCATTATAGAAAAATAACATTCACTTTGAGCAACAGATACAATATTATTTTTCTTCCCTAATTTTTTTATTTCATTTGAAACAGCTATAGCTTCTTTATAGTCGCCCAATGTTTCATAGCAGAAAAAAATCATAAAGAAAATATCGTAGTCATCTGGATAAACCAAATGCAATCGTTTTGCTTGCAAAAGACCTTCTTCGTAATCTCTGTTGATAAAAACCGTTTTTATTAAGTTGAATTTGCTCAAAGAGTATTCATCGTTGGAATCAATTAGTTTTTCTGTGGTATCAACATAATGTTTGATTTTAGCATTTTCAGAAGTGGTCAATAAAGCAAAAGCAAGCAAAAACAAAGTATCGACATTAGCAGAATCTATTTCATAAGATTGTTTCAAATCTTCCATAGCATCGGCAACAGCGAAATTTCTATAAAAATTTTTACGTGCAGATTTCAAGAAAATTTGAGAAGGTGTCAGAGGCAGATTGCCTGTTAAATCGTTTGGATTAGTAGATAAGCTAGGAGTTTTGCCTCTGGTTTTAACTTTTAGTTTAGTTATAGATTTTGATTTAGGTTCGCTGAAAAACCAACCTTTAAGCATTTCTGTAAAACCTGCAAACCAAGATTGAGAAATACTTTCTTGTTGCAGAGCAACGGCTAGTTCCCCTGCATTTCTATACCTCTTAGCTGGGTCTTTCGCAAGACATTTTAGTATTATTTTTTCAAAATCAGTATTAATATTTGGATTTATCAATCTAGGACGCTTGATTTTCCCTTGTGAGATTAGAGTTACAATTGCTGCTGTATCTTCAGCTTGGATAGGGTGAGTTAACGTTGCCAATTCATACATAACTACACCTAGACTATAAACATCTGTTTCAAAAGAGACAGCACCTCGTTTTCCCATTAATTGCTCTGGGGCCGCATATTTCAGAGTACCCATAAATAAATCGGTTTGAGTTAAATCGCTGTCACCATATTGTTTTACCAAACCGAAATCTATGAGTTTTAAATGGGTGTCATCAGTTATAAGAATATTGGAAGATTTTATGTCTCTATGAATTATTCCTTGCTGATGAGCAGCCGCAAGAGCAGAAGCCGCAGATTGAATCAATTTCCGAACTTTATTTGGATAATCCTTGTCTTTTATAGGATCTTTAGCATGGTCACAAAGGAAATAAGGAGTATCAGAATCGCCTTCTTTTACATAGCCAGATTGTCGTAACACCTCGTAACTATCTTCTGAATTGCGAATATACAAATTTCTAGCAACAAAATCTTTAATAGACCAACCTTTTACGTATTCCATAACAAAATAAGGTCTGTCATTGTATTCACCATAAGAATAAATTTTAACAATACCCGAATGGTCAAGATTGGCAATAGCAGAAGCTTCACGTTGAAATCTCGCAATTTCGATGCTATTTGTTTTATCAGAAGGATGATGCATTATTTTTATAGCAGTAGGTCTTGCTAGAGCTTCATCATAAGCTTTATAAACGGTCCCCATTCCGCCAGAGCCAATCTCTTCAATTATTTTATTGCCGTTTATTATTGTTCCTGATTCAATTTTTAAATCATCAATAATCATAGAGGTATTATATCATTTATTTTTTATAACTTTTTTAACTAACTTTTCAAATTCCTTTAATTCGTTTTCAAGTCCCATAATAGACTTAACCCAGAATTCTTTACTTTCAAGATTAACTCCTAAAGTCTTTTTGGCGACTTTATGAGCCATTTCATCACCAGTATATTTCAAGAAAGCTTCATATTTTGGCAAGAAACTAGCTCCTTCTTCCTTAAACATCGTCATCAAACCACAACTTAGCAAGAATCCGAAAGTATAAGGAAAGTTATAAAAAGTTACATCTGTAGCGTAAAAGTGAAGCTTCGAAGCCCAATAATATGGATTTTCGCCGTTCTTTTCCATCATATCGCCAAAAACATCACTCATAGCTTGTGACATCAATTCTTTTAATCTTGTAACACTAACTTCGCCATTTTGTCTTTCTTCATGAAAAGCTTTTTCAAATTTGAAGCGAGTAGGTATATCTAATAAATATGAAATTATATCGTTAATAGAGTTTGTTAAGACACTAAGTTTAAGACTGTCTGATGATTTTTTATCTTTAAGAATTCCATCTGCAAGTATTTTTTCAGCAAAAGTTGAAGCTGTTTCAGCAAGTGTCATAGGATATTTCTGACTATAAGGAGCCATTCCTTTCATCATTTCACTATGAAAAGCATGACCTGTTTCGTGAGCTAGAGTAGAAATATCATTTAAACTACCTGTAAAACTCATAAATACTCTAGATTCGCCATTCATAAATGAAGTTTCGCAAAAAGCTCCAGGTCTCTTTGCTGGTCTAGGTTCAGAGTCAACCCATTTATTTTCCAATTCAAACTTTAGGAAATCGCGAAGTTTAGGGTAAGCAATTCCAAAAGCATTTTCCAATACTTTAACTCCTTCTTCCCAAGTAAAATTATCAGCATTTGGCAAATCAATTGGAGCTTCCCAATCGTAAAAAGCTAGTTTCTTCAAGCCTATAGCCTTTGCTTTTGCTTTTACTGCTTTTTGTATAAAAGGTTTACATTCTTCCAATGCTTCAAAAATTGCATTTAAAGTCTTTTGAGAAATACGTGCCTGTTCCAATGCCACATCAAGAAAATGTCTATAACCTCTCTTTTTACCTAGAATCAATCTATTTCCTGCAATTCCATTCAAACAAGCCGCACAAGAATCTGCTACTGAATCCCAAGCTTTATTACCATATTCAAAAGCAGCTTTTCTTATATTTCTGTCAGCATTCCCCATCAAAGAACGGCATTGAGCTATAGGAGTAACAACAACCCTTCCATCGGGGTAATGCATATCAAAATTCAATTTTCCAGAGATACTATTATAAAGCCTTCCCCAAGCGTGAAAGCCATCTACGCTTAAATCTGATGCAAGAGCTTCTAATTCACTTGGCATAGTCTTTTTGCCTGTTTCACGAAGTTCAGTCAAGAAGAATTTGTTAGCCACTAGTTTTGGTCTAGCAACAAAAGTTTTGAAATCTTCTGGCTTTGCGTCTTTCAAAGCCATTTTTAAATACATTTCATTCTTTGCAACTTCGGCTTGATATAAGTTTAAAATAGCTTCTTCTTTAGTATATTCGCCATTTGTGGCATCAGCCGAAGAAAGACCTTCTATATAAAGTCTATAATGGCTCATTCCAGCAAATAGATTTTGAGCCTGTAGAAATAGCTTTTCCCATTTTGCTTGATTCTTTGCATTTAAAGGAGCTGTATTTGAAGCTTCTTTCTGAAATGTAGCGAAGCCATTTTTCATATCTTTTTTGAATTTAATCATATCGGGACCATTAAACTTCTTAAATAAAGAAGTCATATCCCATTTTACACCTTTACTCATCTTCAATTTTTCCTTTGATTTTTTATTTTTGATAAAATATATAGTTTTTAATCATTCTTTTCAATTATTTTTTCACTTTCTGTTTCTCTAAAAAAAATATTACCTATTATCTTCATTTCCCTTTTATTATGCAGAATTGATAGCTTCGATTATTCCTTTTCTCCTAAAATTAATAGTTGTTATTTTTTATCATACTATATATAATTAAAGCTATTAAACAACATTATTAACTATAGGAGAACAATATGCAGCAGGGAACTTTAAGACCAGAGGAACAAACAATAATACAATCTGCTGATAATGTAGAAAAACTGCTTAATTCCAGTTCTGAATGGACTTCTCAATATTTGAAAGACATTCAAGTTCGCAAAGGTATGGAACGTTTTTTACATGAAAAGTTAGTAACTGTAAAAAAAATAAAAGAATCTGCTTATAGACCTGTTGCATTAGGTATTTTTGGAGCCAGTCAATGTGGCAAATCTTATCTTACTTCTGAATTAGTTAGAGGGAATGACAAAGCGTTGTCTGTTAAACTAAATGCTTTTGGACAAAACCCCATAGGTCGTGACTACTTAGAAGAAATAAACCCTGCTGGTGGTCGTGAAAGTACCGCAATAGTTACAAGATTTACCATTAGACCCTATCAAACCATTTCTGGTTGTTCAGCTTTTGTCAGATTGATTACCCTTACCGACATCATTAAAATCTTTATGAACGGTTTTCTTTTTGAATGTCAGTCTGATTTTATGCCAACTTCTGAAGAACTTCAAAAACTTAAAGGACAGTTCAAATCTAGTTCTGGGAAATCGAATAATTCACCTCTTCTTTCCGAAGACGATGTTTGGGATTTGCAAGATTACGTTAAGAAGCATTTTCACAACCAATTTGTAAAAATGCTAGATGATATAAATTATTGGGGAATACTTGTCAATGAAATACGTTTTCTGCCAGCAGACTGTCAAATCAAGTATTTAGAATGGCTTTGGGGCAAGTTTTCTAAAATTACAGAATTATTCAGATTTTTACAAAAGGAACTTGGCAATCTAAGTGGACAGGTTGTAGGTATTTTTGATGATGCTTTGTTGCCAAGAACTAATTCCATAATAGATGTACAGCGCCTTTCTTCATTGATGAAGCCAGGAAATAAGAAATGTTCGGTAGCACTTGCTAATGGTGGACTAGTTCAGATGGACGGTTCAACCCTATGTGCTTTGACAGCAGAATTGATATTACAAGCAAATACAAACGACCAAAACAGTTTGTTGCAAAAATTCGATGTGCTTGATTTTCCTGGAGCACGTTCTAGAGCACAGATTTATGATGAAGCTAGAATAATGAAATCACATGAAGCTCTTGTAGAAGTCTTTTTAAGAGGTAAAGTAGCTTATCTTTTCGATAGATTTTCTGACGATAGAGATGTCACAGCCCTTTTGCTCTGTCAAGAAGGTGGTAACCAAGAAGCCAAATCATTACCATATATGATTAACAAATGGGTTGAATGGAGTCATGGACGTGACCCCAAGAGCAGAGCAGGAAAAACTCCGTTACTTTTCCACGTTTTCACAAAATTCGATATGGATTTAGTCCACAAACGTGGTGAAGACCCATCTGTTAGATGGGATAGCCGATTAAGAACCAATTTTGAAGATTTTATGGGAAGAGATGGCGATTGGGTTAATGAATGGACTGAAAATCAACCTTTCCAAAACTGTTATTGGGTTAGAAATCCAGGCGTAGACCAAACTGTATTTGTCAGAGGCAAAGATGGAAAAGAATTTGTCAGAGATGAAGACGAATTACAAAAGATTTTTGCTCAATATATTGCAAATCCGAATGTTCAGCGTCACTTTGCTAATCCAGAAGAATCTTGGAAGAAAGCAGCAACTCCTGACTGTTCTGGAATAGAATATTTAATAGAAAAACTTAAAGCTGGTATTGATTCTAACACAAAAGTTAAACAATTATCAGAAAACCTTAAGCTTATTTTTAGCGACACTAGAAAGAACATACAACGATATTACATCGGAGATGATATTACAAAAGCAAGAAGTTTAGCAGAAGAAAGAGCTAAAAAGCTTATTGTTCAATTACAAAAAGTTATGATTAGCAAGTATGCTTTACCAAGAATTCTTGACATAGATCGTTTTTCTATATCAACAAAGGTTGTTGAAGCTATTTATGACTCCATAGTTAATCCTATGGTCATTGGCGATGAAGACGAAGAAGAAGCTGCAGCTCAAGAAACTGCTCCTGTTTTTGATGAAGATATTTTTGATATATTTGGAGATTCTGAAAAGAAACAAGAAGAACCAAAAACTCAAAAAAAAGTTGTAAAAAAAGGTATGTTATTTGCTCAATCTGTATTAGATCGCTGGCAAAACCAATTATCTAATATGGGGCAAGATGAAGAATTTTTAGAAAAAACAGGTCTTTCTTCTGATTGGTTTGCAGAAACAGCCCAAGAATTAATAAAGGGGGTTTCTAGAATGGAAATAGAGAAAAAGATTTCTGATATTAGTGAAGAAGCTTTATATTCTCCAAATCCAAGTATATTTTTACGTAGAATTGCCTCTGAAACTTCTTCTATTTTAAACAATTACATAATTAGTCTAGGACAAAAAATAAACGAACCGCCTATTCCTTCTAAATCTCCTAAAGTTACCCTTTCTGCCGCTTCTTATCCTGGAATAAATATTTATAAAAATTGGGCGATTTCTTTTGTTAAGCTTTTTACAAACAATGTTGCTGTAGCAACTGCAGAAGACGAAGCAGGCAACAAAGTATTAAAAGAAATTCTTCAAATGCCATATTAGAGATGAGAGATGAGAGATGAGAAGCTCGCAATGACATATTGTTGCAATACTGATTAATAAAAAAAATTTACGTTTGCCTTAAGAGAAAATAAATTTACTCTTGCGTATTGCCCAAAAAATACTTAAAATTATATATACCGATTTTTTTATAAGGAGTAAGCACATGAGAAAAAAATCATTTATAATGGCCACTCTAGCAAGTTTTATTGCTTTTAGTTCAATTCCATCTTTTGCAGCAAAACCAATTGATGTTTTAGTAATAGATTCTGGTAGTGACTTTACTCATAACGTATTAAGTCCAATGGCTAAGCCAAATGCTGCTGAATTAAACGGAAAAGAAAAAGTTGATGATGATAACAACGGCTATGTAGATGATGTTTATGGTTGGAACTTTGTTGAAAACAACTCAACAATCGTAAACCTTAGAGAAACACCTCCCGAATATGATAAAGTTCTTGAAGTAATGAAGAACATCAACAAAATGCAGCAGTCTGGTAAAGAAGCTTTTACTAAAGAAGAATGGAATAACTTCGTTACCCTTTATAACGACCCACAACTTAAACCCTGGGTTAATTTCTGTGGTGGCTGGGCTCATGGAACCCACTGTGCTGGTATTATTGCAGCAAACAATAAAAATGTAACATTTAAAGCTATTCGTTATATTCCAACTGGTAAAGCTCCAACTAAAGAATTGGAAGATAATTTAAAGGCTGTTAGTTTCAAAGTTGCTCAAAGAACTAAACGTAGTGCTCCAACTATGGAAGAAATAGGACAGTATTTTGATGAAGTTGGAAAAGATAATATTGCAAAAATAAAATCAAAAGCTGATTATATTGCTAAATTTAATCCTAGACTAATCAACTGTTCTTTCGGAGTTGATAACGGTAATGTTGTTAGAATGATGAAAATGTATTCTATGCAATGGGGTCTAGGTGAACTCAGTAACGATGAATTACAAAAATTAGCAAACC
>CAJOQX010000269.1 GCA_905236865.1 Candidatus Rifleibacteriota bacterium
AGCAATAGACTGAACGTCAACATAGCACTTTGTAGTGATTTCGCCCATAACCATAGCTAAACCGGTTGTTACAGCAGTTTCGCAAGCTACACGACCCATTGGGTCTTTTGCGAGAATTGCATCGAGAACTGCATCAGAAATCTGATCGGCTACCTTGTCTGGATGCCCTTCAGTTACTGATTCAGAGGTAAAAAAATATTTTTTCATTTTACAGCCTCCAACCTTAAGTGCACGTATTGTAACAACCATTTCATTTATAGTCAAGTTAAATAAAAAATAAAAAAGTTGACATATCAACATAATTAGGTTAATCTAATTTTAAAATTAGATTAACCTATTTATGTTAGAAAGGTCTAATTATTCAAAAAATAATTTTTAACAAAAAGGCTTTTTCTAATTTATATGTCTTAGTAACAAAACGAGGGAATAAATTTATGCAAAGTATAAGTCTAGCAGAACTTCCTGAAGGAAAATCAGGCACAATCACATCAATAGACACAAAATCACCAACAGCTCAAAGACTACTTGATTTAGGTTTTGTCCCTGGTACCACAATAAAGGCAATGAAAAGAGCTCCTATGGGAGACCCAACTACTTTTGAAATCCGTGGCTACCAACTAGGTCTTAGACGAAGCGAATCAGAAATAGTTGAGGTTGAAATTTAGAAATGTCACAAGAAAATAACATAAAAAAAAAGATTACTCCACAAAGTATTTTTCTTATAGGCAATCCAAACAGTGGGAAGACTAGCCTATTTAATGCAATAACAGGCGAACGTCATCATGTAGGTAACTGGCCAGGAGTAACAGTAGAAAGACTTGAAGGTTTAACTCATACAAAGAACGGTGATATTTTTATTACAGATCTCCCAGGAACATATTCCCTTTCTCCTGCCACACCAGAAGAAGGTGTTGTTCTTACAGCAATAGACGAAGCAGCCCATGGAAGCGTTTTAAATGTTGTTGATTCTACCAATGTCATAAGAAATCTATTTTTAACGACACAACTTATAGAGATAGGAATTAACCCTGTAATTAGCTTTAATTGCTATGATTCTTTTACACAACAGGGCGGTCACATAGATTTACAAAAATTCACAAAGCTTACAGGTTGTGAAATATATCCAACAGTTGGCAGAACAGGTAAAGGCGTTTCTTCGCTAGTAGAGTATCTTGCCAAAAGAGAAAAATCAGAAATAGAAGCAAAAGAAAATTCAGCTCTTTCCTTGCCACAAAATTGGTTAAATGCAGCAAAAGAGGCAATATAAATAGATAATTTGCGTTGGGAAACAGCTACTGCAACCCAAAGATATAATGCAATATGTAATCTTTGCAAACCAAGCAAAGATAATCCCAAATTAGAAGAAATTAGACAAAAACTTTGTAAAGAGCTATCAGCAGAAAAGGGCAAAACCCTCACTTCTACAACATTGCCATGTGACTTAGCAGAAGACCGTTATCATCGAATAGAAAAAATGATAAAGCTTTGTGCAACCGTTCCAGAAAAAAGCATTCCTGATAGTCAACAAAAAATAGATAAATTTTTAGTACACAGATTTTTGGGTATACCTATATTTGCAGTTTTAATGTATTTCGTGTTCTGGACAACATTCACAATAGGGCAATACCCAATGGATTGGTTGGAAGCCTTTATAGATTGGTTGGCAGGTTTTGTGGGTGGTTTCATGAATGATGGAATATTAAAAGACTTAATAATAGACGGTGCTATTAAGAGCGTAGGTTCAGTTATAGTCTTTATTCCTAACATATTGATTCTTTTCTTCTGGATAGTTCTTTTGGAAGATTCAGGCTATATGTCTAGAGCCGCTTTTATAGTAGATAGAACAATGAAAAGCATGGGTTTGCAGGGAAGAGCCTTTATACCTATGGTTATGGGTATCGGATGCAATGTTCCTGCAATTATGGCTACAAGAATTATAGATAGCAAATTTCAAAGAATGTTGACAATGTTTCTTGTTCCGCTAGTAAGTTGTAGTGCAAGATTACCAGTTTTTGTTTTGCTATGTGGAACATTTTTCCCTGAAAATCCAACAAAATGGATGTTCTTTTTATATGTAATAGACTTAGTTGTATTGATGTTCCTAGGACACTTTATAAGCATAACCTCAAATAGAGTTGAAGATAGCCCATTTTTGCTTGAAATGCCACCTTACCGTATTCCTACAACTAAAAGTGTTTGGAATATGTTAAAGGAAAAAGCAATGCATTTTTTAGAAAAAGCTGGTACTGTTGTTCTTGCAGGTTCAATTTTGGTTTGGGCTTTGCAGTCATTCCCAAGAGATGTTCAATTGAGCTTCGATTATGAAGGACAAAAAGCAGCATTAGAAGCACCTTTTTTAGCAGAAAAAGCAGAATTAGAAAAATCGAAGCTTTCTAACGAAGAAAAAGAAGCAAAATTAAAAGAAATAAATGATAAAATTGATGAAGCTACTTCTGAAATTAACATAAAGAAAAAAGAAGAGGAAACAGAAAAACGATATCTTGGTCGTATAGGAAAGTTTATGCATCCAGCTTTTGCTCCATTAGGTTTTACTTGGAAAGAAACTGTAACTTTAATTCCTGGTTTCTTTGCAAAAGAAACTCTTGTTTCAACTCTTGCGGTTCTTTATCAAACAGAAGAAGAAGATGAAGACAACAGTGATGAAGATAAGAAGAAAAACAGGGAAAAACTTGCTAATGCAATGCATAAGAACGGTATCACTCCTCTTAAAGCTTTTGTGTATATGCTATTTACCCTTCTATACGTTCCCTGTATTGCTACAGTTGGTATTTTGTGGAAAGAAAGTGGTTCAACTAAGTTTACGATTTTCTCTCTCTTAAGTTATTTTGGTTTAGCTTATATTATAAGTTTTTTAACTTTAAAAATAGGTGAAGTTATATCTACAAGAGGGAGTAGTGGTGCTCAAGAAACCATAGTCGTTATTATAGCTCTAATGGCAGCCTGGATTCTTATTACCAGGTTAGTTAATGGTCTTAAAGGCAAAGCTAGTGCCGTTGGCTGTGGTTGTGGTTGCGAAGGTTGCAACAAATGTAGCGGAAAGAGATGAGAGGTTAAAGAAGAAAAGAAATAAAAGAAGAATAAGTAAAAAGATTAGAACAAAGAGTGAATAGAGAGAAATCTCTATTTTCTCTTTGCACTAATCTTTTTGCTTTTTTAGTCTTGACGAAATAAATAAATAAATAGTATTGTAATTTTAGAGCATGAGCAATACATACTCTAATATTTAAGATAAAAAAACTGCAGTTAGCAGTTATTATTTTTATTGGGAAATTGTATTTAACATAAACCTATAAAAACAAAAGAAGTGTAACTTCTAAAAAACAACGACTATAAAAATTATAGTTTTTAAGGAGTAGTGAATGGAACGAGTATCACTAGCTTTGGAATCTTACCTTGAAGCAATTGCAGACATACAATCAAAAGATGGTGCTGTCAGTCCTTCTGTATTAGCTGAAAAAATGGGTTGCAAACGTTCATCTGTCACTAATGCACTCCAAAGACTAGCTGAAAACGGATTAATAAACTACCACACATACAGGCCAGTTACACTATCTCAAAAAGGGAAAGAAGTAATAGAATCATTAGATAAATACCACAAAATACTGAAAAACTTCTTTCAAAATATATTAGGATTTGATGAAGAATACTCTCAAAAAGAAGCTTGTAAACTAGAACATCAAATGTCGTCTGAAATAATTGAAAGAATAAAAGAATATAGTGAATTTTTACAAGATCCACAGGCTTTTAAAAAGCAACTAGAGAAAAAAACAAACAATTAAAGAATAAATAAGCAAACAAAAAAGCAATCTACATAATAATATAGATTGCTTTTTTTGTTTTTATTATTACTATCTTATTGGCAATTCTGTCTTTATAACAGCCCCATCTTTAAATCTTAGAGTAGCTTCTGTTTTTTGTGGCTTATTTGCAGTAAAAACATAATGTTTTATTCTTACAGACAGTTTTTCTTTGTTATTAGAAAGAGTTATTTCTGGCATAGAGAAAGAATCTTCCCAAATAGAAGTCCATACACCATCTTTTTCTTTAACTATAACTAAATCATATATAGCAGCAGAACCACCACAATCCATAGATATTAGATATTCATTTTTCCCATCAGAATCAATATCAAATGGGAAGACTTCTTTGATTTTTCTTCCTTCAGACTTAAAAATTACAGTTGCATTTTCATCATCTAAGAATAGTTTGTCAAAACTCCCCATATCTCCAGGATTGTAAGCATGTTCTAACTTTACACCTTCAGCAACTTTGCTAATGTCTATTCTACTTATTTCTTGAGCAAATATAGTAGA
This sequence comes from Candidatus Rifleibacteriota bacterium, assembly GCA_905236865.1. Taxonomy (GTDB): domain Bacteria; phylum Muiribacteriota; class Ozemobacteria; order Ozemobacterales; family Ozemobacteraceae; genus RUG334. Next base: position 4,335 of record CAJOQX010000269.1, read on the forward strand.
AGAAAGCAATATCACAAAAATAAAAGTAACTAATCTTACAAATTTATTCATTTTGAATTACCTTAAAGACCATATCCTTGAGAAGTAGCATAAAGAGTAGCTGCATAAGTATCAACGTCTTGTCCATTAGTTAAATTATTTCTTGCATAAGTAACTTCGTCAGCAGTTAATTCTAATCCAAGACACATTTTTAATTTGATACCATAACCTTGAACAGATGAACCAGTATTCTTTAAATCTTGCCATGAACCTTTAACAAGCTTAGACCAAGGACCAGCATTATAACTACAAGCAACTAACATAAGTTTGTCAACGCCTGTTGCTTTGCCTGCATAACCATAATTACCACTAAAAATCTTTTGGAATAGTTTACAACCACCTTCTAGATTTTGTTTTGGATCTGTGGCATCAACACCAAGTTCTGCAGCAGTAGCTGGCATTAATTGCATAAAGCCTTGTGCTCCACAATAGCTAGTTACTAAAGAACCATTATTTCTTACATGTGTTCCATTACTTTCGATAAAGAGAATACCTTTCATATACATTTCCACACTAATTGTCTGACCATATTTATTTTTCACGACAGGCATATCCCAATTACCGTAGGTATCAATAGCCGAATTCATCCATTCTTGGAAACCAGCAGATTTTGAATTTACGCCAGAACCAGATGGATTACCTTGAGAAACCAAACCAGGTGCACCAGAACCAGAATCAACGGCTCGTTTTGGAGCTACGCCAGATGCAACTCTTTCATTGTCATCAGCAGATGGATTAACATTTGGAGTAACAGTTCCACCATTATTACCGCCATTGTTATTTCCATTATTATTACCTTTATTATTACTATTATTGTAATTTCCATTAGAACCAGTTGTTCCACTGTTACCACCAGGTATCGTAAGAACCCAACCTGGATATATTAAATTAGGATTCGAAGCTAAAGAAGGATATTTATCTTTATTAAGAGCAACTATTTCAGGCCAACGACTACCACTTCCTAAAAGTTTTGCAGCGATAGCAGAAAGACAATCTCCAGGAACTACTGTATACTGTGTAGTAGATGTTTCTTCCTTTTTTTCTTCCTCTTTTTTTTCTTCTTTCTTTTCCTCTTGAGTTTCTGTAATAACTTTAGCGGTTTCTACTTCTTCAGAATCTTTTTTTACACTTTCTTCTTTTGATACTTCTATTTCTGAATCTTCACTAAAAGGATCTATTTCTGCATAAGAAGCTGAAGATAATAATAATAAACAAAGTCCAGCAATGGCTAATTTTTTCTCCATTATTTAACTCCAATAATTAGGTTTTTCGATATATATTATACTTTATTTTGTAAAAAAAGTTTACTATTTATAATATATATTGTTGCTATAAAAGTTTTTTCAATAAAAAAGACTGTACAAACCTTATTTTTTGTTATAATCTATAGCTATATTCAATTACAATTCTATGTTTTGAAACAAAACAAACAAACAAGATTATTTTTTATACCAATATGCAAATAAAGCATTAATAATAAAGGAGAAAGAAATGGAAGATAGAAATAATGATTTTATTAAAGTAATAAAACACCCCAAAAATTTTGATTTTGATGCTAATCCAACCGAAGAACCCGAAGAATTTTTTCCTGATGACCACGAAGAAGAATTAGCTATGTTTTTCGATGAAGACTACACATTAGTTGATACTTATTTAGATAATGAATTAGACGTTAACCAACTATCTGAGGAACAAAAGGAATTATATAAAAAAATCACTGATTTTTATCAAAAAAAACTAGAAGGTAGCAGAGAAACAATCACCTATTGCCAAATTCCTTACAATGAAGAAGAAGAAAATAAAGTTCCCGAAAATGAACCTCTTGGGAAAATAATGGTTTATCCACATATAGAACATGGCTTAGGGTTAATTGTTACAAAAGACAGAAAAACAAAAGTGGAAAAATTAAGAAATGTTTATCCTTTCCTAGAAAAAGGACATGAATACAAATGTAAACTTCAAAATGTTCTTATAGGTTATTATAGGCAAGAAGCACAATTAGTAGCTTTTATTGATGAGTATGAAAATCTAATGATAACTTTTTATGATAAACATTATATAGCAAATAGATTTTTATACAATAAGGACGACAGTTACATTTTTAACATAAATGCACTTGCTTATTCAGTAGAGATTATAAATAATGATAATATGATTTGTGTTTCACCTACTTACGATATAGATTCAGAACATTATGAAATCGACACTATAGTCAATAGAGTATCAATTTATGATGAATTTGTAAATGAACAAAAAGTTTGGCAATTAGATGTTGTTATAGGTTACACTCCTGATGGTGACGAAATTCCTTTAGTTGTTTATTTTACAAAAAAGAGTTTAAACGGTAATCCAATACCTCAAAAAGGCGATAATGTTCATTTATCTGTTTCAATACAAGGTTCTTTGGTTGCTATAAATAAAGAGTTAAGCAAACCTTTTATATTATCTATCTAAAGTCATTCTTGGAGCACTACCTAGCATAGCTGAATTGTGTTTTGCGACTTTTTCCTTAACAATATGTGGAGTAATGAAAATAATCAATTCAGTTCTGTTTTCTTTAGTTGTTTTACTTCTAAATAGTTTTCCTATACCAGGAAGGTCTCCTAATATAGGAACTTTATTTACAGATTCGTTTTTATCTGTTTTTATCATACCACCTATAACAATAGTATGATTATTTTTACAAATTACCTGAGTTTTAGCACTTCTTGTGCTCAAGTTCGGAGTTGAATTTCCGCCAAGAGTGCTATAACCAAGTACGCTTGTGATGTTTGGTGTAATATCAAGGAAAACTTCATCGTTTCCAGTTACCGAAGGTGTAACTTCTAGCGATATATTTGCATCTATCTGTGACACTTCATTAGAAACCTGCCCACCTTCATTTACTGTAGTAGCTGAAATGTATGATATCGCCTGTCCAACAGTTATATTTGCAGATCTGTTATTTAATGTTGTAATAACAGGATTACTCAATACTTTAGCGAATGTTCCCGTATTTAACATAGCCAATACCGCAGTAAACTGATTAACATCAAGACTACCAAACCTGAAAACTCCAGTTCCACCTTCAGAACTCATTGGAGATATTGTCCCCTCAAAAATATTAGATCCCGACATACCTGCAATAGGAATATTCTTTTGCCAATTAACCCCAAACTGTTCTTCTTTGGTTTTATCTATTTCATAGATATGAGCATCGATTGTTACTTGAATCGGCGGAACATCAAGTTTATCTATTAGTTCCCTTATTCTTTCAAGATTAGTCATTGTATCGGTAATAATCATCATATCCATGCGTCCCGAAGTATTACCGTTAGAACCTGCTGCTCCAGCTTGCGAAGCTGCACTAGACGAAAATTCTTTTATTTTAGCCCCTTCTGAAAGCATAGTTATAGCTTCTGTTATGGTTTTAGCATCTGCATAGTTCAAATAAAAAACTTCTGTAACAGGTCTAGAAGTAATTTCAATTCCTGTTTCCTGAATATCTATCTGTGGCAACATATTTTCAATTTCTGTTAATTTTGCTGCCGTATCTGTAATAATTATAGAATTAGTTCTACTATCCAGCTCTGACTTACCTTTTTCAGACAAAAGCTTATTTAGCATTGGCTGTATTTCAGTTGCATTTGCATGTTGAATATTAAAAATCCTAGTAAAAGTAGGAGCCGCATTAGAAGGAAAAATTCTTAATATTTTTCCTTCCCATGAAAAAGAAAGCCCAAAATTAACTAAAATAGTATTAAAAGCTTCTTCCATAGTAACATCATTAAACAAGACCGTTACAGTTTTTCCCCCTACCCCATCTCCAAGCATTAAATTAATATTAATAAGTCTTGCAAGAGAACGTAACGCATCTGCAACATCTGTCTGCCTAAAATCCAAAGATTTAATTCTTATATTTTTATTTTGTGGAAAAGTCAAATATGAGCTTTGTATTTCAATTCCACCTTGATTGTTTTTGTTTTTCTCATAATAATACTCATCTGATGCATTTGGATTTAAAAGACCATTCGGCTTTTTGGGTGTTGGTCTATTATTATCTGCCTGATTTGTTGCAGACATTTGATACATCTTTTCAGGTTCAGAATATTCTGCCTTTAACTGTCTTATAGTTTCAAGAACTTCAGGAGAAAGCTTATTTTCTTGTGCCGCATTATTATTTGTTAGATTAGTTCCATGCCTAATAATCGCACCATTACCTAAATCCGACCATTCACTTTGAGAATTAACATAATTTTCATAAGAATTAGTTCCATTCTGCCTAACAATAGGATAAAATGAATTTTCAGCCATTGGTTGTGTTGAATAACTTAAAGTAGCACGAGAATTAGTGTTCTGATTCGAATAGTTATTATTATAACTCTGCTTTCTTGTGGTTGTTTTTTTTGCAGTAGCCCTTCCTGCTCTATTATTCATTCTTCGCCAGCCCTGCGAATAAACAGGAAAGGCAAAAACTCCTGACACTACAGCCAGAAGTAATAACCAGATTAAATTTTTACTAAAAACCCTCATTATTAACTATCAGATGAGCTTTCTTCATATTTATACAACAAAAAATTAGCTTCTTTTATTATCTCATTTTTGTTTACATCTTTAAAATATAGCTTAAATGTAGCTCTTACAGGTGAAATACTTGAAACAGAGGAATCATACAAGTCAAAAAGTTGCTGTGTATAAGGTTTTAAAGTTACCTCAACATCTTCGCCAGCCGTTGTTAATGGAATGCTAATAGGAACATCATACATATTAAGATTATCTATGGAATCATTCTGAACAGTTCTAAAAGTCAAATCATAACTAAGTAAGTTACAAGGAACAGTATTTAAAAGCTGTAGCGTTACGACTGCATCTTCCACTTCAGCAAGACTTGAACTAGTAGGTATAATATTAAAAGGTTCAACCTTTATAACTTTAATATCAGATTCTGGATAAAACTCGCTTCTATTGCAACCCATATTAATCACAATAAAGGTTAGCAAGGCAAATAAATATAATATTTTTCCCCAATTTTTCATATTTCCTATATCGGAATAAAAGGAAAAAGTTTTAATATAAAAGATATAAGGGTATATAGGGTATAGGGATTAGGGA
>CAJOQX010000270.1 GCA_905236865.1 Candidatus Rifleibacteriota bacterium
ATTATATAGGAAGCACTAGTCTAGAATCAGTAGTTAAAGATTATTTTAATCAGATAAATAAAAAAAGATATAATATAGATAATATAAATTTGAGATTAATTAATTTTATATACGAAACTCAAGAATTTACTCCGACAACAAATAATACTCAGCCATTAATAGATTTGATAAATGTTTCAAATATAAACAAAAGAGTAGAATCTGCTGTTATAGACTATGACAATTCAAAATATCTATGTTTATGTGTTCCAGGCAGTAATATAAAAAACTGTTTTATGCTATCATTATATCCAGTTTCTAACATTGATAATAGAATAAAAAAATTACTTGCTGATATTTATACTCTCATTTGTATCCTGCTTATTGTTTCAGTATTTACTGGTTCTTTGCTTGCACAGAATTTTATTATACCGATAAAAGAACTGAATAGAGGCTTAAAAGCTTTGAGCAAGCGTGACACAGAAACTAATATTTCAATAGAGAACAAAGATGAATTAGGAGATTTAAGTAGAGTTTTCAATCAAATGATGGAAGATATAAAGGATATGCTTTTGGCGGGTGCAGTGCAACAATGTCTAATTCCTTGTGGAGATTACAAAATAGATGGATATGAATGCAATGTATACAATCGAATGGCAGAAGATGTCGGTGGAGACTATGCAGATTTGTTTGAATTGCCTAATGATAGACTATTAATAGTAATTGGTGACGTTACAGGTCATGGAGTTTCATCTTCTCTTTTAACAGCAATGGTAAAAGCTTCTGTTTTTCGATTTGCCCATAAAGATACACCTTTGTATGAAATAGTTACAAATACAGGTAATATGATTTGTGATTTGTTAAATAAAAAGAAGTTAATGACTTTTTGTGCTGTTATTTTAGACAAGAATACAGGTGAAATTAGTATTTGTAATGCAGGACACCCATATCCAATAATAAAGGAAAAAACTTTAGGTCATTTGAGAATACTTAGTAAAACAAGTTTACCTTTGGGAGTCTCTATAAGAAAATTCAATTATACTATTGAAAACGAAAAACTTGATGCCGAAGAAATACTTTTACTATATAGCGATGGTTTTCCAAAAGCAGAGAATGATAAAGGCGAAGAGTTTGGATATGAAAATTTCAACAATTTAATAGCAAATATTTCAATTAAAACGGCTGTGGAATTAAAAGATCTATTAATTGAAACATTTAAGAAACATCATGGAGAAGTTGAATTAACCGATGACATTACTTTTATAATTTTAAGAAGAAAGTCGCTTCAAAACAACTAAGTTACGTCATCATCTGGCTCTGTTCCATTTTTCCACTTATTGTAGTTTTCTTTTAAGTTTTTTGTAGAAATCTTTGTATTATTTATATAGAGGTTAGAGTTAAGATATAAGAATGTTAAACAAATAGTCAAAAAAAAGGCTCGTCAATGACGAGCCTTTTTAACTTAGTCTTCTACTATCTTTAGGTGAAGTTCCTTGAGCTGTTTTTCTGTAGCTTCAGCTGGTGCTTGCATTAACAAATCTTGAGCTTTCTGATTCAATGGGAAACAGATAACTTCACGTATGTTCTGTTCATTAGCAAGCAACATAGTGATTCTGTCGATTCCAGGAGCAATACCACCGTGAGGAGGAGCACCAAACTTGAATGCTCTAATCATACCGCCAAACTTTTCATCAACAACCGATTTGTCATAGCCAGCAATTTCAAAAGCTTTATACATAATTTCTGGCTTGTGATTCCTTATAGCTCCAGAACTTAGTTCAATACCGTTGCAGACTATATCGTATTGATAAGCCTTAATAGTTAATGGGTCTTGGTTTAAAAGAGCGTCTAAACCGCCCTGTGGCATAGAGAATGGGTTGTGGCTGAAAATAGTCTGACCAGTTTCTTCGTCTTTTTCAAACATTGGGAAGTCATTTACCCAGCAGAATCTGAAAGCATTCTTTTCACGCAAATCAAGTTCGTCTGCCAATTTGATTCTCAATTTTCCTAAGATTACAGATGCTTTAAGCTTTTCATCAGCAACCATCAGTATTGCAGAACCAGCTTCAGCTTTCATTCTAGTTTTGAGTTCGGCTTTAACTTCGTCATTCAAAAGCTTTGTTACAGTGCCTTTTACTTCGGTATCTGTGTAAATCA
>CAJOQX010000271.1 GCA_905236865.1 Candidatus Rifleibacteriota bacterium
AAAGCAAAACGAAGTCCATCTAGAAAAAATATAAAACATACAATGACAGTTCGCTTGTTCGACATATTTCTCCTCTTGCGACCTCTGTAGATAACTGCCTTGAATCATCTTTGAGGGAACGGGTCTTATTCGGAGAAAAAAGTCTCACGTCTCACTGTCATTGTTTTGAATCTAATAACTATGAAGACTTATCAATAAAAGAAAAAGTTTGCGTTTGCCCTGAGAGAATAAGATGTAAGATATTATAATATATAAGAGATGAGGGATGAGAGAAGATATTCGAGAAAATGTGCTGAAAACTCGATATAGACAACAAAAACAACAAAAACTAACTACAATAAAAACTTTCTATTATCAGTTTTTATTGTCGATTAAGTGCTACCTTTAAATATTCGGCTAATCTAAGATAGCAACTTTGACAAGAAAAATCAGGAAACAAACGTGTTTCAATAAAATCAGTCAATAATAAACCATTTTTATGCTTAAAAATATAAATTTTATTTTGACTAGGTGAAATATTATCTTGTGGAGACTCTAAAATTATTTCTATTTCTTTGGTGTTATTTGTAACAATAACTTTTGGTTCTATCTGTTCTTTATCGTTTTCGTCATTTGGGCTTTTAAATGAAAAACCAGCATTAAACAAAGCCTTTTCTAGCTCATTTCTATAATCTATTTTAGAAAAATCACCTTTAAAACAATAACTGATATTATCTTCTAAGGACTTGGAAGCAATAAATCTAACTGCTTCCGATATTATTTTTTCAAAACTAGCTCTAATTTTTAAAGGATTATCTGAAATAGTGATTATTTGCTTTCTTATGTCGTCTTTATATACATTTTCTATTGATTCAATTTTTTGTAATATTTTTATAGATTCACAGTTTTCTTTTATATAATTAGAGAAAATATCATTATTATTTATTTCTGAATTATTTTGATTATCTTTATCGTTTTCATAAAAAATACTTTTTTGAAACTCTTCTGATGGCTCTATAATTACACATAATGGATATTTTATAACTGTTTTTACCCAATTTGGCTTATAAGATTTAGACCAAGGCGAATGTCCTGTAATATCTCTTAATATTTCGCTGGAAATTATTTCTTCAGCATTATCAAGCAAAATAGTTTTTACACTAAAACCAGCACGACAAAAAAGCATTGCTAGTTCAATGCCCTGTATGCTAGCAATGCTTTTGTTAAATGCAATTAATATGCTAATATTTTTTTTATTTTTCTTTTTCTGTGATTTCAACTTCTAGAGCACCTGATGCTATTTCTTCCATAGCTACTTTTATATAGTTTTCGTCATATTCTTCTACTAAGCGCTTTTTGCCTTCAACAAGCATTTTTACACGGTTAGAAATAGCCATTACAGCATCGTATTTGTTAGGAATCTTGTTAATAATTTCACTTCTAGATCTAAATTTCATTCTTCAACCTCCGTTGAATCTAATTCTTGTTCATCATTATCATCTTGAAGATCAACGTTGATATCATCATCGTCTTCAGGATTTTGACTAGTTTTTTTGCCAAGCATACGCAAGGCGGCAGTTTCAGGGTTAATTGCTGAAAGTATTACATGATTTGAATCTGTAACTATAATTGCTCTAGTTTTACGTCCATAAGTAGCATCAATTAATTTTCCCTGTTCTTTAGCATCTTCTTTTAAACGCTTAATAGGTGCAGAACCAGGGCTGACAATTGCGACAACTTTATCAGCAGCAACAACATTACCAAAACCTACATTTAAAAGAAGAACTTTCATTTTGCAACCTATTCAATATTTTGTGCTTGTTCACGAATTTTCTCAATTTCGCATTTTAAATCTAATGCTAATTGAGTTATCGCAAAATCATTAATTTTGCTACTAAGCGTGTTCGCTTCACGGTTTAGTTCTTGAACCAAGAAATCAAGTCTTCTACCAACTGGTTTGTCTGAAGCCAAAATGTTATCTAGTTCTTTTAAATGGCTATAAAGTCTAGCTATTTCTTCGCTAACATCGCTTCTGTCAACCCATAAAGCTATTTCCATACTAAGACGTGATTCATCAAATCCGGCTTGTCCCGCTAACTCTTTGATTCTTTCAGTAAACTTGGCTATAAAATTAGCTTTAAATTCTGGTATTAATTTTTCTATCTTAGTTATAGTTTCTCGCATTACGTCAGCGTGTTGCTTTATATCATTAGCAAGATTTTCACCTTCACGTTTACGAGCATCTACAAAAGATTTCACAGCTTCGATTAATACTGGCTCAATTCGTTTCCAAAGTTCATCATTATCAGATTCTTTTGAATCAACTTTCATTACTCCTGGTAACGAAAGCAAACCATCTAATGCTATTGGAATTGTTTTGCCTGTTTTGTCATTTACTTCATCACTTAATGCAATTAGTTTGTTTAATAAAGCCTTATTGATTATAACATCTTGATTTGGATTATAATCAACAATTTCAAGGTTCAAATATACTTTTCCACGAGAAATAGCATTGCTGATATGCTGGCGTAACAAACCATCTGCCCAGTTATATCCGTAAGGCAAACGTGTATCAACTTGCAAAAAACGATTGTTCACAGACTTTAACTCAACGCTTACACGCCCTGTTTCATCTGTAAAACTAGCTCTACCAAAACCTGTTAAACTTGAAATCATAGTGTACAATTCTAACGCAAAATTTTTATATTTGCAATAAATTTATTTATATCACAGGGCAAACCTAAACTTTTTTACCAATAACTACCTATAACAAAAGCAATACTAAAAACGCAATGAAGCATCGACGGAATATCTTCTGTCTTCTCTATCGCCAGGACTTTTGCCCAATTCTTCACTATAGGTAGAAGCTCCTATGCTAAAATCTTTAAAAGAGAAATCCATTCCACCTGTTAAATAACCATTTTTCACACCTGTAGAAAGATAGAAACCGTTAGCTATTTTTGCTCTAGCACCTAGCCGTATGTTTGTCAATGAATTAACGTGAGAACCATCATCAAAATATTCACAAGCAAGAACGAGTCTTTCATTTCTTTCTTTTTCGCCTGTCAATGGCTGAATAGATGCTCCTATAGAATATTGCCTATTTAAATTACCTGCTTCATCTGAAAATTTTGATTCAAAAATATTACCAATAAAAACACCAAATGTAGTTTTTAATGGATTAGTCAGCTGCCATAATGCCCCAAAATCAGCATCTAAAGTGATTCCTGTTCTGTCTGTGTCTTTTATAGCATTTGGAGTTAAAGCAGCAAAATCTCTAGCATAAAAAACAGACTCTGTTTTTTTTCTAGTGGCAATTTTTAAAGAAGCTCCATACCAGCCAACAGCTTTGTCTTTAAAAATATTTTGATTCTGATCTTCAATAGGGCGAGCAAAAGAACCGCTAACAACACAGTCTTTGTATACCGAGGACTTCATTTGAGGGTTTGAAGGATTATCAACTCTATAGAATTGATAATCATCATATCTAACACCAACTCCGAAACCTTTTTCACCAATATAATAAGCAGTATTAGACCATCTCTGAAATCCTGTTTTGCCAGTCATACTTTCTAAATGGCTATAATTAGATATACGAGTTACAGCAGTATCGTTATCTTTTAACGCATCTATATGTTTGTCTATTTTGCTAAAATCTGAATTTCTAGAAAAAGTAGGAGTAAGAACAGAATATTCCGCTTCTTTTTTTAAACACAATCCTGCAGGATTACGATATAATAATAAATAATCGTCTGTATAACACAAAGAACAGCCTCCCATTCCTAAAGAACGAGAGTTTTCGTAAGCACCAGGCTGCGAAGCACAGGATGTAGAAGCTATATAAATAGAAAAAATAACCGCAAAACAACTTTTAATATTTATAGTTTTTATGGATTGAAATTTACGTAGACGGTTAGTAACACATAAAAGTAATCTATTCATTAGTCCACTCCGTCCAAAGCCATAATTGCTGCTTTAAACTCATTTACAGAGTTATTGTATTTTATATTAGCCTCTTTTATTTTTTGACCTAAATCACCTACAGCAACGATAATGTTGTAATTTGCCTGTGTGTAAGTTCCAGAATTAGTAACAGAATTAAATGGTGATAATGTAGTCCAAGAAGTTCCTCGACCACTCAAAGCATTTGTAAGTTCTATATAGGCTTTTTCCAAAGAATATATAGAAGATGTTGAACTTAAATCTGAATATAAATCTTCCCATTTCTGTGTTTTAGAATCATTAGTGGTAAAATTTATCTGGTCAGGATTATCTAGCTTAGAATTTAGATTTGTATCGTATTTTTCTAAAATAAACTTTGTTGAAGCAATAACAGTTATTAAAGATTTAAATAATAAATCTTCTTTAGTTGGACTATTTAAAGAAGCCATATCTTGTATAGCTAATTTGAGATTACTAAAGCTTGTAATGCTTTTTGTTGCTTGAAATATAGTTGCAGAGGTATTTGGAGCAACAAGATTATTCTGTATGCTATTTAATGCAGAAATCATATTAAATCCAGCTAAACCAGCATAAGCAGCAGCTCTGCCACGTATAGCATCATCAGAATTATCTTTTTCTAATGCTCTTTCAAAACGATTTAAAGCTGTCGAATAATCACATTCCGATAATTTATCATTGCCTTCGCTAATTAAATCACTTGCTGTAGCATTATTAATACTGCTATCTACTGCATCTAATAAATTGCAACCATTTATAAATATACAAATAGTTATTGTTAGAATTGCAGATATTTTTTTACTTAGAGCTTTCATAAATAGCCTCTTATCGTAAATCTGTTGCAAATATCGACAATGATTAAGTCTTTTTAAATAGTAATAATAAAAAAACAAAAAAGAGTTTTAATAAAAAGTTCAAAATAAAAGTATAGTGACAAGTAAAACAGAATTAGTTTATTATGTTAACTAAATATCTAGTGAATGGCTTTTGTTTTATAACAGACAATAAAAAAGAAATAATAACCGTGTTAACTATATTTAGTAGTTTAAATTGAGGGATAATCCACTATTAAGGGGAAATCAGTGAAAGAATTAAATATTAAATATTTAGATTGTGAAAAATTCTTCTTTCGGTTTGATATAGAAGATTTTGACGGTGGTTGGAAACCAGGTCAGGTTAAAGAAAGAACCCATAAAAGCCTAAATCGTGATTCTAATGGTCGATATATATTGGAAATATGGGAACATCACAATAAATATGACGCTTGGGCATTTACTTCTAAGTATTATGAATTAGATAATTCAGAAGTGCTCGAATGTGTAAATAAAGCTTTTGAACAAAAGCAAATAACAGAAAGACTAAAAAACGAATTTTTAGCAGAATTTAACGCTCCTTTTAGAAAACCTATAAAATACTTCGATAATGTAACTGTTTTTAATGACGATACTTATAAGCTTTTAAAATCAGGCACCAGTTATTACTTATGCAAAGGAAACGAAAGTTACAAGCTAACCTGTCACCCTTATGAGCCTTGTACCTATATTGAAGGAAGATGTATTCACAATGCTTTCAATATCACTGATGTTTTTGAGGCTTTTCTCTATAAAGAAAGTATCACTAGCATTACAGGAAGAAAATATGCTCCTAAAGATTTCTGCGATTTGTTTTACGCAATGGTGGAAAACAATTTAGACGATGAAAATATTGATTATGTAGAAAAATTGCTTTGGGGTAACAAGAAAAAAGTTGAAGAAATCAATAAACTTGAAAATGTAGAAGAAGATGATGATGATGACGACGAAATAGATGAACAAGCTCTTGAAACAGATTTTGGCTATTCATTAGATGGAAGTCTTAGAGAAAGAATAATTCAAATGATGAAAATAGCTGGCGATGATGAAAAGAATAGATGGAAGATTTCCAGCATAAAAGAATCTTATAAGAGAGCAAAAGTTAATTTGTATCCTATAGCAGAAAAGTTTATTATTCGCTATGCTTACCTCTTTTCAGCTATGTTTCCAACTTTTAAATACGAGGTTGATTGTACAAGATTCTTTTTTGACTGCTATGATTCTGCTGATGAAAATTCTAACCAAGTGGAATTGCTTAAGAAAGCAACTTTTGACATAACGTTACCCAATACTGGTTATAATTTTTCTAAGATCTATTTAAAGATTAGGGAAAAAGCCTTGTGTAATATTACAGCAGTTGGGCGTTTTGGCTATTTTCCAGCTTCTACTCTTTATATTGGTGAAAATGGCAAGCTTTATGCCACAAAAGACAATATTAATGATATTCGTGTTTACGATAGTATTGTTGATTTGCTTGAATACGAATTAAAAGACCATATTCCTATGGGAATCACTGACTAATTTTAGAAGAGGTTGTTATAAAAATACCATCCAATTATTTATAATTATAGCATTTACTCTAAGTAGCTTCAAGATTCAGCTTCTCTAATCTCAGGGCAAACGAAAACTTTTTTCATTATTAATCAGTATCTACATACCGTCATTGCGAGAGGCTGTGCAAAAACTAGGTTTTTGCTCCATAATTAGTTTATTCTAATTATTTTAAAATCCCCTTTAATCCCCCTTTGCGACTCGCTGACATCCTTTGTCGAATGTTGTCTATCCTAGACATTCGACATCAAAAACTTCCTGTTTTTGGCT
>CAJOQX010000272.1 GCA_905236865.1 Candidatus Rifleibacteriota bacterium
AAAGCAAAACGAAGTCCATCCAGAAAAAATATAAAACATACAATGACAGTTCGCTTGTTCGACATATTTCTCCTCTTGCGACCTCTGTTTAAAAAGAGATAAGAGAGGAGAGGTTAGGTATTAGGGAATTGTTTTAGCTTATGAAAGTTTTTTGCTATGAGAAAATTTATATTGCTTGATAAAGTTATTACGACTAACCTTTGGATTGTCATGGCTTCTACGAAGCCTCACAATAATGGTTATAATATAAACTGTCGTTAGCTTAAAACAAATCCCTTATCTCTCATCTCTAAACTCTTAAATTGTCTCGCGTCTCACTGTCATCCAAAATTAATTCGTCATTGCGAGCCTCTGAAAGAGGCGTGGCAATCTATGAAAGGTTCATCAATAAAAGAAAAAGTTTGCGTTTGTACCGAGAGTATTGTAGAAAAGAATTGACAAGGATTTTTATGTATGTTTAAATACTTCCTAGTTTGTATTGATAAAAAAATACGTGTACGGTGGTAATTATATACCATATTTTTAATTTTTTTTACTTGAAGCTATATTATTGGGTTACTGAATTAATTGAGGAAATAGTCATCGGAAAAATGGAAAAATTCTATAAATTTAGATTGAGAAGCAAAGGCTTTTCGTTATTTGAGTTATTGCTCGTTGTAGTAGTTTTGGCTATAGTTGCTGTAGCTACTGCTCCATTATTGTTTGAAGGTTCAAAAGAATCTTTAATTCAAGCAAGAAAAAGTCAGTTTTTTAATGCATATAAACTTACTTTAGATGGTGCCAATACAATGTTGGGTATAGCTAACATGACTAAAGGGAACAACTGGAATAGTGGTTGGAATATGGATAAACATCCTATTGTTCTTGTTGCTAAAATGGTAGGCAGTAAAGAATATAACGAAGTAGCTACCAATGGCGATAAAAGTATTTGGAAAGATGGCAAGGTGTATAAGATATTAGAATACTTTGTTCCTTCTAAAACTAGACAGTTTCTTAATAATAAAGGAGTGAAATTTACTTTAAGTGCTGATATTGTTTTTAAGGGGACTTCTAATGAAAATGCTGTAATAGTAGTAGTTTGCAAAGCTAATACTGGTGATCATAAATATAAGACTGAATATTTTGGTGATAAACTAACTAGAGGAGATGGTAATAAGGACAGTTGGGCTGGTTGTCCAATTTATATTGATGGTGATGTAAAGGTTTGTCTTGAAAAATTTTGGGATATTGTAGCAGATTTAGATGAAACCACTACTCTAGGACAACAACCAGTAACAGATGCTATTACTAATAGAGAATGGGATAAAACAAAGAAAAAGTATAATTAAAGAAATAAAATTAGTTTTAATAATATTTTAAATTCATTATTTCAATTTGTTTATTCTTTTCTTACTATAAAAGAATTTGACAAGATTTTTTATGTATGTTTAAATATTCTTACGATTTTTAGTTTTTATTGGTGTGATGTACGAGAGTCAGAAGCTCTTAAAAATTAATCACAACGATTGTAACCATATTATTAGCTGTAATTTAATTGTTGTACTTGTTATTAATTAGAAAAAGGAAATAATCTTAGTAAAAATGGAAAAATACCTTTTTGGGTTATATCATTTTAGACCAAAAACCAAAGGTTTTACCCTAGTTGAGCTATTGATGGTTGTGTTTGTATTATCTATAGTTGCAGTTACTGGGGCTTCTCTATTTATTAACTCATCTAGTGAAGTTTTATATGAATCAAGAAAAAATGGTTTTTTAAAAGCTTACCAGAACACTATAACTGGTGTTCACATGATGATGTCTCTAGTAAACAATTTTGATGGTGATAACTGGGAATCTGGTTGGAATATGGATGTTCATCCTATTGTAAAAAACATAACTGGAGATTGGAATGATAACGGAGTTGGTTTTGGTGACACTAATGAGTGGAGAGGGGTCTATCCTGTATATAGATCTGGCGAAATGTGTAGAATATTGCATTATTATGTTCATTCTTCTTTACGACAATTTTTTAATAATAAAGGGGTTAAGTTTACTTTAAGTGCTGACATAGTTGGAAAAAATCAACGTGGAATTGTAGTGGTTTGTAAAGCTTGTACTGGTTCAAATAAAGAAAAAGAGTACTTTGGTGATAAACTAGTTAAAGGGGATCAAAATAGAGATAATTTTGCTGGATATCCAATTTATATAGATTCTAATACAAATGAATCTCTTGATAAGTTCTGGAATTTTATAGCTAATTTAGATGAAACTACTACACTAGGGCAAAAAGGTGATTCCACAACCAAAGCAAAATGGAATGAAGTAAAGAAAAAGTTTAAATAATTTTTTTCG
>CAJOQX010000273.1 GCA_905236865.1 Candidatus Rifleibacteriota bacterium
ATGGCACCGCCAATAAGACCTTTTGCCAAGATTGTATCTAATTCTCTCTGTATCAATCTCTTCAAAGGTCTTGCACCATAAACAGGACTGTAACCTCTGTCGATTAACCATTTTCTAGCATCTTCAGAAAGTTCTAGTTTAATTTGATGTTCTTCAAGACGTTTTTGAATTGCTGCAATCTGCAAATCAATAATCTTGTCTAACTGTTCTTTCTGTAATGGTGAGAATAGGATAATATCATCAACTCTGTTGAAAAATTCTGGTTTGAAGAAGCCTTTCACTTCATTCATAACTCTTTCACGAGTTTCTTCGGTTATTTCATTGTTCTTATCTAGACTTTCAATCAAAGTTTGAGCACCAAGATTGCTGGTCATAATAACAACAACATTTCTGAAATCAACAGTTCTACCCTGAGAGTCTGTCAAACGACCATCATCAAGCAACTGAAGAAGTAAGTTGAATACTTCGGGGTGAGCCTTTTCTATTTCATCGAAAAGAACTACAGAATAAGGTTTTCTTCTAACGGCTTCAGTAAGCTGACCACCTTCTTCATAGCCAACATATCCTGGAGGAGCTCCTATAAGTCGTGATACAGCGAATTTTTCCATATATTCGCTCATATCTATACGAACTATGTTTTCTTCAGAATCAAAGAGTGATTGAGCAAGAGCTTTTGCTAATTCAGTCTTACCAACACCTGTCGGACCTAAGAAGATGAAAGAACCAATTGGTCTGTTCGGGTCATTAATACCAGCTCTTGAACGTAATACTGCGTCAGAAACTAAATCAACAGCTTCATTCTGACCAATAACTCTCTTGTGTAACTGGTCACTCAAACGCAAGAGCTTTTCTTTTTCGCCTTCCATCAACTTGCTAACAGGAATACCTGTCCAACGGCTGACTATATCAGCGATTTCTTCTTCTGTAACTTCTTCTCTGACTAGTTTGCCTGTTTTCTGTTTTTCTTTAAGTTCTGCTTCAAGTGCAACCAACTGCTTTTGAGCTTCTGGCAAACGACCATGTTTTAATTCCGCAGCTTTGTTAAGGTCATAAGCTCTTTCTGCTTCGCCAATATCGTGATTGAGTTTTTCAATAAGTTCTCTTTGTGTCTGAACTTTCTTAATTACACTTCTTTCACTTTCCCACTGAGCTTTCATAGCATCGCCACGGGCATTCAAATCAGCAAGTTCTTTTCGCAATGTTTCCAAACGACTCTGACTTTGTGGGTCTTTTTCTTTTACCAATGCAGCTTCTTCAATCTGCAATTGCATAATTCTTCTTGTGACTTCATCAAGTTCAGCTGGCATTGATTCAATATCTGTCCTAATCATTGCACAGGCTTCATCTATAAGGTCTATAGCTTTATCTGGCAAGAAACGGTCAGAAATATATCTGTCAGAAAGAGTTGCTGCTGCAACTAATGCTCTGTCTTGAATTTTAACCCCATGGAATACTTCAAATCTTTCTTTCAAGCCTCTGAGTATTGAAATAGAGTCTGTTACATCAGGCTGTTCAACAAGAACTGGTTGGAAACGTCTTTCAAGAGCAGCATCTTTTTCAATATATTTTCTATATTCATCAAGAGTTGTAGCACCAATACAGTGAAGTTCACCACGAGCAAGCATTGGTTTTAACATATTGCCTGCGTCCATAGAACCTTCGGCTTTACCAGCACCAACTATAGTATGTAATTCATCTATAAAGAGGATTATTTTACCGTCGCTGCTCTTAACTTCTGAAAGAACAGCTTTAAGACGTTCTTCAAATTCCCCTCGGAACTTAGCACCAGCAATCAATGCCCCCATATCAAGAGCGAAGATTGTTTTGTCTTTCAAACTTTCAGGAACGTCCCCATGAAGAATACGTTGAGCAAGACCTTCAGCAATAGCGGTTTTACCAACACCAGGTTCACCAATAAGAACAGGGTTATTTTTTGTCTTTCTTGACAAAATACGCATTACACGTCTTATTTCGTTATCACGACCGATAACTGGGTCTAGTTTACCTGCTTTAGCGGTGGCAACAAGATCACGACCGTATTTTTCCAAAGCTTCGTAAGTCTGTTCAGGGTTAGCAGAAGTAACACGCTGATTACCTCTGACAGCTGTTAATGCCTGCAAAAATCTGTCTCTTGTAAGCCCTATATCAGCAAAGATTTTACCAACCTTTGTTGAAGCTCCACCTTTCAATATTGCCATTACAATATGTTCAACAGAAAGGTATTCATCTTTCAAAGACTTCATTTCTTCTTCAGCGACAACCAAAAGTTTTGAAAGTTCCTGACTAACATAGAACTGATCAGGAGTCATACCAGGACCAGAAACTCTTGGCAATCTAGCTAATATATCATCTAATCTACTTTTTATTGTAGATATAGGAATATTCATACTATTCAAAAGTCTAGGAATAAGGTCTGTTTCGTTGGCAAGCAAAGCAACCATAATATGTTCAGTGCCAATTTCTTGATGACCACGCTGAACAGCAATGTTTTGAGCCATTTGCAAAGCTTCTTGTGACTTTACTGTCATTCTGTTAATATCCATATTATCAGCTCCTTTTTATTTAATTAGTAATTAGTAATGAGAAATTAGTAATTATATTTTTTCTTTTATTTCTATCCGCTTATTGCTAATTATATAAATTCTCCCTTAATTTCCTTTAGCAAATAGG
>CAJOQX010000274.1 GCA_905236865.1 Candidatus Rifleibacteriota bacterium
AAATCTCCTTAGAAATAAAATTGATTTAATAATGTTATCATTTTTTATTTTTAAAGTCAAATTCCCCTTAAATAAAACGAAATTCTACCACTAACATTTATACTAAAAGTGTGATATAGTAACAACTACAATAAAACACAAACTTAGGAGTTACACTTAATGTATACAGAAACACAAACATGGTATAGTCCCTCTATCGGTCACGATATGACAATAAAAGTTTATGGTCATTATGGTAAACCTCTCTTGGTTTTTCCATGTGCTGGCGGAACAAATCACGAATTTGAAGATTTTGGAATGTTAGATATAGTTAGAGACTATGTTGAAGCTGGAAAAGTCAAGATTTTTTGCGTAGATAGCATTGATAATGAATCATTGCTAAAAACAGATGGTCACATGGGCGACAATGTTTATCGTCATCAAGCTTACGATAATTACATAGTGGAAGAAGTCGTTCCTTTTATTAGAGAACATTGCCATATAGGTGGTCGTATAGCTTTGACAGGTAACAGTATGGGTGCTTACCATTGCGTTAATTTTATTCTAAAACATCCTGATTGCTTTGATTCTTGCATTGCTTTGGCGGGTGTTTATGATTTAAGAAGGGTTGTTGGCGATTATTGGGATATAAATGTATATTTTAATTCTCCAGTAGATTATTTACCCAATCTTGAAGATGAATGGTATTTGGAAAAACTTAGAGATACTAAAATCATTATTTGTACAGGTCAAGGAGCTTGGGAATGTCCTGATGATTCAAAACGTATGAGAGATATTTTTGATGCAAAAGGTATTCCTGCATGGGTTGACCTTTGGGGCTATGATGTAAATCATGACTGGCCTTGGTGGAAGATAATGCTCCCACATTTCTTGCCTTATATTCTTTATTGATTTTAAAATAGTAAAATGCTTAAACAGCCAGATTATTCGACTTTTGCAAAGTTTTATGATTATTTTGAGCTGGAGGGCACTTCTGAAACAGCAGAACTTAACGCTTTTTTAACAGAGATTTTTAATCGAAGTTCCGTAAAAACTGTTATTGATTTTGCTTGTGGAACAGGTGCCCAAAGCATTGGACTTGCAAAAAATGGTTTCAAGGTAACTGCGGCCGATCTTGATAAATCAATGCTTAAAATAGCTTCAAAAAAGGCAAAAACCGAGAAATTAAAAATTAATTTTTTGCAAGGTAATATGAAAAATGCTAAATATGGCATTTTTGATGCGGCTATATGTATTTTCAATGCTATTGGTCATTTAACAAGATTAGATTGTTCTAAATTTTTTAAAAATGCTAATAAAAGCTTAAGAGAAGGTGGAATCTTTGTTTTTGATATTTTGAATTTTACTGCTTTAAAGACAGATGTTTTTAATCTTTATAAACATATTAATGAAGAAGCCGAAATAGATGGTTGGTTGGTTAAAAGAATTCGCGATTGTTCTTTGAATAGACGTCTACGTCAGGTATCGGTTAAATCTTATACTTCTTGGAACGATACCATTCATTTTGATACTCTAATTGAAGATTGGCAAATGCAGATTTATGACAAAGCAGAACTTATTAAAATGCTTGATTTTGCTGGTTTTTCAAATTTTGAATTTTATGACCAAAATGGAGCACCGTTTAAAGAAAATCAATCTGGAACTATAATGGTTGTCTGTTACAAATAGGTTTTACTATCATTCGATATGGAAATGGCAATTCAAAAATAACTAGCAAATAAAATTGACGAGGAGATATTCTCCATTTTTTTAGACAATAAAACTCTAATAAGTATTTGCTATATAAATTCAAAATAGTTATAAAAATATAAAAAGGCTAGAAATTGTAAGTTTTATAACCATTACAATCTAGCCTTTCTAATTTTTTTAAATTTGGAATTACTTATTCATTAGTCCTAGTATTTCACGAGCTTCATTAGGAGTAGCTATTTCTCTACCTAGTTCTTTTGCGATTCTTACTGCTTTTGCTACAAGTTCTCCGTTAGATTTAGCTTTTACACCCCTTGAAAGGTTCACATTGTCTTCAAATCCAACTCTGACGTGACCACCAAGAAGAATAGCTCCAGCAGCCATTTCAAACTGATGTCTGCCTATTCCAGCAACAGTGAAAGTACTTCCAGAAGGAATACTACCAGCCATAAAAACCAAATCTCTAAGTGTAGCTGAAATACCGCCGTTAACGCCCATTACAAAGTCAAAATGCATTGGGGTGAGAATATAGCCTTTTTTTGCAACTCTAATTGCCATATCAATCATGCCTTTGTCGAAAACTTCTACTTCTGGCTTGATTCCAAGCTTAATCATTCGCTGACCAAACTCAATAATTGTGTTTTCAGTATTTACGAAAATATCATCGCCACCAAAATTACAAGTCCCACAATCTAAGGTTGCCATTT
Organism: Candidatus Rifleibacteriota bacterium; assembly: GCA_905236865.1. Lineage (GTDB taxonomy): Bacteria > Muiribacteriota > Ozemobacteria > Ozemobacterales > Ozemobacteraceae > RUG334. The sequence goes on from CAJOQX010000274.1 coordinate 2,397, forward strand.
CAGGGTAAAGTTCGATAGGTTGCAAACGTTCATCATTGCTCATTCCAACAGCACCACCAGTTGATGGCTGGATAATAACATCTGGACAGCGTTCTTTTATAGCTTTAATAGCTGCTTCAAATCTAGCTTTGCTTTGAGTTGGAGTGCCATCATCTTCTCTTACATGAAGATGAATGATTGAAGCACCTTCTTTTGCAGCTGATTCAGCTTCTTTAGCTATTTCTTCAATAGTATAAGGAACAGCAGGGTTATGTTCTTTAGTAACTTCAGCACCGCAGATAGCGGCGGTAATAATAAGTTTTTCCATAGTTTATCTAGTTTCCTTTCTGTAATTCTAACAGAAGAACTGCCCCCAGTTAAGCTAGGGGAAGTGGTTAGAAAAATTATATCTAAAGCCCCTCCTTGGAGGCTGTCTAAAAACTAGCTTTTTACTTTAAAATTATTTTTGTCTAATTATTTTAAAATCCCCCTTAATCCCCCTTTACGAAA
>CAJOQX010000275.1 GCA_905236865.1 Candidatus Rifleibacteriota bacterium
AATATTCCAATTTGCTTTCATTATTTTTGAAAGTGGAAGAATCTACTTTAAAGTAAGTATCTGTAAAAGGTTGTCCATTGATAGTTAGATTGGTAAATTGTTCTTCTATATGAATACCGGGACGGTTTATTGGGTTTAAAACAGCAGATAGATTGTTATAGAATCCCATAACTACCATCATTAAAACCCCAAGCAATGCTGCACCAGCGATTAAACCTGAAGAATAGAGAACGCCAGCTTCTCTTTTTTCATCGATTTGTGGGTCGTCTTTCTTTCTGTCTATCCACCATCTGATTAAGCCACCAACAATTATTGGAGTTGAAACAGAAATAGGAAGATACATACCAACCGCAAAGCCTAAAGAATTAATTCCTAGCATTTCTATTACCAAAGATATACAACCGCCACAAATAACCAAACCCCAAGGTAGATTGCCTCCAAGAACACCATCTATGACAGTTTTCATAAGATTTGCCTGTGGAGCTGTTAATTCACCTGCAACAATAGCATTTTTGAGAAGATACATAACAAAACCCATAGTCATACTAGCGGTAATAACACCAATTATTTCACCCATTTGCTGATATCTTGGTGTGGAACCGACAAGAAAACCTGTTTTAAGGTCTTGAGAAGTATCACCAGCTATAGCGGCAGCGATACATACGAATGCACCTACTGTTAAGACGGCTATTTTTGCATTTGGCATAGCTGATAAGCCACTAATTACAAATATAATACTAGTTAAAAGGAGAGTCGCTATGGTCATTCCTGAAATAGGATTTGAAGAAGAGCCAAGCATACCAACTATTCTAGAAGAAACAGTAACAAAGAAAAATCCAAAAAGTGTGATTAAAAAACCTGTTAATAATGATAATCCAAGATTACCAATAAATACATGAGCTTTTATATAGGCAGTAGCGACAATAATCAATAAAGCTACTGATATAAAAACTGTTTTGCTTGTCAAATCTGTATCGGTTCTTTTTGATATACTTGCTTCATTTTTTCCAAGCATTTTAATACTTGTTTTAAAAGTGGAAATCATCATCGGTATAGACTTGATTAACGAGAATATTCCAGCAAAAGCGACACCGCCAGCACCAATATATTTTATGTAATTGCCCCAAATATCCCATGCATCCATTTGGTTTATGAGCATATCTGTTGCAGGGAAAATAGCAACGTTGCAATGTTCGCCAATTAAAGCAATTAGCGGAATAAGAACCAGCCAGCCGAATAGACCGCCCCCTAGCATAATAGCAGATATTCTTGGACCAATAATATAGCCAACGCCTAAGAGTTCTGGTGTAACTTCTCCTGAAATTTCAGCACCTTTATAGCCAGGAATCGAGGTATTTATTTCTTTGCTCCAAAGAGAAAAGAGATTTGAATGCATTAAAGCTTCATACAAAGCACCAATTCCCATCCCCCAGAAAAGAGTTTTAGCTTTAGAAATATTGCCCTGACCAGAAACAAGAACTTCTGCACAAGCTGTTCCTTCGGGGTAGGGGAGTTTACCATGTTCTTTAGAAATAAAGCTACGGCGTAAAGGAATCATAAATATAACACCAATTAGACCGCCAATAATTGCCATAATTGCTATTTCTGTTTTTGTTATTTCAGCACCCCATATAAAAAATGCAGGGATAGTGAATATTACTCCTGCAGCTACAGATTCTCCAGCAGAGCCAATTGTTTGAACAAGATTTGTTTCTAATATGCTTCCGCCTTTGAAGAAAATTTTAAAGATGGCAACAGCCATAACTGCAGCAGGAATAGAAGCGGAAACAGTAAGACCAACTTTCAAACCTAAATAGGCGTTGGCAGCCCCAAATATAATACCAATAACAATTCCTATAATAATTGCTTTTAGCGTAAATTCAGCTGGATTTTCAGTTGCTGGAACAACACTAGGGTATTCGTTGCCATCTATTTCTTTATATGCTAAAGGTGATAATTTTTGATTTTCACTCATCGTTAATTTCTCCATTAGGAAAGTTTTGAGAACTAAACAATTATTTAATATCTAAATTTTTCTTTTTACGCTCTAAGAATAATATACAAAGAGCTTAACTGTTCTACTATATTACTAAAAATCTATTTGTTGTCTTTTACTTTATCACTATCATTTTTTTCTAGCCAAATACGTCGGTATTGAAGAGCACATTCGCCCATTGCTCCAACTTTTAGACCGTGAACATTCGGTTGATTCAAAATATTTAAAGTATAGAAATACATAAATACCATTGGAGCATCGTCAACAATGATTTTTTCTGCTTTTTCGTAAATAGGAACTCTGACTACTAGCTCGGTTTCGTTTCTTGCTTCATTTAAAAGTTTGTCTACTTCTGGATTAGAGTAGTGACAGTAGTTATAACCATTACCTATATTAGAAGAATGGAACATAGTAAATAGAAAACCGTCTGGATCAGGATAGTCAATTGTCCAACCTAGTCGGAAGAAAGGTATTTCGCCTTTTCCTATGCCATCTAAATGTTTTTCAAAATCTACTACATTAACTCTACATTCAATGCCTATATCTTTCAAATAAGCAACAATAAAGTCACCAACTCTATTTTGAATTTGATGTGAATTTTCGATTTGAAGAGTGATTACAGGAAAACCTTTGCCATCAGGATAGCCAGCTTCGGCGAGTAGTTTTCTTGCTCTAGGTAAATCGTAGAAATAACCAGATAATAATGGGTCATGACCAGGTATTCCTGGGGTTAAAACGCCATTGGCGGCTTGTGCTCTACCATTCAAAACAAGTTTAATTATAGATTCTCTATCTATAGCAAAATTTAGGGCTTGTCTGACTAGTTTATTGTCGAAAGGAGGCTTTGTTACATTCATTCCTAAGAAATTAAGCCCCCAAAGATTAGATTCTTGGATATATTTAGAATATTCAGAATCGTGCTTTATCTTTTGGTAAATATTATCTGGCAAATCTACATGTTGGAGCTTCCCTGCCATAAACTGCCTAAATCTATCTTCCTCTTTTGGAATAACAATAAATTCAACACCATCAAGCCAAGGTCTGCCACGGAAATATTGTTCATTTGCTTCTAATATGAATCTTTCGCCAATTTTCCCCTTCCATTTGAAAGCACCTGTTCCAACAGGCATTTTTTCAAGATTATCAGCATCTTCATGAGGAACAATAAAAGCATTACTAACACCAAGAGTAGCTATGAAAGGAGAAAATGGATGTTCCAGTTCAAATTCTATTGTATCGCTAGCTATTACACGGATTCCTGATATATCATCAGCTTTACCTTCGTAATAATCGTTAGCACCTTTTATAACTCTGAAAAAGCTATTTTCATTATTAGATTTAGGAGCAAACAGTCTTTTAAAAGAGAATTGAACATCTTCTGCGTTTAATAATCTACCACCATTTTTAGTATTTACACCATTGACTGTTTTATGAAAATGCACATCATTGCGTAATTTGAAAGTATAAGTTAGTTTATCTTCACTAATCTTCCAGCTTTCGGCGATACATGGAACCATTGTATCTGAATCGCTAAATTCGACTAGTCCATCATAAATCTGTCTGCAAATTTCATTAGAATTTGCTTCTTTTAAATGTGCTGGATCAAGTAGAATGTATGCATCAGAAAATGCTCTATGATAAATACCACCAAATTGTGGTTCTGTAGCTTTTTTTGTCTCATTATTATTTTGAGGTTCATCACAACCTGCAAGAACAATAGTAAAAGCGAAAATGAATAAGAAAATAAGCTTTTTAAACATAGACAAACCTCATTTGATGGATTACATATTTTATCACGATTAGCATATACAAACAAGTTGTTAAACTAGTTTAACGAATTGTCTAACGTAATCGAAGAGTTTGTCGTTCCAAAGCAAATCTTTAGCAATACGCAAATCTGGAGCTAAAATTCTATCTTCTTGAAGTGCTGGAACTTTTTCTCTAAGTAAATTGTAAGCAGCATTAGTTCCTTTACCCATTTTTAGAGGTCTTAAAAATTCATAAGCTTGAGAAGCGCTAAGCCATTCAATCGCTAGAACTTGAGCTGTATGTTCTATTATTTTTCCTGCTTTGCGTGAAGCAATACTGCCCATACTTACATGGTCTTCTTGATATGCAGATGTTGGAATAGAATCTACGGAAGCAGGGTGGGCGAGAACCTTGTTTTCACTAACAAGAGCTGCAGCGGTATATTGTATAATCATTAAACCAGAATTAACACCTGGATCAACCGTAAGAAATGGCTTCATTTCATTTATTAGAGGATTCAGAAGTCTGTCTATACGTCTTTCGCTAATATCAGCAAGCTCTGACATAATTATTCCCAAAAAATCAGCAATATAAGCTATTGGTTGTCCATGAAAATGACCGCCAGAAATAACTTTATCTTTACTCAAAATAATTGGGTTATCTGTTACAGAATTGATTTCAATAGTAAGCTGATCAACAAGGTGATTGAGGTTTTCTCTGGTAGCTCCATGAACCTGTGGAATACAACGCAAACTGTATGCATCTTGAACTTTGGAACAACCAGCGTGGCTTTCTCTTATTTCAGAATCTTCAATACAAGCAAGAACATTCTGTGCAACCTGTGCCATGCCAGGATATGGTCTTAATGCTATAAACTCTGGATCGAAAGGTTTTGTTGAACCTTTTGACATTTCAAGAGTCATTGTAGCAATAATATCTGCTGATTTTGAAATATGCATTGCACGATACAAGGCTAGGGAGGTTACACCAGCCATTACAGCAGTACCATTAATAAGTGCAAGCCCTTCTTTTGCTTGCAAAGTAATAGGCTTTAAACCAGCTTTTTCAATTTCAGGTAAAGCGGGTAGTCTTGTGTGACCATCTTCTCCTAAGACCTCACCTTCACCCATCAAAACTATCATTATATGGGAAAGAGGAGCTAAATCACCAGAACAGCCTACAGAACCTTGTTGTGGGACATAGGGAGTTACGTTGCTATTAAGCAAAGCCACTAATGCATCTACTAATTCTGGTCTTACACCACTAACACCGTGGAGCAAAGAATTGATACGAACAGTAATAGCAGCACGAACTGCTTCTTTAGAATAAGGTTCTCCAACTCCTGTAGCATGGCTTCTTATAAGATTAGTTTGAAGCCTTTCGAGGTCTTTGCGTTCGATACGAGTATTGCATAAGTGTCCAAAACCAGTAGTGATACCATAAACCACACGATTTTCGTTAATTATTTCTTCAACAATGTCTCTAGAAGCTTTAACACGTTTCATAGCTTCTTGTGAAACACTTACTTTTTCAGATTCTGTTGCGATACGGAAAACTTTTTCTATAGTTAGATTACTGCCATTGAGTTCAATCATTCTATTAACTTCCTATTAAAATTTAATAAATAATATTCTAGTTATATAGAACGAATATGTCAATTAGGAAGCTAATCTCTTTTATTACGTAACTTATCTAAAATAACAGGGCAGATTTGATTTATGTCACGAGCTCCCATGACTAGAACGGTATCGCCATCTTTTGCTTTTTCAACAATACTTTCGATAATTTTCTCTCTACTTCCAGGACAGAAAACATTTTTAACTTTATTTTCAACAGCTTTTAACAAATCATTAGAACAAATGTTCTTTTCAACAGTTCCTCCACCGTAATATATTTCATCAAGATATAAATACTCGTTATTTTTTACACTAGAAAAAACATTTGTTAACTCGTTTTTAGTAAAATTTGTAGGTCCGAAACCATGTGGCTGATAAACGAAGAAACATCTTTCAGATAGGTTTCTGGCTGCATCTATTGCGGCCGCTATTTCAGCAGGGTTGTGTGCATAGTCGTCAATTACGGTCACGCCTTTTTCGACACCTACTTTTTCAAAGCGTCTCTTCATACCGTCGAATGCTTTCAAAGCTTCAGATATTTTTTCTAAGCTAATACCACATTCTAGGCCTATTGCTATTGCTACTAGAATGTTTTCCATATTGTGTTCGCCAGGAAGTTTAACGTCAAAATGCACATTTGAAATATCGAAGTTTACTGAAGTATGGTCAAATTTAATGTTTTCGGCTTTATAATCTGCTGATTTGGCTAGACCATAAGTTTTTATTTTTTTTGAACATTTGGAGCAAAGTTTCATAGCATTTTCATCATCTGCACAAACTAGTCGTAGACCATTTTCATCAGTGTTTTCAAAGAAAGTTAGAAATAGTTTTTCTAGTTCTTCAATACTTTTATGGTCATAAGATATATTTGTTACAACAGAAATATGCGGTCTGTATTTAACTATAGAACCATCTGATTCGTCTGCTTCAATGACAAAATGCTCTCCAGAACCTTGAAAAGCATTTGTGTCAAGACCTGAAATAATACCACCTACGGCACAAGATGGCTCTAAACTGCAATATCTTAAAACCCATGCAACAAGACCTGTTGTTGTTGTTTTTCCTGCTGTTCCACCTATTGCTATACCTTTTTTTGTATTAAACATCTGTGCAAGTAGATCAGAACGCATTATTTGTTCAATACCAAATTTTACAGCAGCAACCACATCTGGAACATTATCTTCAACAGCAGTGGATTTTACTACTTTAAAATTTTCAGGTTTTAAACCTGTTTCTTGCATAAATAGTTCTAAACCTTTTCCATCTTGAGGGTAAATTATAACGCCCATTTTTGTTAGACGTTTGCAGTAATCACCTTCTAAGTTTCTATCTGAACCAGCAACTTTAAAACCAGCTTGATGTAGAATTTTGGCAAGTCCGCTCATGCCCATTCCGCCGATTCCGATAAAAAATGCGTTCATATAATGCCCCCAAAAAGTTGAAATATATTTCTTCTTATCGGCATTATAAAGTAACTTATCAAGTTATTAGATTGATTATGGCAATTATTGTTGAAACTGTATTGTGTTACAATAAAAACAATGAAAACAAACTAAATATAAAACAAGAAATTTAATTGAAATAAAATTCCTTGTTTACTTCTTGTTATGAATAGTAAATCTAGAAACAAGCAAATGCAAATCGTCTGCTAATGTTGCAAGATCTTCTGTAGAACCAGAAATTTGTGATACGGTTGCTGATTGTTGTTCAACAGAAGTAGCGACTATTCCAAGACGTTCTGTTGTGTTCTTTGTTAACTTGGTAATATCTTCGATTGTTTTTGCCATAATAAGAGAATCTTCTGATTGTTCTGAAGATATAGAACTTATTTCTGAAATCTTCTTATTAACATCGTTAACATTTTCGATAATTTTATCTAAGCTGCTAGAAACTTCTCTAATGATTCTTATGCCGTCATCAACACGACCTCTTCCTAGGGTCATTGAGTCAGCAGCATTTTGAGTCTTAGTCAAAATGTTTTCAATTCTAGTTCCTATAGCTTCAGCAGCTTCAGCTGATTCTTCAGCTAATTTTCTAACTTCGTCAGCAACAACGGTAAAACCTTTACCTTGTTCACCTGCTCTAGCTGCTTCTATAGCTGCATTCAAAGCAAGAAGGTTTGTTTGACTAGCGATAGCAGTAATTGTGTTGACTATTTCGTTAATTTGTAATGATGCAGAATTAAGGTCTAAGATGACTTGAGTAGCTATGTCAACTGATTCCTTTATTTTGCCTATCATATCAACAGACTTTTTAACAGTTCTTCCACCACTATCAGCAACTTCCGTCGTTGTTATAGCTGCTTCAACTGCTGTATGGGCAAGAGCAGCAACTTTTTGTGCAGACTCTGAAAAGCTTTCTACTGAGTTTGAAGTTTTTTCTAAGTTATCGGAAATTTCTAATGAAGCTTTGTTTATATCGTTAACATTTTTAGAAATATCAAGTAGGTTGGCTGCTGATTCTACAGAAGCAGAGCTAAGTTGTTGAGAGTTTGTCGCTAGATTGTCGCTAGTTGCTAAAACGCTTGAAATCATACCACATATACATTCAAGCATTTGATTAAAGCTTTCTGCAACATTCTTAAACTCATCTTTTCTGTCAGAAAAATTTAAACGTATATTCAGTATGCCTTTTTCTGCTTCTGCCATAGCAGATACAAACTTATCTAGTGGAGTAGAAATGTTTCTAGATAAAATATAACTCAAAACTAGACATACAGATAAAAATACTGCTAAGGCTACATAAGATAGCCCCTCAACAAAAGCGAAAATTGTTCTAACTCTTGCTTTATTTGTAATAATAGAACTGTTAGAAATGTTCTCGCTATGTTTTTGACATAAATAAATAATAGCACCACTTTTTTCTTCTAGTTCTGTTATTTTTTGCTCTAACGATTTGTTTTCTATGGTGTTGTAAATTAAACTGTCACCAAAGGTGTAAAAATCTCTTGTTTTTTCTTTGATAATTTCATTAGCAAAACTTAATTTTTTTATTCTGTTTGAATCACCATCTTGAACCGCTATTTTGTTATTTTTATAAGCATCGATGACTTCATCTTTTCTTTTATCACGAGAATCAACAGTAAGATATTTTGTTAAATAATATTTGCCTTTATCTATTAAATCAATGAATTCTTGGGCTTCTCTCATAACATGTATGCTACTAAGAAGGTTATCTGTTTCTTCTTTTAGCTTTTGCATGTGAAAGATATAGAGAATAATGCTTGTTATACTTATTAATAATATAAAAAGAAAACTGTATAAAAGTTTTGTTTTTATTGAAGAATTAAGAATATTCATTATTTTAAAGTCCCCGTTTTTCTGCTAGATAAACTAGGCAATGAAAAATATTGTGGCATATAAATTTCTTGAAATCGTCTCAATGCAAAATCATCGGTCATTCCTGCTAAATAATCAACTAATGTTCTGTTAAAACTTTGATTTTCTGGAAGTTTATGCCTAATATTGTTTAATAATTCATTCGGATGTTTATTATACCATTCTGCAATTTCTCTTAGAAGATTCTTTGCTTTTTGGACAGCAATATTTATTTCTGGTCTTGTGTAAACATCTTTATATAAAAATTGTTTTAATTCCTCTGTAGCATCACTAATTTCTGGACTCATTCTAATTAAGTCTTTGCCATAGCTTGAAGATATAATGTCTCTAACCATTGTGTGAATTCTAACAGAATGTCGATTCCCAAGTAATTTCAATGGTTCTTTAGGTAATTCTTCTTGTGTTATTACTTTTGCAGAAATAGCATCATCTATGTCATGGTTTAAATATGCTACTAGATCTGCTATTCTCACAACCTGTGCTTCTACTGTCATTGGTTTTGAAGTTTCAGAAAATGTTGCTGAACCATCTTTCCCTTTACTATGTTTCAAGATTCCATCTATGACTTCTTTGGTTAAATTTAAGCCCTCGCCGTCTTTTTCTAATCTAGTAACGACTCTTACGGAGTGGCTAGCGTGATGAAAACCAGTGTCACTGATTTCGTTTAAAACAGCTTCTCCGCTATGACCAAATGGGGTATGACCTAAATCATGCCCCAATGCTATAGCTTCGGTTAAATCTTCATTTAATCCTAAACATCTTGAAATACAGCGTGCCGTACAAACTACTTCTAATGTGTGAGTAAGTCTTGTTCTAAAGTGATCGTTTGTTGGGGATAAAAAAACTTGAGTCTTATGTTTTAATCGTCTAAAAGACTCACTGTGAACAATACGATCGACATCACGCTGGAAACAAGTTCTAATGAAGCAGTCCTTTTCAGGAAACTCACGACCCTTACTATTTTTTGCTAAACAAGCAAATTTTGAAAGGGTCGCAGCTTCATTTTCTTCAAATGCCAGCCGCAATGATGCGTTACTGGTAATACCTTCCATCTTTTTCTCAAGAACGAACTATGTCAAGAATAAGCTTTCTTGCTATTACTTTTTCAGGAACTATAGTAATAGCTGCTCTTAAACGTTCCATAGCTTTTTCGTTATCTTTTCTTTCAGGATTTACATATAGTTCGGCAATTACATCGCCAACTTTTACTTGATCGCCAACGTGTTTAACAAGCTTTAAGCCAACAGCCATATCAATCTTGTCTTCTTTTGTTTCACGACCAGCACCAAGCATCATAGCAGAA
>CAJOQX010000276.1 GCA_905236865.1 Candidatus Rifleibacteriota bacterium
AAAGCCTGTTTGAAGGGAAATAACTCTGTTTTCTGTTTCTTCGCCGTTTAAAGCTTTGATTACACGGTTGGCTATATCACGTAAGCCAGCAGTAATATAGGTTTTAGAAAAAAAAGCAGTTGGATTGCTGTAAACTTCAGGACCTGTTCCTAGAGAAACTTCGTTCAGATTGGCTGCGAAAATTGATTCATCTAGTTTTGAATTTCTTATATCATAATGAGGCAGACAATTGTTGAACCAGGAGGGCAAAGGCTTTGATTCGTCAGAAAGCTCTTTGCTGACGTTAATAATATTGGGAGTTTCTATTGATTCACTAGTAATGACAGACATAACAGAATTTTGTTTTTCTATACGCTTGATTTCATTTCTTAGTTCTGGTAAATCAAGCATATTAGCTACGTTGACCATATTGCTGAAAGCTCGGTCTATGTCATCTTCTGTCAAAGTATTGTCGAAATGCTGACATTTGTTTCTTACGTCTTTAAGCTCGTCAAGGCAGTTTCCAAACTGATATGAAGCACCTTTGGAATTGAATTCTCTAATAAGCTGGTCTCTGAACTTACTTGCCCAAAAAGTAAGATTGTTATAATCTATACAATTTTTTAAGTCAAATTCACCTTTTTCTTTTTCTCGTTTTTGGATAGATAGATCCCATGAAATTTGTTGCGGTTCACCCAATCTATCATAAAAGACTTCAAACCAGTCTTCATCGTCAAAATGCCTTTTTAAGAAATTTACGAGGCTATTCCTCATTTCTTCCAAGAATATTCCTAGTGCCTTGTGTAATTTTTCGCTGTTCATGTTTTAAGAAACTCCAGTACACCACATTTCTTGTTTTAATATAGCATATTTTATTTTATGCTGTCTATCTTCGATGAGAGAGCTTTAGGGAATAACTACAACAAAAACCAACAACTAACTACAATAAAAACTAAATTTATGTTATTATGCTATTGTATTTTAGGGGGAAAAAATGAAGAAAAAAGTAGTTGTCGGAATGTCTGGTGGGGTTGATTCTTCTGTTTGTGCTTATTTGCTAAAAGAACAGGGCTATGAAGTTATCGGTGCAACAATGCAGTTATGGCGTTCCGAAGAACAAGAAAAAAACAGCGATGATATAAGCTGTGGAGTAGACGATATATTAGAAGCTAGAAAAGTAGCTGAATGTTTGGGTATTCCTCACTATGTGATGAATTTTTATAATGCTTTCAATGAAAAAGTTATAAACCCTTTTGCTAATGCGTATTTGCGTGGAATGACACCAAACCCCTGTGTAATTTGCAATCGTCATATAAAATGGGGTGAGTTTTTAAAACGTAGTTGGGAACTTGGGGCAGATTACATTGCAACAGGTCATTATGGGCGTATTTTAAAATTAGAAAATGGCAGATATAGCATTAAAAATGCTATAACTAGCGAAAAAGATCAAAGCTACGTTCTTTATTCCCTAACCCAAGATCAATTAGCTCACACTCTTATGCCTGTTGGTGATTATAATAAAAATCAAATAAGAGAAATAGCAGAAAAGATTGGCTTGCCTGTCGCTCATAAAAAGGATAGTCAAGATATTTGCTTTATAGATGATGGTGATTATGCTGGTTTTGTAGAAAGATTAACTGGTTCCTTAGGTAAGCCAGGCAATTTAATTACTACTGACAATAAGATTTTGGGACATCATACTGGAACGGTTCAATATACTATTGGTCAAAGAAAAGGCTTGGGAATTGCTGTGGGCTATCCTCTTTATGTTTGCGGTATTAATGCAGATAACGGTGATGTTAGACTATGCAAGAAAGATGAGCTTTTCAGCAGTACCCTTTATGCTAATGATTTACAATATATGGGCGAAGCACGTTTCGACGAAAACAAGACTTATCAAGCTAAAGTTCGATATTCTCAAGATTCCAAAACTTGCAAAATCACTTATATAAATGAAAACGAAATAAGAGTTGATTTTAAAGATAAAGTCAGAGCTATAACCCCTGGTCAAGCACTGGTTCTATATGCTGATGATTGGGTCGCTGGTGGTGGAACTATCGCTAGAGTTTGATTTATGGCTAATATAATTGTTTCTGGTCTGATAAATATAGAAACTTCTTGCCCTGTAAAATGCTTCCCACTAGAGTATTTTCCTATTGATTACCCTTTTGGTAAGGTTAAATCCTGTATTTCTGGTGTGGGTTTTAATCTAATCTCTAATTTAAAGAAGTTAGGTGATAATGTTACTTTTATTTCTATGATTGGCGATGATTTGTTTGGAAAGCTGATTATATCGGAACTAAAAGATAAAAGTTTTCCTATAGAACATATCTATAAAAATCTTAGTGCGACTCCTCAATCTGTAATTTTGTTCGACCAATCAGGCAAAAGAGAAATCTACTGCGATTTAAAAGATTACCAAGATGTATCGCTAGATTTTTCACTTATGCAACAGAAAATAGAACATTCTGACGTTATTGTCGCCTGTAATTCTAATTTTAACAGACCTCTATTAAAAGTAGCTTCTCGGCTTAATAAGATTGTTGCTACAGATGTTCATGTGTTTTCGAATGTGGATGATGAGTATAATAGAGACTTTTTGGAAAAAGCGGATATTCTTTTTATGTCTGATGAAGCTTTGAAAGATAGAGATATAAAAGACTTTATTTGGGAAGTATATAATAGATTTCATAACAGAATTATTGTTGTAGGCTGTGGAAGTAAAGGTTCTCTGCTATTTGAAGCTGAAAATAAAGAATTTACTGAGATTCCTGCTGTTTATACTAGACCTGTAGTTGCTACTTCTGGTGCAGGTGATACGCTTTTTTCTTCTTTTATTCACTTTTATTCAAAGGGAATAGAAGCAAAGAAATGTTTGTATTATGCGAATATTGCCGCTTCTTATAAAATTGGTGAAGCAGGTTCTTCTATTGGCTTCTTAGATGAGTCTGGGATATTTAGGCTAGCAAAGCTTAATTAGTAGGTGGTAATGAGCCTGTCGGCTTGTGGTAGGTGGTTGGTGATAAGTGATAAGTGATAAGTGATGCGTGGTAAGTTTCCTAAAGGCTCTCCTAGAGGAGAGCTGTCTAAAAACTAAGTATTTGTTAAAAATTCAATGTGTGGAGTAATGTTCTCGCCCCCTTTCGTAGAGGCTGTCTAAAAACTAAGAATTTGTTAAAAATTCAGTGTATGGAGTAATGTCCTCGCCCCCTTTCGTAA
>CAJOQX010000277.1 GCA_905236865.1 Candidatus Rifleibacteriota bacterium
CCCCTTTCGTAAAGGGGGATTAAGGGGGATTTTAAAATAATTAGGCAAAACTAATTTCAAAGTAAAAAGCTAGTTTTTAGACAGCCTTTAATAAAGAGGGCATTTTATTTGTCAATTATTACATTTTATATGCTTAAATCATTGAGTTTATCATCTTTTGAATTGTAAAATGAAGTGGGAAAGTTGAGTTTATTATTTGACTAAAGAACTAATAAAACTTACTGTTTCCAACCAAGAAGTTCAAAAGCTTCATCTATTTTGTCTACAGTGGTTCCAACCATCATAGAATCGAGAGCAGCAGCTTTGTTCATATATTTCGTAGCATTTACTTCATCGCCAGCAAGAGCATAAGCAAGTGCTGCAAGAGCATGAACTTTTGCAGAACTCAAAGCAAGCCCTGAATGAACCTGTGCAAAATATTCTGGTGGCATATTCCCAAGCATTTCCGCAGCTCTTACATAGTCCGAATTTGAAATGTGCCTGTAAATTAGACAACCAGCAAGACCGACCTTCGCTTCATTGTCAGATGCATAAGCTTTTTCAAAAAAAGGAATGGCTTCCTCTATTCTTCCTTGCTTTGAAAGCGACCAACCATAGCCATTATTTGCGGTAACTCTTTGAGCTTCAGTAAGATTTTCATTCAAAGCCTGTTCAAATGAAGTTCTAGCTGTTTCATAATTACCAATCTTTATTGCTTCCCAGCCTTCGTTTATAAGACTATCGGCAACAATTATAGAACTAGTGCTTTTACTGCTAGTTCCGCAATTCTGAATCATAGGAAATGCAAGAAGCACTATCATTAGAAGTAAATATTTTGCCTTTTTCATTCTATCATCTCCGTCCGTCAATGCAAAACAGCAATTTTAATTCGTTCTTTATATGAATATCCGCCAACATTAATTTTTACATCAGCAAGATAAGTTCCATTGGCAACCTTTTTATTCTTCTTGTTGGTCAAATTCCAATCGAACTCGTATTCACCAGTATTTAAATCGTTCAAACTTCCGTCAATAACTTTATGACCGCTCATATCGTAAATCTTTACAGTTCCAATTCCCCCTACCCTATTTGTTCCTGTAATCTTTACTCTAATTACAGAATGGTTTCGAGCAGGGTTCGGATAAGCTACCATCTGTGCTAAATCTGCAACACCTGTAACTGCTCTAATAGATGCTCTAGCTACATTTCCTGCATTATCAGAAGCTTCAATCTCAAATGTTTTTAAAGTGGATGATTTCATAAAGGAAGTGTCAAATATCAATTCGTCATCTGAAAATACAGAATTAACAACACTACCATCACAGGTTACTTTTACCGATGAGCTACTAACACCACTTCCAACATCGCTTATTTTTACAGCATATTTGCCATTTCCATGAAGTTTAGCATCATTTGAGATAACTGGAGCTGTTTCATCAGCAGCAACAAAGAATGAAGCAGAAGTATCAACACTGCCTTTTGCTTTTCCATCTGCTAAAGTTACAGGGCCAACCCATTTATGACCAGCAGTTACCGCCCTATACAAGCCAGCTTTATTAAAATCAACACTTACAGAAGTATCTATAGGAATTGTAATTTCCAACCCTTTATCAGCTTGATCTACAGGCAATGCCAAATCAACATTTTGACTCATTCTTGTAAGACCATCATAAGAAGTTGAGCTTCTACTAGAAGCAAGAACAACTGTTCCATTTTGAGAAAGAGCATCACTAGGAATATTCAAAGCGGCATAATTAGCATTCAAAGAACCAGAACTGCCTTTTGCATAATATGAAGCTGTAAAATTAAGAGAATTAGAAAGAATCACACCGTTTTTATTTGTTCCAGAACAGACAACAGTTCCTTCGCCATCAGTTGTTACAGCATAATTAGTCATATAAGTAGAGTTATTTATAGGACTCATAGTTAAATAGCCCTGCTTACCATTATAAGTCATTTGCAATCTAGGTTCGGAAGCAAACTCTTTATCGGTTCTAACAATTATATGTAAAAAGTTTTCAAAAATTGGGTTTGGGAAAATCGCCACTCTAAGGTCGTCAAAACTTCCTGAATATACATAGCTAAGTTTTTCGTAGTTATAATTTGAACATAACATAGGAATTAGCAAAACATTTTCATAAGTGCCTGTAGTTCCGTAATTCTGAACAATTAAATTACCTGACTGATTGGCATCTAAGTTCATAAACTCACAGGTAGTTTCAACCGCACTGCCTTTTTTTACTACTGCACAAGCAAATGATCCATTGTTATTACCATCAAAGGCTATATTTAAATTTCCATTATTGCCAGAAAGAGCAATACAGTCACCCGCCCATGAATTAACATTACCAGAACGTGTATTCATTTCACCTGCCAAAGTGAAATTTTCTGTTGCAGACATTGGGAGTCTTTGACTATAGCCAATATCATTTGAAGTATCTTTGTCTGCATCTACTTTATAACCCCATTTTCCATCGTTCAATAGAGTAACACCATCATTTTTATATACTTTATCAAGATAATTAGCTATTACCCAATCTTTAAATACAGTTTTCATAGTTGTATTGCTTGATTTAAAAACAGAATCGTAATTACCTACCCCACCATCTACATTAGCCCTTATAACGCCTTTCAAGAAATTTGGAATATTTGCGTAACCATATTTCTCTATAACATAATAAGTCCATAAAAAAGACGCACCATAATTCGCAAATGGACTAGTTCCACCCCAAACCGATTGTCTAGGATCAACTAAAACGGTATCAGGATTTGAAATAAAATAATCTAAATTAGAAGTATACTTACCATCATATATAAACTGCATATATTGGGTAATACCTTCTTCAAGCCAAGTTTCCAAACCCTTCAATGCATTATTTTCGATATAATAAGCTTCGTTGAACATTACCATGTGTGAAAATTCATGAGCAACTGTTCCCATTACATCGTGATTGTTCAAATAATATCTATAAATATCTATAAAAAGCAATTCTTTCTCATTGCTTAAAGTATGAGAGCTTCTTGAAAGCTGATTGCCTGAATAAAAATAGCCTAGTGTGTTACTATAAACATCTCTAATATCGTCTAAAAAGATAAATATCTTTGGATCACCATCTATATCTGGCTCAGTACCTAAATAATTTCTAATCAAAGGATAAATATTATTATCAAATTCATCCGCTATTCTTGCTAGAACAAGTTTTGCTGTTGCTTTATCTGAACCTAGAATAAATCTAGGCTCAAGAATAGTTCCATCTGTTGCATCTGGAGAATATTTTAAATTAGCATTATGAGCCCAGCTCATATTCCATTCGGCATAAGCTTTTGGTGTTTCTTGTTCAGAAGCAGAAAGAGTCTTAGGTAATGTAGGGAAAAACATTATAGGAACAAAAATATAACAATGACTACCTATATATCTTAAACAAGCTTTTGGGTAATGACCATTTCCATCATAGTCGTATATTTCCTTTGCCTGATTTTCTCCACTACCTACACCATCATCATTTGTTGGATCACCAAGATAACCTGACCATTCGCCACCGTCATGGAATAGATTAGAAAGACCTATTCCATTTTTGGTTGCAAAAGGAACCATAGTATTGTCTACATCAGCGGAAGTAAAATTTATTCCTCCTACAATAGCACGCATAGAGGCATTTGTTGGCGATTTTCTCAATGCATCAGCAGGTAATTTAGAAGGTATAGTAGAATTTAACAAAGGAGCTACATCTAAACTAGTGCCTATTTTAGAAGCAATTTCTCCTTGTTTTCTAACAATTTCACCTAAATCGTTGCCTGTAGCAACTTCGATTGCTAAAGCTGTATTTGCCGCTAGTAGCGAGCCAATAAGCATTGGAATGATTTTTGATAAATACCTGTTCGCCATTTTAACGCCCCTTTTATGGGAATAAATTATTATTCTTTAAAGGTATCGGCTAGTGAGAAATATTTACTTAAAGATTATATATTTTTTTTTAGGGATTAGAGAGGAGGGTGTAGAGGCTGTCTAAAAACTAAGAATTTGTTAAAAATTCAGTGTGTGGCGTAATGTCCTCGCCCCCTTTCGTAAAGGGGGATTAAGGG
>CAJOQX010000278.1 GCA_905236865.1 Candidatus Rifleibacteriota bacterium
CTACAGAGGTCGCAAGAGGAGAAATATGTCGAACAAGCGAACTATCATTATTGGTAAAAATATTTTTTATGGATGGACTTCGTTTTGCTTTTAGCACCTCCACGACCAATAAATTCGTCTCGCAATGACGGTATGCATATACTGATTAATAGCGAAAAAAGTTTGCGTTTGCCCTGTATCATAAAGAGCTTAATAACCTTTTTCCCTAACTTGTCTTTCTCTTATTTTAAAACCATTATATATTTCTTCTAATTCTGCAAAAGTATATAAAAGACTATAATCAAGTTTATTGTCTTTATAATAGGGATAACTATTATTGCGGAAACCGCCATATTCAGAAAAATACATAGCACGATATGTTTCGTGTGGTAATTCTTTTTTAACAAAATTTTCTTTAAAATTAAATCTATAACTTTCCAATAAAGAATCAACCTGTTTCGCTTCTTTGTTATTGTCTATTTTTATATGACAATTTGATTCAATTGCTTTAAAACCATAGTCTTCATAGTAGTGATAACCAAAATCAATATAAAAATAATCTATAGAAAGCAAACAAAAGATATTTTGATTTAATAAATTATTATTTTTTCTTGCCTGAGTGCAGTCACCTACTGCTGTCATAAAAGCTTTATCATTTATATCTTTACTCTGAATATCTATAATTCTACTGAGACAATCGTTAAATCCAAAAGATCTACCTAGAATTCTATCTTTTAATGATTTAATACCTAGTTTACTTCCCATGATTAAATATTTATTGTCAAGCAGTATTGCATAACCTTCTTTGCCATATTTAGGGCAAAGAGCATCAAAACCATCTATAATATCAAAATAATGATCTCTAGTTAAATAAGAGCTTTCCTTAGCAAATTTTAGAAATTTAGATTTGTCAAATCTTCCTTCTACTACAATTCCATTTAGAATACCCTCAACCTGATCTATTTTATATGCTGCAAAAAGATAAATCTTATTAATATCACTAAATAAATCAAAACCAGATTTTTCTTTTATTTCCTTATAATCAGACAATAAATAAGGTTTTTTCTTAAGCAATTCTTTTAACAATAGTTTACTATTGGATTGACTTAAAAACTTCTGATAATCAATTTTGATAAGCAAATCTACTTCTTGCGGTAATAAATTAAGAATATTTTTTGTTTGCTCAAAACTAACTTTCGGTTTATTTAAGATTTCTTCTACTTCCTTATCAATATCATTAATTCTATCATTATTATCAGAAGAAGAATCTTCAAGCTCATCGTCTATATTTTCATTTTTCTGCTTTTTTTCTGAATATTTTGGTTTGTCTAAACGATAATAATCTTCCTCTCTTTTTTCAAAAGCATTTATAACAGAACCTAATATATTTAAGCCATCACCTCTAGCTTTATCTGGAAAAATAAAACCAAAGCTTATAAATATAATAAAAACATAGAAAAAAAAGATTTTGTTTAATCTCATACTTTGTCCCCAAATGCTTATTATTAAATTGGAAAAATAACGAATATTTATTCTGTAACTAATCTATAGGTATGGCGACGTTGTTCACTAACAGAATAAACGACAACTCTATCAGAGAAAATATCAACTACTTTTATTTTACCTTTTATTACCTGATTTTTAACAATTTTTATTTCATCTCCTTCAAATTCAACTACAGCATAACGGCTATTTTCATCATTACCAACTATTTGTTTAACTAACATTTTTAATGGAGGAATTTGATATGAGGTTTGATTTCTCTGATTAAATATTTTGGGTTTCTTAGTAGCATTTCCGTTAAAGTTGTTTATTTTTACTTTTTTTATTGTTGGTTTAGCAAAGATTTCTTTTTTTTCTTCTTTGGTTTCATTATAGAGTTTAGAGTCGTCTTCAGCAAAAGCCATTGGTGCTGTCATAAGAAAAGAAAAAAAACATAAGATACACATAACATTTAAAGAAATTTTAGTTTGCATAATTAATCCCTTTTAACTGTTTAATATAGAATAATATTATTTTTTATTTGTATCAAGCTATTTTTCTTCGATTTTTGATTCAGAGCAAACGTAAACTTTTTCTTTTGTTAATGAGGCTTTCATAGATTGCCACGCCTCTTTCAGAGGCTCGCAATGACGAATTAATTGTGGATGACAGTGAGACGCGAGACTTTTTTCTCCGAATAAGACCCGTTCCCTCAAAGATTATTCAAGGCAGTTATCTACAGAGGTCGCAAGAGGAG
>CAJOQX010000279.1 GCA_905236865.1 Candidatus Rifleibacteriota bacterium
AGTGATGCTTTCCAAGAAATGTTTGATCAGGTAAGCTTGCTACTAGGCAAAGAAGTTAAACCAACTCTTCTTATGATTGGTAAAACTGGTGTTGGAAAATCATCTGTATTGAATGCTTTATTCGCAAATGGTTCTGTTGGCGAAACAAAGTTTGAAATAGGTGTAACTCCAACTACAAGAGATTTCGATAGAAGATTACTTCGTTCAGATAAGTGCGATATAATAGCTGTTGATGCTCCTGGTTTTGCAGACCCAACAAGTGAAGCTAATATTGACGGAATGACTTATGAAGATAAGCTTATTGAATACGCTAAAACAAACGAAGCTCACATGGCTTTGCTAGTGTTAAAATGCGATGATAGGGCTCTTGAACCAGAATGTAACTTCCTTAAAAAGTGGTTTGCTGAAGAAAAGTTAAAAGATTTTCCAATTATTGTTGTAATAAATCAGGTCGATAAAATGCAACCTGTAGAATCTTGGAAGCCAGAAAGCCTCAATCTAGATAATCCTATAAAGAAAAAGGAAAAGAATATTCGTGCATACATTGATTATGTTTTCAGTCTTAAAGAATTTCAACCTTTGTGCGAAAATGGTAGAATGGTTCCTTTGGCAGCTCCTGCACAGGAAACAGATGATGAAGACGATTATGAGCCTAGGGCACCATATAATGTTAAAGTTTTGAAAAATAAAATATATGAATTATTGCCTGTTGCCGCTAAAACTCTTTATGCACGTGCTGCAAAAATGTTAGATGAAGAAGGTAGCCGAATAGTCAATTATTATTCAATGGGGGCAGGTACGGCAGTTGTTTTAAACCCTTTACCAGGTTCTGATTTCCTCTCTATTTCTGCAATACAGGTGGCTATGACTATACATTTGGGGCGACTTTATCATGTTGAACTTACACAACAAGCCGCTTTGGCACTTCTAACTCCAGTTTTAACTTCATTCGGAGGCAGATTTGCCGCTCAAAGTATTATTTCCTTAATTCCTGGAATAAAAAATTGGGTCGGTGCCCCATTAGCCTTCGGTATTACTATGACTGTTGGTAAAGCAGTTAATGCCGTTCTCGCATCAGGGAAAAGAGAGCTTACTGTTGAAGATGTAAAACGTGAAGCTGCTAAATACAGCGAAAGCGATTTCAAGAAAATGTATGATGAACAGTCTAAGTAGTTCCCTCATCAAAGCCTAGTTTTATCAGTGGTGATGAGAGACATTTGTTTGCAATTCTCTTAACCCCCTTTTTAGACAGCTTGTGCAAAGCTTAAATTAGTTAAAAAAATATTTGATATAAAAGAAATTAGAGAAATAATTCATGGTAATTCTAGAGAATTTAATTTCTTTAATATTCTTGATTATAATCAAAAAAGCGATTAGTTAAGCTAAACAATCATCTCATCTCTCATCACCTCATCTCTCATCTCTCATCTCACATCTCACATCTCACCTTTCCTCTCATTATTGCTTTAAATGTTAGATTATGCTAAACTAATAATGAGGTGAGCAAAATGGGTATATTTGTAAATCCGAACAACGATGGTTTTAAACAGTCCTTAAATTCCAAAATTTACGTTGATAAATCTGGAATGATTGAAATAACAAATAATTTGCTGGATACACGACAAAATTGTATGTGCATAAGCAGACCTAGACGCTTCGGAAAGTCTATGGGCATTGATTTGTTGGTGGCTTATTACAGCAAAGGCTGTGACTCAAAAGAACTATTTGCGAGTTTGGAAATAGCTAAAAATCCTGATTTTGAAAAACATCTGAACAAATATAATGTTATTTGGTTAAATTTACCAAAATTCAAAGAACCTGACTGTGGATTTGAAACTGTTCTTCCATTAATGGTTAAATTGCTGAAAAAAGATTTAAAAAAAGAATTTACAAATGTTGATATTCAAGAAGAATATCCTTTACAGATTATTCTGTCTGAAATTTATGAAAAGACGAATGAAAAATTTATTGTTCTAATTGACGAGTGGGATTTTATATTTAGAGAATCTACTAATTATAAATTACAAGAAGACTATGTTGATTTTTTAAGGGCTTTGTTTAAAGACAGCCCATTTATAAAGCTTGCCTATATTACAGGAATTTTACCAATAAAAAGATATAATACCCAGTCGGCTCTTAATAATTTTGACGAATATTCGATGATTATTCCTGGAGCTATGGCAGAATACTTTGGTTTTACAGAAGATGAAGTCAAGGATTTATGTGTGAGATTTAACCGTGATTTTGATGAAATTAAGGCTTGGTATGATGGTTATTTAATGCCACACAATGTACACCTATACAACCCTTGTTCTGTTGTAAAGTCAATGGCTACAGGTATGCTAACAGGTTATTGGAACCAGACTTCATCTTTTGAAGCATTGAGGATTCCTATAAATCTGAATTTGAAAGGGTTGCGTAGTTCTATACTTGAATTGATGGGTGGAACAAAAATAAAAGCGGACGTTTCCGAATTCCAAAGCGATACAAGTCTTATAGAAGTCAAAGATGAAGCTTTAACTTTGTTAGTTCATTTGGGGTATCTTGCTTATGACCAATTTACTAAAGAAGTTTTTATTCCAAATCGTGAAATTAGGGGCGAATTTGACAAATCAATAAAAAGAAGCGAATGGAAGGAAGTTGTCAGGGCTTTACAAAATTCGGAAGATTTGTTGACCTCAACTTGGAACTGTGATGAAAACGCTGTGGCAGAATATATCGAACAAGCCCATGACGATATAGCAGCTATTATTAAATACAATAATGAAGAGGCTTTAAGAAGTGTAGTTTCTATAGCCTATTATACTGCTATAAACTATTATCAGTTCAAGAGGGAATACCCCAGTGGTAAGGGTTATGCTGATTTAGTATTAATACCATATAAGCACGTTAATAAGCCATTTATTGTTATTGAATTAAAAAAGAACGATACACCAGAGTCTGCAATTGCTCAAATAAAAGAAAAGAAATATTCCGAATCTCTAGAAAAATATTCTGGTGACATACTTTTAGTTGGAATAACTTATGATGATGATAAGAAGCATCATTGTAAGATAGAGAGAATGAAAAAAATATAAGTTATACGTCATAGCTGTAGAAGTTAAATAATTAGTTTCATTTATTAAATCTATTGAAAGATGAATTGTCCTAAAGCCTCTTCTGGGAGGTTGTCTAAAAACTATGAATTCGTTAAAAATTCAGTGTATGGAGTAATGTCATCGCCCCCTTTCGTATTACCGCCATGGATGGCGGTATGCAAGCGAGCCAAAAACAGGAAGTTTTTGATGTCGAATGTCTAGGATAGACAACATTCGACAAAGGAGGTCAGCG
>CAJOQX010000280.1 GCA_905236865.1 Candidatus Rifleibacteriota bacterium
ACCCAAATCCAATGATGTGCCCACAGCAACCAATGATGCCACCAATGCCTAATATGTGCCCACAACAGCCAATGATGCAGAAGATGCGTCCACAACATAATAATATGAGGCAAATAGGAAAATGTCATAAACCCCAATGCAACAAAAATATTAAACCAATGTGTCAAAATTTCAAACCTGGTTGTTGTTTAAATAAAGCTACAATTTGTGGTAAAAATACTGAAAAAATGGAACCTCCATCTCCCTCTACTTTTAAGAAAATTTTTGGTTGCCAAAAAGAACAGAAATGTGATAAACTTATGAAAGATGAAAAAGTTGAACCTTTTCCTAAAAAAGAAGAACCTTGTAAATTGAAAGAAGAAAAATAATATTCTCTCTCTTTAAAATAGATTTACAGAACAATTAATCCATATTTGTTCTCCTTTATTGTTGAATCACTGTATTTCAGATGATTTCATAACTCACAACTAACCTCAGCTTCGCAGCCCATTAAATGGGCTGCTTTTTTTTGTAGGTTTTCTTGTGGCATTGCACTAATCTAGTTGCTAATTTTAATTAAATAAACTATAATTTCAAAAATTTGTTTTGGAGGGTATAAATTGTGAAACTTGCCTCAAATCAAAGAAAATTCTTAGAAGCTTTAGCTAATAATTTGGATCCAATTATAAGAGTCGGGAAAAATGGATTAGAAGCAAAGGTAGTAAGTAGTGTTTCTGAAGCTTTTAATTCCCATGAACTAATAAAAATAAAAATTCTCGATTCTTCACCTAATACTGCTGATGAAGTTGCTGAAGAAGTTATTAATGCAACAAAAGCAATACTGGTTCGTATTATAGGTAGAACAATTATTTTATACAAACCTTTTGAAAATAAGCCTAAAAAGATTGAATTGCCGAAGTAATTGTTTTCAAAGCATAGCTTTTTGTTGTTTTTGGTAGTTAGTTTTTATTGTAAAAACAGTAAAATATTTAATAATGTTTGATAAAAAAAGTTAATTATGAAAAAAATAATATTATCCCTATTGTTCTTATTAACATTTTCCGCTTTTTGTTTTGCTTCTCCAAAATCTTGGACGAAAGAAGAAGAAAGAAAAGTAAGCTTATTATTCAGTAATTTTGCTGAAGTTTTTCTTGATGATTTTGCAGAAAATGAGTTATCAGAAAGCCTTATGATTGATTTTGCAAAAGATCATATATATATGAATCGTCATAATAAGCTAGAAACCCAAGAAACAGAAATGGAAATATTCAAACTAATTCCTGCATCTATGGTTGATGAAATCTGTCTTAAATTTTTTGGGAAAAAACCTTCAAAACACGAACAAAAAATATATGAGTATCCAGAGAGAGACTATGATGCCTATATTTTTGCTCATATTTATGGATATGAATATAATGAAAAAGAAGATACCTATAATGTTAAAGGCTACATACTTAGTGCACCTATAGGAGAAAATTTTAAAGGTGACCCTTATGGCGATATAAAAAAATGGAAAAAAGATGGAAACGAAGTTTCGTGTTTTTATTGTTTTGAAGGGAAAATAAAAAAATCTCCACTAGATAAAAATAGGTATATTCTTCTTTCTTTCAAAAAACATGAAATAACAGAAGAAGAAAATGCTGTATTTCAAAAAGCTTACGAAACAGGTAAATAAACATAATTCTAATAAAAAAACACCGTTATAAAACGGTGTTTTTTTTTTATTTAACAATAACAATAAAGAAGTATTGTTTATTTCAGTTTAAATAAACCATCTACAATTCCATATTCGATAGATTCTTTTGAATCCATCCAGTAGTCTCTATCAAGGTCTTTCAATACCTTGTCTTTGCTCTTTCCACAGTTTTTACCAAGAATTTCTGCTGATATTTCTTTTGTTTTAACTATTTCACGAGCTTGAATTTCAAGATCCGAAGCCTGTCCGTATAGATATTCTACGCTTGGCTGATGAATCATCACTCTTCCATAAGGGAATATAAATCTTTTTCCTTTTTCACCAGCAGAGAGGATTAAAGAACCCATTGAAGCAGCTAGCCCCATACATACGGTAGATACAGGCGAAGTAATTAAATTCATAGTATCTATTATTGCCATACCGCTTGTAACAACTCCACCAGGACTGCTGATAAAAAGTGTTATTGGTTCACCAGGTTTTAAAGCTTCTAAATAAAGAAGTTTAGAAACAATATCACGAGCAGATTCATCTTCTACTGGACCCCACAAAAAAATCTGACGATTGTCTAATAACTTTTGTTCGATTATTTCGCTAAGTTCAGTGGGTTTTTCTTTTTCTTCTTCTATTTGTTCATCATCGTCATCATCAAGACGAGTTTTTGCAAAAATATTTTTTTTCATAATTTCTCCATAATTAGATTCAATATACAACTTGTAGATTCTATATTTTTTTTTGAATCATAGCAATAGTATAAAAGAAATTTTTATTTAGTTCTTCATTGAATGAACTGGAGCAGGTATTCTGCCCCCACGATGGACAAATACAGATGGTGAATGTCTTTCAACATCTATAATAGGACCTTTCCCAAGCAAACCGCCAAAGTCAACATATTCGCCAGCTTTTTTACCAGGAACAGGAATTAGACGGCAAGCGGTAGTTTTGTTGTTTATCATTCCTATTGCGGCTTCATCTGCAATTATACCAGCTATAATATCTGTAGATGTATCACCTGGAATAGCGACCATATCAAGACCAACAGAGCAAACGCAAGTCATTGCTTCTAGTTTCTGTATGCAGAGAGAATTGTTTTCAACAGCTTTACACATTCCGCTATCTTCAGTGAGTGGAATAAATGCACCAGAAAGACCTCCTGCATAAGTTGCAGCCATCATACCGCCTTTTTTTACTGCATCATTTAGCATTGCTAAAGCGGCAGTTGTTCCATGACAACCAGTGCTTTCAAGCCCCATCAATTCTAAAATATCAGAAATAGAGTCGCCTTCTGCTGGCGTTGGAGCTAAAGACAAATCAATTATTCCAAATGGAATACCCATCATTTTAGAAGCTTCACGCCCAATAAGTTCACCAGTTCTAGTTATTTTAAAACTGATTTTCTTTATCAGTTCAGAAAGACCACCCATATCTAAGTTTTTCGAGCTTTCTAGAGCAGCTCTTACAACGCCTGGTCCTGAAATACCAACATTTAAAATAGATTCTGGTTCGCCTGGTCCTAAGAAAGCCCCTGCTACAAAGGGATTATCTTCAACGGCATTGCAGAAGACAACTAGTTTTGCACAACCTAGTCCATTTTTGTCGGCAGTTTTTTCAGAAACATCTTTTACTATTTGAGCCATTCTCAAAACGCCATCCATATTGATTCCTGATTTTGAACTGCCAACATTTACGCTAGAGCAAACTCTTTCTGTAGAACAAAGGGCTTCTGATATTGAATCAATAAGTATTTGGTCGCCTTTGTTTATTCCTTTGTGAATAAGGCTAGAGAAACCAGCTATATAGTCAATCCCTAGTTCTTTTGCTGCTCTATCTAATGCCTTTGCAATAGGCACTGCTGTAGGTTTCGTAAAAGCACTGGCTAAAAAAGAAACAGGGCTTACTGAAACTCTTTTGTTTACTATAGGAATGCCATAACTTTTTTCTAATTTTCTTGCAGTAGGAACTAAATCTTTGGCTATGGTAACTACTTTTTCATAAACTTTATCTGCACATCTGTTTACATCAGAGTCTGCACAACTCATTAGATTTATTCCGCAAGTAATAGTACGAATGTCAAAGGTTTCTACACCAACAGCTCTAATGGTATCAATAACTTCATCAATTGAAAAATACATATTTTATCACCTTATATTATTTTCGTTATTGCTGTAAATGTTAAATAATTAGTTATATTTATTTCATCTGTTGAAAGGTAAATTGTCCTAAAGCCTCTCCTAG
>CAJOQX010000281.1 GCA_905236865.1 Candidatus Rifleibacteriota bacterium
AGTCCTGGTCGATTGCTAGACTGACAACCGTGCTGTAAAGTGGGTTCAATTTCTTCCTTTACACGGCAAATGCGGGGTCTAAATTTAAAAAAAGTCTGAACTTTAATTTTTAAGTTCAGACTTTTTTCATTTTAGATTAGTTTGTTACCAAAATTTGTTTTCTTCTTGATTATATTCGAAACCAGATTTTGCTAAAGTAGATTCAAGTTCGTTTTTATCAATGTCTAAAGCTTTGCATAGACTCTCTAGTGAAGAATACTCATCTCTAAGTTTCATATTTATAAAACTCATCAACATAATAGGGTCTTGAGGTAAATTACTATTCATAAAAAATACCTTTTCTTTGCTTATTTTGCAACGTAAAGAGTGCAACAGCAATGACCTTCTTCACGCATTTTTTTACATGGGCATATTGTGTCTTCGTTTTGTTCTGCTACGCATGGGCAATACCCATTGGTAGCAACGAGTCTTTTTCTGATAGCTTCCACAACTTTTGTATTAGGATTAAGTTGCATATTATGTTTGTTAAGATAAAATTCTATATCATGTTCTTCCATTTTACTTCTCCTTATAAAATACAAATTTAAATTTTTCCTTTTTCCTTTTTCCTCTTTCCTCTTTCCTCCCTTCTCCCTTCTCCCTTTCCTCTCACCTCTCTCTATGTTGCTTGGCTTGAAAAACAAAGGTTGCAAGATTTGTTTCACGATTAGGTTGAATACTGCCATCGTAAACCATATCTACATAAGGTATTTTCCCTCTGGCATAAACTTTTAATATTGAACTTGCAACTGTGCTAGGCATACATGTAAAAGGCATAACATTAACTATTCCATCAAAACCATCTTCTATAAAAGAAAGTGCAGCTCCAATACTCAATATGCTCTCGCTTTTTATATGATTAGAAAATTTGTCGCCAACTACTTCTAATAAATGTTTTGTATTGTGGTCTTTACGTTTTTCTAGTATGCGACTAAATGGCTGTAGTAATATTTTTGTTACTAATGCTTGATAGCTATAAGCTCCATAAGACGCAGTTGCTTCAAGAAAATTGTTATAGCTTTTTTCATCTTTTATTGCTTCCATAGCGTAACCTAGACTAGTGTCCGCCGTATAGGAAATCCATTCTGATATGGAAGAAATATAACCTTCACAACCTAATTTTTCTAGCTGTCTGATTAAATTTTGGTTACTACCCTGATGAAATCTTACAAATATTTCACCGACAATGCCAATTAAAGGCTTTATTTCGTCTTTTATTTCTATATTTTCAAAATCATTGGCAGCTATTTTTGCTTCTTTGAAAAGTCTAATACCTCCACCTGCTCTAATAGCTTTGCAAGCATTATCTATTGCTTTGAAAAAGACTTTATCCGTTGTTCCTTTTATTTTTTCATAAGGGCGAATATGCCATCTAGCTTTTTCAAGAATATCTTGGTAAACGATAGCTTGACAAACAAGCATTTTAAAACCTAGAAGCTGTTCTTTCTTGATTAAACCTCTACAACTATAGCTATCTTCACAAGTCGGAGATATTATTGGTATATCGGAATGTCCATATTTGTCTAATAATATTCTGTGAAGTTTGTTATATTGCCCAAAACGACAAGGCCCTTCTGCTTCAGGCATAAAGAAAGCAATATCATTTTTCAAGTCTGCACCCTGTTTCTTGAGCTTTTCAATCAAATCGAACATATCGCCAGTAGTTACAATGCACGGAAAACATTCTTTCCCAGAGGTGTTCTTTTTTCCAAAAGCAAGTCCAGTTTCAGTGTAAGTAGGCATTATTTTAGTCTTTACGCCAATATTATCGAAACAAGCTGCCAAACAGATAGCACCATCACACATATTTGGCATATACATTGTTCTGGCTGTTAATGGGGCTTCATTTTTTTTAGGAATGATATTTATTTCTTTTTCTGAAATCGTTTGAACTGTTTTTTGATTCTTTATTGCATCTACGAATGCTAATAATCTTGTTTCTACTCCAGCACCTGCTGAATGCTCGTCTAATTCAAGTTCTAAGTAAGGTCTGTTTGTTTTATTCATTTCATTGCCAAAAAAGTGAAGAATAAAAGAATCAGGACCACAAGAGAAGCTTGTAAGATAAAGCCCAAATAAGCGTTTGTCATTGTTTATAAACTTGGCTACCCTTAAAATTTTGTTTCCAAAACCCCAATACATATTTGAATATTCATCTTCTATTCGTTGTTCTCTTAAATCTAAAAAATCTTGCGGAATAGCATAAACGCCTAGACGGCTGAATGTGGCAAAAAGATTAAGATTCGTTCTGCTATCGTAAGTGCTATATGGACGACCTAAAACTACAATAGCAGGTTTATTACTGAGGTTTTTGAGAACTTCTCTTCCTATTTTGTATAGCTGTTCTTCAAAATTATTATATGCTTTCAAAGCGTTATTGTAGGCTTTTTCAAATAGTTCAATGTCTAATTCAAGTCCAAGCCTATTAAACTCGCTTATAAAAGCTTTTTTCATAGATTTTAAGCCTTTGTTAATGTATATTGCAGGTCTGATTAACTTTTTATCATCTAAATTCAATGCAGCTTTTAACATAAATGTATTGGATTCGACATAAGGACAATAAAATGAAAAATCTTTTCGGTCAGAGTTCATTTCAATCATCATAGGCAAAAATAGGTAGTCGCATTTATCTTTCAATATAGAGGTATGCCCATGTGATATTTTTACAGGGAAACAGGCTTCGCAAGTCATAGATGCAATTCCTGCATTAACTATTTCTGCATTGGTTTCTGGTGAAATAATGATTTCAAAACCCAAATCGTGAAAGAGATGAATCCAGAATATCCCTAGTTGGTGGAAGCTTAGTGAACGAGGGATACCTATTGTTAATTTGGTTGGAAGTGTTGGAGTATTTGAGGTTGTTAGAACTCTATATAAACCTTTTATTGAGTTATAGAAAAGATTTTGGCGGATTTTGCTAAAATCTGGAGTCTTATTTGATGATTGACTTCTAGATTCATACATACCACATTCGCCACCATAAATAGCAATTTCATTTCCTATTTTATATATCTGTAGCTTGCATTGATTGTGGCAATTTGGATTTCTATGGCAAGTTTCTTCTCTATGACTGAATTCTTGATTAATAATATCCCAGCCTTTAAATTTGGTTTTTGTTGATTCACCATTTTGGATTTTAAGTTTCATTTCATCCATGGCATGAAATGCTGCACCAATAGCTCCCATAACTTCACGGTGGGGTAGGGTGATAATCGGTTTTTTTGTTATTTTTTCAAAAGCGGCTACAACAGAACGATTTAGAGATGGTCCACCTTGAAAGCTGATGTTTTCGCCGATTTTTCCATCTAGAACAACTCTATTGAGGTAATTATGAACGACAGCTTGTGAAAGCCCTGCTAGTAAGTCTTTTACTTCACCACCCATTTGCAAATAAGACATTAAATCTGATTCCATATAGACGGTACAACGTTCAGTTAATCTGTATGGAGCATTTGCCGACATAGCTAATTGTTCGTATTCACCAGCAATATTTATTCCTAGTTTGTTTGCTGTTTCTTCCAAAAAACTACCAGTTCCAGCAGCACAAACTTTATTCATTTTGAAATCAACAACAAACCCGTCTTTTAAAGATGTGTATTTAGCGTCTTGACCACCTAATTCAAAGATTGTATCAATTTTGGGATTGAAAAAAGTTGTTCCTTTTGCATGGGCTGTAACTTCATTTACTACATCATCTGCACCGACAAATAGAGAAGCTACTTCACGACCAGAACCAGTTGTCCCAACTGCTAAAATGTTTATTTTATTTGTATCTATACTTTGTAAACAGTTTGTAAGAGCTTTTTTTATAGCAATTACAGGTTGTCCTTCTGTTGGGATATATCTTTTATAAACAACTCTTCCATTAGGAGTTATTAATACCAGTTTTGTGGTAGTCGAACCTATGTCGAATCCCATATAAACATCAACAAGTTCTTTAGATTCAACAATATTGGAAGGTAATCCTTCTGCAATACCACATTCTGTAAAAGGTGTTAGTTTTATCTCTAATGGTTCTGTTCGTGGTGCGGAAAAAGCTTTTGAATGTTTTAACTGTAGAATTGTTTCTGAATCGACTTTAGAAGATTGAGTATTATTTTTTAATGCGTTAAGAATAACACCGTAGGCTCCTACGCCTGTATAATGATTCGGAACTATTATCTTTTTCCCTAAAATAGTCTCAAAAGCTTTTCTAGCAAGTCTATTAGATGCATAACCGCCAATAAAAGCTATTGGTTCTTCTAGTTTTCTATTTGAAATCAGAGTTGATTGGAAATTTTTGACAACGCCTTGATGAAGTCCTGCAATAATATGTTTTATCGGAACACCTTTGTTTTGCAGATGTATCATATCTGATTTAGTGAATACTGTACAACGGCAAGCAACGTTGGCTGGTGTATTAGATTCAGAGCCTAAATCGATAAATCTTTGTAATATTGATTCTATACGCTTTTGTGGATTATTAATTTGACTAATGTTTTTGTCGTTTACAAAAATACGCTCTGCTTGCTGATCTATA
The DNA here is from genome assembly GCA_905236865.1 of Candidatus Rifleibacteriota bacterium. Lineage (GTDB taxonomy): Bacteria > Muiribacteriota > Ozemobacteria > Ozemobacterales > Ozemobacteraceae > RUG334. The sequence continues at coordinate 4,559 of CAJOQX010000281.1, forward strand.
AAGCTTCCTGTTCCTGCTGCACAAGCTTCATTTAGTTTAAAATCATCTAGGATAAAACCTTCTTTTGAAGGAGAAAGTAATAATAAAGCTGAATCATGACCGCCGATAGAAATCACAGTTTTTGCTTTTGGCATTAAAGCATACAGTCCACTTGTTTGGGCGGTTGTTTCTATTTCAAAGTAGCAGTTCGTTGCTTGAGCTATAGCTTTGCCATGAGTGCCAGTAAAAGCTATTTTCTCTATATTGTCTTTCCCGTAGCGTTTTTCTAACTGTTTTAAAATTTGTGCACATAGTTCTATTGTTTTGCCAAAGTGACGATAGTATGGCAGTTCTTCTATTAAGCTTCCATTATCACTACAGACTATAGTATTTATACTTACTGAGCCTATATCAAAGCCAATATTTACTTTACCCATTGCCAAAGAACCTTAGAACAATTTACCAGCCTGCATCTTCATCACTTATGGGTGGTAAATCAGTTGGGATAGCTTTATTAACTTGTTTGCTTTTTTTGAGCTGCTGAACTTTTTGTTTTGTTGACATTTGAGTTGATGTAGAGTCTGGGGTAGGAGTTTCACTAGGTTTATCTTTTTCTTTCATTGCTTGATAAACATTTTTTAATGTTTGAGCTAAATTAAGTGTTGAACTTGCAATTGGTATGGATTCAGGAATATTTTTAAATTCTGGATTAGGCATAACTCTAATTGTGCCGTCATAATTTAAAAGTAAATCTCCGTCTGCTGTTGCTATAGGTTTCATAAAAATGCTTGTTCCTTTGGCAAGCCAGAGACTATCGGAGGAATCAACACCTATACAAGCTCCGTAGGTTGTTCTAGCTCTAAAATCTTCTTTGTATGTGACAAAAACACCTTGTCTATGAGGAAAAAGTCCATAAACATCACCTAATTCTTTTTCCCATTTCTGTAAACCTGAATTTATATCAAAGCAACGCAAAGTCTTTTTGTCTGCAATCATAAGGTTGGAATCTATTTGAGCGGCTCCTATAAAATCAACTTTAAGCGAGTTTGTCCAAGATTTGCCTGTTAAGAATGATATATATGCAAAAGTTGTGTATTCTCTGTTTGCAATTAGAACACCTTCGTTTAAAGCTTTTATAATGATAAAACCTTTCGCTCCACTTCTATAGAGTAATTCACCAGTATATTGATTCAATACTACAATTTCTCCATCTGAAGTAGCTAACACACAGGTGTTTTGAACAAATACTGGTTTTTCTTTGCTAACATTTTCACCGAAATCCCATATTTTTATACCTAAATCAATATTATAAGCCGAACACTTCCAAATCGGATTTGAAACATCTTTATAACCATGAATCAAAACGATTACTTTATCAGACGCATGGTTTACTAAACCATCAGTAGTTGTAATATCCCAAAGCTGTTTTCCATTAAGGGAATCTAAGCAGTAAAGACTCATACCACTACTTTGTAGCAGACTAGAATCACCGCATTTGGATGATCCTTTTTCAAAAGGAACTTTTCCCGCTGCTTCCCAAAATGGTTCAAGAGTTGGAACTGAAAAAGCTCTAACCATTTTTCCATGGTCAGACATTATCACTTTGTCGCCAATTACGATTGGATCGAAAGGGGTATGAGGCAAATCTTGACTTTCAGCTATTTTTTGCCCTTTAGAATCTATTAGATAAAGTTTGTAAAGGCTTTTACCCTTGTTTGCTGCCCAAAAAACATAATTGCCAGATACTTCTAACGGATTAGATTGAATCTTGATAGGTATTTCAGAGTAATAAAGAGCAGGGGTTTCAGCTTCTCCAGACATAAAATGGTAAACAATAGCACAAATAATGATTAATAATATTCCAATAATACGTTTAGACATTTTTAAAGACTCTTAACAAGGTTTTCTAATAGAGTAATACAGTTATCTGGTGTAATTTTACTCGTATTAAGTATTATATCGTAATTATGAGAATCGTTCCAATCGGCATCAAAAAAATCTGAAATAAAATTAGCTGCGGCTGTATCCCAATCATGAATAAGTTTTTCCGCTTTTTGTTGATCTGATTCGTAATAATCGTCATCGTTTTCTTCTGAATTTATATTTCTTCCTTCAAAGCGTCTACCTTCCATTTCTTCTTTCAATACATGATTAAGACGATCTTCATAATCTGCAATAATTCTTATGTGCAAAGATTTTTTATAATCTCTTAGTATATGACAACCACCACGACCAAGAAAAACAGCGTTATTTTTATCTGCAAGTTCTTTAAAAACTTGTCTAAGAACCTCATAATAATCTTTTTCTTTAAAATTTTGCTGTGGATAGGTTGAAAACATTTCGCCAGCATCCCAGTTTAAAGCTCCAAGACCAAATGGGTGGAATACCATTCCACCTTGTGACAAACTAGAGAGAGCTTCTTGGAAAAAGACACCAATTCGATTATAAGTTTTTTGGTCAAAATGCTGTAACTGATCTTTTTCTTTGCCCATCTTTTCAGCGATAGCATTTATGATTTGTTGGTCGTAACATGTATAACCAAGCCTGTCTGCAAGCTTTAAAGCTATATAAGTGCCTGAAGCACCTAATTCTCTTGATATGGTGAGTATTGCCATATTAGCTCCTTCTCTCACTCCATTTTTTATTATTCTAACATTTATTTATATATTTTGTTAATACTCTATATCTAACTTTTTTTGTTCAAAATATGTAACTAATTATTTAAATTCTACAGTAATGACGAGCCTTTTACAGTTTAACACCTGTTTTGCCAAGAATCTGTTCTTTGGTTAAACCCTGTTTTAAAAGCATATTTGCCAATTCTTTAAGCATAGTATCTTTTTCTTTAAGCATAGTGTCTTTTTCTTGAATTTCTTTTTTATGTTTATTTTCTTTTTCTTGAAGTTCTTTGTTATGCTTTTCTTCAATTTCTTTTATTTTAGCTTCCTGAATCTTTCGTTCTTGACGAATGCCTTTGTTTAATGCAGTAGTATACTGTCCAAGAGCTATTCTTCTGTTATCTATGAATCTGTCATAAATTTGACGTTCTAATTTTGACATTTTCATTTTATCAAGGACTCTTCCAGCTTGTTGTATTCCTTTAGCTTTGAAATTCGATTTAATAGCGGAATTTTTGAGTAGGTATATCCATTCGTCTAAAGTGCTTTTGGCAACGTCGTTGAAATTGTTGACCTTTATAATGTAATATTCAGGGAAAATGTCTGACGGGTATTCTTTTTGGAAAGTTTCCTGCTGGTCCTGGTTCAGTTTCAGTATCCCCTTGTCGTGGAAAGAGTTGAATACTGTTTTGCCTTTATAGATATAATCGCTTCCTTCGCCAAGATCAAAATACAGAATATTTATCGATATTACTTTTGTAATTTTACTATAAGGGTCTCCTTCATCCAAATGTTCACAAATTGTTTTAGAAGTGGCATAAAGAATTCTGTGAAAGAAATCATTTTCATCGTTAAACTGAACTTCGATTATTATAATTTCGTTTTTGCTGTTTTTTACTTTTATATCGACCCTGTTGAATTTGTCGGCTTCGTTATCTTTGTTACTTTCGCTTTCAAGGACTTCGAGTATTTTTATGTCGTCAAAGAGCAGTTCGGAAAGGAAACCTTCTAGAACTTCAAAATTGGCTTTGCTTCTGAGCAGACGTTTTATTGCCCAGTCAAACGAAACTAGTTCCCTGTCTTTTTCCTTTGACATAAAAATATCCTCCATTTATTTTATTATATCATTAGAGCGGGGTAAACTTCAACTATTCATATAACCACACAGCAGGGCAAACGCATTTATACTTTTTTAATTTAAAATAAAAAAATGGAACTTTACTGTTATTTACCTAGTCTAAATACTATGTTAATATATATTTTTGTTGTATATATTATAAAATCTGTTTTTAGAAAGGAAGTGCAAATGAGAAAAGTTAAAATTTTACTATCTGCTCTAATCCTAACTTCTGCCTTACCATTATATGCAGCTTTTTGTATTAATTGTGGCAAAAATTTGCCGTCAGGAGCTAATTTTTGCCCTAATTGCGGAACAGCTTCTTCTGAATCGTTTCAAACTGCTGAACCAGAATCAGTAACAGGAAGCATTAGTAATAGCACATCAAGCAGTATAAATACTATTGATAATACAAATTACAACAATTCTATCTCTATTGATTCTCGAATTGCTGCTGACAATAAAGCATTGGCAGACTATCATTTTATTAATAAGATAGAAGAATCAATGACCCAATCGACTAGCAATGTTGCTTTACGTCAGTGCCAGGAACTAAAACGACAAAATGCGGCAAAATTACAGCAGATGGAAAATGAATACATGAATTATAGTATTTATAGACGAAAAATTCATGATTTGCATTTGAGAAAACTTCAAGCTCTTGAAAATTATTTGGCAGCAAGAAAAGATTTTGACAGAAGTGTGGACACAGCTAGAGCAAGAGCAAAGATGAATAAAGAACTTTTTGTTGTAGATAAGATGAATGAAGCTATTGATATGCTTTTAACTGGCGGAAATACTCTTTCTAATATAAATAAAGTTGAAGATTTAGAAAAACGTGTAAAAAAGACTACGGCAAACTATGTTGTAACTTCATCATATCTTACTTTAGGAAATATTAGAATAAGACGAAATGAACCGATTTGGATTGAAGACGTTTCTGGTGCGAATGCAAAGGTTCATCACATGGGCGTAGGAGTTAGTGACGAACCTGCTTCGGGATATGTTTCAATCTATGATTTGGAAAAACGCACGAATTGGGTTTCAGATGCTGATTTCTATTATTCTATTCCAACAGGTTCTACTGTTGTTTTAACACAACCTGCTAGGCCAGAACCTACTGTTAATGTTGTAGTTTGGGATGGCATATATCCTTATCGCCGTTGGCATCATTTTCCTAATTGGGGACCACCACATCACAAAAAGCCAGCACCATCACCCGCACCAGCTCCAGCTCCAGCTCCTGCTCCAAGACAAACTCCAAGCGGTCATCATAGACCTTAATAATCTTGCTTTAATTAATAATAATTGTGTTTTAGGTTTTGTTGCACCGCTGATAACTTTATAAAATACAAATAGTTATGATTGGTGTGATGGTTTAGAGGTAAAAGCCTCTATGTGTTATTGTAACAATGTTTGTTGGAAGAGTTATATCTTAGAAATGTGTAAAATAGCTCTTCCAACTTATTAATTTAGAGAGGTAAAATGAAATTTATACATTTGGGTGATTTGCATTTAGGCAGAAAAGTAAATGAATTTGATTTGCTAGATGATCAAAAATATATTCTAGACCAAATTCTTGATATTATTGACAACAACAGTGTTGAGGCGGCTTTATTAGCTGGTGATATTTATGATAAAGCAATTCCTAGAGTAGAAGCTGTTGATATGCTCGATTATTTCTTAAATGAGCTTGTTAATAGAAATGTTAAAATATTTATTATTAGTGGAAATCATGATTCTGATGAAAGGTTAAACTTTGGTAGCAATCTATTTGAAAAAAGTGGAGTTTACATTTACTCTAAATATAATGGCGAGCTTCAAAAACAGTTTTTAAAAGATGAATTTGGAAATATAAATATTTACTTAATGCCATTTATTAAAGCGTCACAGGTAAAACAATATTACAAAAATGAAGAAATATCTTCTTATAATGATGCTGTTAAAGTTGTTCTTAAAAATACCCAAATAAATAAATCTGAAAGAAATATAATAGTGGCTCATCAATTTGTTGCAGGGAAAAGCGATCCAGATTTAGGTGGGTCAGAATCACTAGCAACTATAAGTGTTGGAACTATCGAAAAGGTCGGAGTAGATTGTTTCGATTGCTTCGATTATGTGGCTCTAGGTCATATTCATTCTCCTCAAAAGCTTGAAAGAGAAAGTATTAGATATTCAGGTTCGCCATTGAAATATTCTTTAAAAGAAATAAACAATACAAAATCTGTGCCTATTATTACATTTAGCGAAAAAGGAAAAGTCGATATTGAACTAATAGAGTTAAAGCCAATGAGAGATATGAGGCAGATAAAAGGTAGGTTAAAACAGCTTTTGTCTCCAGAAAACATAGTTTATCCGAAAGATTTTATTTCTGTAACTCTCACTGACGAAGAACCACCTGTGGATTTTGAAAAATCTCTAAGAAGTAATTATCCTAATTTAATTCATATTGATTTTGAAAATTCACATACAGCAAATATAAAAGATAAACTTGAAGTAGAACCAATGACACAAAGAAGGAACTTTAAAGAAATAATATCTGAATTTTATAAACTAAAATTCAATACAGATATTTCAGAAGAAGAATTACAAATTATGCTTGAAACAGCAAGAGAGGCTGGTGTTGACGATGAAGCCTATTAAACTAGTAATGAATGCTTTTGGACCTTATGCGAGTCTTACTCCAGAAATAAATTTTGAAACTTTTGAAGATAAGGGGCTCTTTTTGATTTCTGGTGACACTGGGGCGGGAAAAACTACTATATTTGATGCTATATGTTTTGCACTTTATGGTGAAACAAGTGGGGAATATAGAGGGACAAAAAATCTTCGCAGTGACTATGCTAGTGACGCTGATGTAGCTTATGTTGAATTTTATTTTAGTCATCAGGGAAAAGAATATTTTATTCATCGTGAACCTGCCCAAGAAAGATTAAAAAAGAAAAAAAGTAAAAATAGTGAAAGTGATTATTTAGCTGTTCCTGAGAATGCAACTTTATATTGTGATGGTAAGCCAATTAAATCAAAACTTGCAGATGTAAACAAGGCTATTAATGAGATTTTGAATATTTCTTATAAGCAGTTTAAACAGATAGTTATGATTGCACAAGGAGAATTTAGAAAACTGCTTCAAGCAACAACTGATGATAGAACCGTTATTTTGCGTTCTATTTTTGTGACAGATGCTTATAAAAATTTAAGTTTTAAATTGAAAGAAAAAAAAGACTATTATTATTCAAAGTATTTATCAAACAATCAGAGTATTATTCAATATTTTAATGGTTTAAAGGTTGGAAAAGAATCCCAATACTCAGATTATTTAGAAAATTTAAAAAATAAACTATTGATTGGCGATAACATTTGGAATATAGATGAAATGCTTGATATTTCAAATAAAATTATTGAAGAAGACAAAGAATCTTTTAATTCGATTTCTATTAATTTGAAAAAGGTAAATGAGGATTATGAAAAGAGTAATGTTGCTTTAACAAATGCAATGACAAATAATAATTATATTAAAGTATATGAAGATGCATTGAAAAAAAATAAAGAATTGGCAGAAAGAAAACCAGAAATAAATAAACTTTCTGACAATCTGAAACTTATGATTTCTGCAACACGTTTTGTAAAACCCTTATATGAAAAATATAATGATACTGTTGTTTTAATAAAAAGTCAGAAAGAAAAGATTGAAAAGAAAAATCAAGAAAAAAAGAATGTTGAATCTTTACATATTGAAAAAGAGGCTTATTTGAATAAATGCTTAGAATTAAAGTCTGATGGGGAAAAATTTAAGCTTCGTTCTGAGCAATTAAAAGTTGATTTTGAGAAATACTCTCAAAGAGATATTTTGGTTAAAAAGATAAAATTACTAGAAAAAGAAGAAAAAGAATTAATTGCCGAGAAGTCCGAAAATGAAAAATCAGAGAAGAAACTTTCTGAAAAAATTAATAAGTTAAGTAATGTTGTTGAAGAATTAAAAAATAAACCTAGTGAATTAGCCTTGCTTGAAGCAAAGGGGCAAAACGTTGCTAAGTTGAAAAATAGACTTAGCGTTTTAATCAACAGTGATTTCAAAGATTATACTTCTTTGAAAAAAGAATTAAGCGACAAACAAAAATTATATTTAAAGACCAATAAAGAATATACAGAAAAATCTGATTTAAGAAAACACGCTGAAGAAACAATGAATTTTTTCAGAGCAGGAATATTAGCACAAAATCTAAAAGATGGTGAAGAATGTCCTGTTTGCGGTTCTACTCATCACCCTAAATTGGCAGAATTACCTAGTGAAGCAATTACAGAAGAAAAATTGAAGAAATATAAAGAAGACGAAGAAAAGGCTAAGATAATAAATGATGAAGCTATGGGGTTAGCTCAAAAACTAAATGGTAGATTTACGGCTCTAACTCATTCCTTGAGTAAAGCTGTAAAAGATGTTTTGTCAGATGAACTTCTCCCAAAAAATAGTTATGAAAACGAGGATTTAGAAAGCTTGAAGATAATATCAGAAAAAACTTTATCTAAGGTCTTTGATATGCAAATTCTTTTCAGTAACCAGATGAAGGAAGTAAAAAAGGCTTGTGATGAATACAGTAAAGCAGATAAAGATTTAAAAAATGCTATAAGTAAAGAATCAGATGAATTAAAGAAAAGAAAGGACGAAAACATTACTAAGTTTGAAAAATATTCAAAAGAGTTTACTGAAACAAATACAAAACTTAATGAACTTGCCAAACTTGAATATGCTACATTGATTGAAGCTAAGAAGGAACAACAGAAGTTAGAAAAGGAAGCAAATGTTATTGCTCAAAATATTGAAAAAGCTCAAAAAGATGCTGATTTAACAAAAATTAAACTTGCAAAACTAGTTGCTGAAATCGAAACTTTAAATAATAGCCTTGAAGAAAATGAAAAAGAAGTTAAACAGTTTAAGCATAATTTTGAAGCTTCTTTAAAAACTAATGGATTCGGTAGTGTTGATGTCTTCTTAGAAAACGATCTTGGAGAAGAAGCTATTGAAGAAACACAGAATGATATTAATGATTACAATACAGAAGTTAAAGTTAATGAAGAAGCTTTAAAACGTGCAAAGAAAGATGCAGAAGGAAAAGTATTGATTGATGTAGAAGCTTTGAAAACTCAAGTAAATGATAATAATAAATTATTAGAACAAATTAGAGAAAAACTTGGTGATATAAAAGCTAGATTGGGAATTAATACTGAATATAATAATTCTATTGCAAAACAAAAGGCGGAATGGGAAACAAATAATAGACTCTGTGTCATTTATACTCGTCTTTATGATCTTACGGCAGGTAAGATTTCTGGTAATGCCAAAATATCGTTAGAACAGTATGTTCAAATGGCTGGATTTGATGGAATTATTTCGGCTGCTAATATTCGTTTGCTTCAAATGACAGATGGTCAGTTCGAACTTATTAGACACGATAACTCAAAAGAAGGAAAAAGTAATACTATTCTTGATTTAGATGTTATTGATAATTTCACAGGAAGAAAACGACCTGTTGGAAGTCTTTCTGGTGGAGAAAGTTTCAAAGCTTCACTTTGTCTTGCTTTAGGTTTATCGGATACAATTTCTCACAATTATGGCGGTATTCAGATGGATGCCCTTTTTATCGATGAGGGATTTGGCTCTTTGGATACCAACTCTAATGATACTGTAATTGAAGTTTTAAAAAATCTTTCAAATAAGAATAAGCTAGTTGGACTAATTAGCCATCGTGAAGAATTGATAGATAACATTCCTTTGCAGATAAAAGTAGAAAAGAAACGTGATGGTAGTTCATTGAAAGTAGTGGATTTGTCTTATTAAGGAAGAGAAGAGAGTTCAAAAACAAGCCACAAATTCAAATTGAACTTGTGGCTTGTTTTTTATAGAATTAGATTTTTTAGATTGATATTAATTGTTTTCTGGTTAATTAGGTTCTTCGTTTGAAGATGGCTGTGCTGGTTCATTTTGAACTAAATCTTCTTTGCTTGGATATTTTGAAGGGAAGAACGAAAGAACAAAAGGAATCAAACCACCGATACCGCATAAGAGGACACAAAGTAGCAACCAAGGGCTATAACCTGCATCGCGAAGTCTTCTAACACTTGGACCAATCATGACTATTGGAGGAACAAATCCTAATAATCCTAGTATTAAACCAATAATCCAGCCAATAAAAGGTATCATTGAAACAACAGTGGCTACAAGAGATAATGCTATACCAAAGATAAACCAAGCAACAGTATATGTAAAATACTTTGTTCTATTCAAAGTTCCATCGAATTTGAAGCATTCTTTAAAAACTTCGATAAAATTGGCCTTCATTAAATCGATATCTTTAACATAATTAGATATATATTCTGTATCCATTTTTTTTCTCCTTAAAAAGGGAATATTTGTATTAATATTTAATATCGGTAAAAATGTTAAAAAAGTTAATAATTAAGATATAAGATATAAGATTTAAGTTATAAGATATAAGATAGTAGTTATTGTTGTTTTTTAGTTTTAAGTTATTGTTTACAAGATAGAAATTCTTATATAAAGCTAAATTTAATATATAGTTTACTTATTGAAGCATAAAATATAGCTTATTCAACAATAACTATAACAAAAACCAACTACAATAACTACTTTTATCTTAATACTTATATATACTACCGCCAATATATTCTCTTAAAAGAACATTGTTAGGTATTATGTCATAAGATGTATCAGACCATTCTTCTATTGAATCGAATAAATCTTGAATTCTTTTTGCTCTAATATAAGCATCTTGTCGTTTTGGATTATCTTTATAATCTCTAACAAAATCTGGGAAGTATTTACCAAGAATATGCTTATAAATCGGAAGTTCATAAGGTAAAGAACCATCTATAATATGGTCTACAGTGCCTACAAATGGAATAATATGCTGTATTTCAGAACGTCTGACATAATGCCAATGTTCTAATGTTTGGCGTGGGTTGTACCCTCTATGCCAAGAGTCACGAACCATACGTCGAAGTATTCTTATATCAGTCCAGCGAATGAATTCACCTTCTTTATCACGAATCTGACAAAGTGTTTCAATATAAAGTTTAAATTTTTGTTCATCGCTAACACTGCTGGTCATTGGAGCATAAAGACCATGCAAAGAATCAAGAAGAAGAATTTGATTTTCTTCAAGTTTCATAGGTGTGGTTTCAGCAGTTCTCTTGCCTGATTTAAAATCATAATGAGGCATTTGAATCGTCTTACCTGCTATTAAATCTGCTAAATGTTGATTAATTAATTCTAAGTCAAGAGCTTCTGGAACTTCAAAATCATAATCGCCAAATTCATCTTTTGGGTGATGTTCTAAATCAAAGAAGTAGTTGTCGAGTTCCATAGAAACCAATTCATAGCCATGAGCTTTAAGGTGTTCACCGATTTTTATTGTGGTTGTTGTTTTCCCAGAGCTTGATGGACCTGCAACAATAACAATTCTAACTTTGCCACCTCTGTCTATAATTTTTTGTGCAGCGGCTTCAACATCCGCATCATATTTTTCTGTAACTTCTTTAACTAATTGAGGGTAAGTTCCATTTTTAATACGTTCATTGATTTTTTCGACACTATAGCAATTGTGGTCTACAGACCAGTTAAGAACTTGCCATATTTTTTTATAAGGAATATTGCCATCAAAATTAAGTTTGTCATGTTCGCTTTCTTTGCGACTTTTGTTTCTGTCATGTCTATAAAGAATAAAAGCTTTTGCTGTTCTGGCGTGACCTGCTTCTATTAATTCTTTTTCAATAATGTCTTGAATATCTTCAACTGTATGGTAAGTCGAATTTCCTTTACTTAATTCAAGCTGATGAACAACTTTATCTGCTAATATTTCAGCCAAACGTCTGTCTTCACCGCCAACTTCAACTGCCGCTTTGAATATAGCATTGACAATTTTTTCTTTATCAAAGTCAACTATTTTGCCATCTCTTTTTGCAACCTTTTTTAATTCAGTCATCAGTATTGTCTTCTCCTTGAAAAAAAGCTTCTACAAACAATTCTAGTACGGAAATGGCTAACTGTCAACACTTTATATAAAATAGTCTAAAAATATTATTAGTTTTTTGCTTCAAGTTCTTCTAAACGTTCCATATAGCTTAGCTGTAAATCTTCTAATTCCGTAATTCGCTGATTTAAAAGGTTTGGATTTTCACCTGATTTATAAAAAAGTGGGTCTGCAAGCTTTGATTGAATTAAAGCTACTTCTTTTTCAGCTTCTTCTATCATTTTTGGAAGATTGATTAATTCTTGTTTTTCTTTAAATGTAAGCTTTTTCGTTTTTGAGTTACTTTTTTCTGTTTCATTTTGATTTTTGTTGTCTTTATTGGTAATTTTATTATTGTTTTTTTCTTCTGATTCAAGTTTTCTTTCTTGCAACCATTCATCATAACCACCGACAATTTCTTTTATCTCACCATTTTCTGCAAAAGCTAGAGTGCTTGACACAACGTTATTTAAGAATGTTCTGTCATGGCAAATTAGAAGAACTGTTCCCTGAAATTCACTTATTAATTCTTCTAATAATTCTAAGGTTTCTATGTCTAAATCGTTAGTTGGTTCGTCTAATACCAGTAGATTAGCAGGAGAAACAAAAAGTTTGGCTAGTAAAACTCTATTTTTTTCTCCTCCAGAAAGAACGCTGATTTTGGTTTTGGCTCGTTCAGGCGAGAAAAGAAAATTCTGTAAATAACCAATTATATGCTGTGTTTTTCCATTCAAAATAACTTGATCACTGTCGGGAGATACGTTTTCCCAGACTGTTTTATTTTCATCTAATTGTGAGCGAAGTTGGTCAAAATACATTATTTGTAAGTTTGTGCCTAATTCTATTGTTCCAGATGTTGGTTTTAATTCTCCTAGAAGTAATTTTACTAATGTGGTTTTGCCACAACCGTTAACTCCTACTATTCCTATTTTGTCACCTCTGACAACTCTTAAAGAAAAATCTTTTATGATTTGTTTCTCGCCGTAAGCAAAAGAAACATTTTCTGCTTCTATTACTTCATATCCTGAATCGGCAGATTTTGTCAGCTTCATATTCGCTTTGCCAATTCTTTCTCGGCGTTGCTTACGTTCTTCACGCATTTTCTTTAATGCTCTGACTCTACCTTCATTTCTTGTTCTTCTTGCTTCAATTCCCCGTCTAATCCATATTTCTTCTTGGGCGAGCTTTTTGTCAAAACGTTCCCAATCTTTTTCTTCAGCTGACAAAACTTCAGCTTTTCTTCGTAGAAAAGTATCGTAATCACAATTCCAATCGTAAAGTTTGCCTCTGTCTAATTCAATAATACGTGTGGAAAGTCTTTTTAGCAACATTCTATCGTGAGTCACAAAAACTAAAGTAGTAGAAAGCCTGAGCAAAAAATCTTCTAGCCAAGCTATTGTTTCAATATCAAGATGGTTTGTTGGTTCGTCTAGTAATAATACATCTGGATTGCAAACTAAGGCTTTTGCTAGTATTACTCTACGTTTTTGTCCGCCAGAAAGATTGTCATATTCCCAATTACCATCAATATTCATTTTTGAAATAATTTTGCCAATCTGGTCTAAACAAGACCAGCCATTATTTTTATCTAACAAATTACGGTATTTATCTAGTTCTTCTGCAACAACAGAAGTATAATTTGTTTCTAATGATTTTTCTGCTTTATGATAGCCTTTGGCGAGTTCACCTATTTCCCCTAATCCTTCAGATATTATTTCGTAAGCGTTTTTAGAAATGTTTTGTGGTATGTTTTGAGAAAAATAAGCTACTTTAACTCCTTGTCCAACTTGTACACTTCCTAAATCTGGCTTTAATTCACCAGCAAGAGTTCTTAATAAAGTTGTCTTTCCGACTCCATTTCTGCCTAGTAGACAGATTCGTTGCCCTTTTTCTATTTGAACATTTAAATCTTCTAATATTTTTGTGCCTGTAAATGAAAGGCTTACATTCTGCATTGAAACTAGTGCCATAATATTTTTTCCCTAATTTATAATCTATTTGTTATTTTTTTATAAATATTTCCCTTTGGACTTTATTATACTCTTCTTCTAGTTTTTGGAAAATATCTGGTGCATGACTATAATCATTATTTATGAAGCAGTTTTCTAGATTGCTAGCTAATCTTTCTAAGTTTGTTGCACAAATGGTTGAAGCAGCACTTTTTAGACTGCGAGCTTGTTCTTGCGCTAATTCATAATTCTCTGCTTCTATAGCAAAACGTAAGGTTTCAATTGTTCCAGGAGCTACATTATTAAAAGTTGAAAGTATTTTTGCTATTAATATTTCATCGTTTAATAGTTTTTGGGTCAAAGCTTCTCTGTCTATTATTGAATCATCTATATGTTTAATGCTTATTGAAATATCTCTTTTTGTGTTAGATTCATCAGAATTATTGTTATTAACATTTTTATCTCTGTTACTAAGATTATTTGTTTTTTCTATATTTTGTGAATTTTCATTATAGTAATCTTCTGAAATAATTGAAAATCTGGCAGTAAACCAGAAATTTGAGCCTTTACCATATTTGCTTTCAACACCAATTTTACCATGAAAAAGATTGACAATCTGTTTGCTAATAGCTAAACCAAGTCCAGTTCCACCATACTTTCTTGATGTTGAATTATCTGCTTGTTCAAAAAGATTGAATAATTTGCTTATATTTTTTCTTTCAATTCCTATACCTGTATCAATGACATTGAATTTCAGAAGTGCATCATCTTCATATCTCTGTCCTAATCTAACTTTTATATTTACGCTTCCATTTTCAGTAAACTTAATTGCGTTGCTGACTAGATTAATTAGTATTTGTTTTAATCTATGCGGGTCACCTTTTAAGTAAAGAGGAACATCGCTTTCTATATTGCAGGTTAGAATTAAATTCTTTTCTGAGGCTTTGATACTTAGCATTTTAACAACTTCATCTATATTGTCTGCCAATTTGAAAGTAATATTTTCTAGTTTGAGTTTTCCAGCTTCCATTTTAGAAAAATCAAGAATATCATTTACTAAAGCAAGTAAATTAGTTGAGCTGGAACTTATTATGTCTGTATACTTCTTTTGAATAATGCTCTGTTCTGTATCTTTTAATAGCTCACCCATTCCTATAATTGCGTTTAATGGTGTTCTGATTTCGTGACTCATATTTGCTAGAAATTGGCTTTTATATTCATTTGCTATTTTTGCTTCTTTTGCATATTTATTTGCTTTCTCTGTTTGAATTCTTAATTTTTCATTGTTTTTTTCCAATTCATATAAACTTTCATTTAATTTAGCTATATCTTCTTTTTTTGCTGTAATATCAGCAATAGAGCCGTCAATTAAAAGACTTTCCCCATCTTGAGAAAAAGTGACATGACCACGTTCATTAACCCAAATTATTTTTTTATTCCTATCTATAATTCTATATTCGATATCAAAATGCTTTGAATTTTCAGCAGCTTCGACAATGCTTTTCCAAACGATAAAAACATCATTTGGATAAATAAAATCATTGTAAGATTTATTTCCTCTTATAAAGTCGGATGGTGCAACTCCTACAAGATTTATTATTTCAGAACTAATAAAACTAAATTTATAATCTCCTTTTGTTCCAATACATCTAAATGAAACCATTGGAAGATTATCTGATATACTTTTTATAAGGTTTTCTTGTTTTAATACTTCTTTTGTCCTTTCTTCAACAAGTTTTTCTAGGTCTTTTTGTTTACGTTGTAAGAAAGCAACAAAAATAGCTATTAATATTGAAATTATAATTCCAGATGAAGTAATTACCCCAAAAAAAGCGTTTGTAAAAAGATAGTCTGTATAACTAGCATTTGGTCTAATATTTATTGCTAAAGTTTTTCCAAAAATAAAAATAGGATATGAATAAATAGGTAATTGGCTTTTGTTTTCATCTGTAGTTCTTGGATAGCTTGCTAAAATATTATATCCATTATCTCTTTCCAAATCGACTAAATCAAAAATTATACTATCTTTAAAGTTGTTTTGGTTAGACATTATTTCTTCAATGATTGTTTGTAATGGTAGAATTTTTATAAGGAAATTAGCTATTTTACCATTTTTTTTGTCTTCTATAGGAATAAAAATAAACATACAGTTCTGCTTATATCGATTTGAAAAATCGCTTAGGCAAATCGCAGTAGGCATATTAGTTTGAAAAACTTCGTTTAAAATATTTGCTCTAAGTTTTTCTTTATAATAATCACAACCAATAGTTTTTATATGTTCTTCCAAAGGGTAAGAATAACGAATTGGAACATATAGTTTTGTTTTTTCTACAGGAATTATATTGTTAAGATTTTTAAATTCTCTGACTCTAAATTGTTCAAAACCTTTTTCTTGTTTGACTATATTTTCATATTCTTCAAGTTTATTGCCATCAACTATATCTAGCCATTTCCAATATCTATTGTCTAGATTATTAGAGAAGTTTTCTGCAAAGAAATTAAAATCATCGAAGCTTTTGAAGCCTTCTGTTTTTATAAGATAATGTCGACCTCTATCCAGATCTATTCTCAACCTTTTAAAGAAACTTGTAACATATTGAGCTTTTGAATCTGCTAACCAGAAAAATTCTTGCTTGCTTTTTTCCAAATAAATGTTTTCAAAAAATAAAGCAAAAATAATACTACAAATTAATCCATATACAAATGTTAGATAAGGTAAAGGAGTTAAGTTGTTTTTGATAATATTGATTTTTCTATAGATATTTAGAATGAAAAAGACAATGAAAGGAAAGGATAAAAGTATCATTAATCCAATAATGTTTTTTGTTCGGTCATTTTCTATTATTTTTTTCCAATGAATTGATTCTATTTCAAGACAAATTATGTATGAAATCTTAGAATCGCTTTCTATAGAGAAAACAGGTGCATAAATAAATATAAGTTTTTCTAATTTTTCATGATAACTGGAACTAATAATTGGATTACCTGTTTTGTAAACTTTATCCAATAATTCTATGTTTTTTTCGTAAGGAGTTTTAGTAATATCCGAATTGCTTTTATTGCTGCGAGGACCTAAATAGTATTTATCATTGATTTTATTTATAAGACAGATATTTAAAATTTTAGGATTTTGATTATTTGAATAAATTCTTAATTGTTTGCAAATTCTTTTATATAAAGGTGTATTTTCATATTTATTGTTACTTATTAATTCATGAATCCCATAGTAATTAATAGTTCTAGCAAGACTCGCTGTATTTCTTAAATAGTTTTGCTGGATATTGTCGTATACATAATGTGTTTTCCATTCTAAAAGTGCAAAAGAAGCTATAAAAAGTATTAGGCATATTATTGGAAAATAGTAATTTTTAAAAAATAATATTTGTTCTTTAATAGTTTTTTTAGCATAATTCCATATTGAAAAAATAATTATACTTGCAGATATGACTGTTATATATCCTAAAATAGCGTATATTATGTTTATTTTTGAAAAAGAATTGATGTAGAAATCAGAATAAAAAAAAGGTCTACATAATAAAATAAGTTTTGATATGAAAAAGACGCTTAAACAAATACTAATTATGTTAAATTCTTTTATCTCGTTGTATTTTTTTGACAGATTTCTAAATAATGCTATTACTTGAATTGATACTGGAATTCCTAGAATAATAATCGAAACAAAAATGAAATAATTAAGATTATAAAAAGCTGTTGTAAGATTTAATGCAAATAAAATAAAAATAAGCTTATTTTTAAAATAAACTTTAAAATCATGATATTTAGAACCAATTAAAGCAAATTTATATAAATAATTTAAAGAACCAAAAAGGAATAAATATTGTAAATAATTTAGCCAAGATTGATTTTGATATGAAATGTATAAATCATTTAGCCATAGAGAAATACCATAAAAAATTCCATACACTCCAAACATATTCCAATTCAAAAAAGTTTTTGAATTGGAATGTTGGTTAGAGTGGAGTATAAAAGCTAAAGTAGCTAGTAAAAAGAAAGCTGCTCCATACCAGAGATTTATAAAATCAAGTCTAAAAAGAAACCAGTTATCTAGCAAAATTATTCTCTATTTATTAATATGGCAATGAATTAACGAAAATTTGTGTTTTGGGTTTCGTTATTGCAAACCGACAGCAATACGTCATTACTGTAAATGTTAAATAATTAGTTACATTTTAGATGAAATAAACCATAAAATTGCTCCCCTTTTAAGGGGAGAAGTCAGCGTTAGCTGACATA